>CALWKX010000001.1 GCA_944381375.1 uncultured Lachnospiraceae bacterium
TCGATGCGGCTGTGCAGCTTATCGGTGATGGCGATTTGAAGCCCCTCGGAATAAAGTTGGGGTATAAATAAAATGGCATCGAGCATTGGATATGAACGCAGAAAGGCTGATGTCAATGCGTGGAATAAAGAAAAGGAATTGGTCTTAAACGGTTCGGGTACGCGCGACTGGAGTCCGAAAGAGCAGCGTCAGATTTTATTAACAGGCAAGGCTAAAGGTTATGAAGGACATCACATGAAGTCAGTGGACGGTCATAATTCACGGGCCGGGGATGCCGAAAATATCCAGTTTCTGAACAGAAAGGAACATCTGGCTGCGCACGGCGGAAATTTTAAAAACAATACTAACGGCTTTTATGACTATAAAACAGGTGTTATGCATAGTTTCGGTAGATATAAGCCGACAATAGAGGCAAAATGTTTAAGCAATCCTTTGGACAAAAAACAAGTGGAAGCTTTGACAAAGGGCTACTTGAATCATGATGTAGGACACAAAGGCTATGATTACAACGCTTCTATTGAGGAGGATATGGAGAAAGCTCGTGCCATAACTCCCAGCCACGAAAATAAAGAAAATATGGGGACGGCAGAAAGTAAAACGTTGAGTGCACAACGAGCAGGCAGGTTAGCTGTGCCAAATGGAACAAGTTCACAGAGTAAGACGTTGAGTAAGCAGAAAAGCATGCCATCATTGTCGCCCGTGAAAGGCATAAAAAAGCCTAGAAGGCATGGAATGTGACGGTATAAAGGCAGCTTGTCGGACGACGTAATAAGAATCTTTTGGTAAAGTATATGGGGGAAAGGTCGCAATATTTTACATTAAAATAAAACGTAGGAGTTCAGTATGTTGCTAAGTTCAGAATTATTAGAGGGGTTGACGTTAAAAGAAAAAATAAACATGCCGGACGGAGAAGGCTCAGCGGTTAGTTTTGTCGGCGAGGGCTGTATAATACCGTTAACTGACAGCGTACTAACAAAGCACATTCTGTACACTGGTACAATAGGTACAGGAAAAACAACTGCAATGTTCCAACTTTTGAGACAACTCGTGACCACTATGAATGAAGACGATGTAATGGTTATCTTTGATGCTAAGGGTGACTTCAAGGATGAGTTTTACAGAGAGGGAAAGGATGCCGTAATCAGTGCGGACGATAAGGCGACAGTATATTGGAATATATTCAAAGAGGTTTTGATTGATGGCAAAGAACACGTTGAAGAAAATCTCCTTGAAATTGTCAATTCGCTATTCGATGAAAAAATAAAAAAATCAAATGCACCCTTCTTCCCTCAGGCGGCAAAGGATGTCCTGTTTGGCATAATGTCATATATTATTGCTCAGAACGAGGAGGAAGATCTTAATAATGCTGAGCTGTATGCCTATCTGCGCGATGCGAGTATAAGCGATGTTGTAGAGGCGTTGAATAGTATGAGGGATCTTAAGGGAATTATAGATTATATCTATAACGGCGGGGAGAGTAGCGAGCAGACCCAAGGTGTTTATTCAGAGCTCCGCAATGTCACTAATGAATTGTTTGTCGGCAATTTTAGGCAAAGCGGCGATTTTTCAGTAAGGGAATTTATAAAGCAAAAGGGTGGCAGGATACTGTTTATTGAATACGATCTCGGTATCGGCAATGTTCTGACGCCTATTTATCAAGTACTCATTGACTTGGCAATAAAGCAATCTCTGTGCAGGAGCAAGAGTGAAGGGAATGTTTATTATGTCATAGACGAATTTAAGCTTTTACCGAATCTTTACCATATAGATAACGGTGTCAACTTCGGAAGAAGCCTTGGCGCTAAATTTATCGTTGCGATGCAAAATATTCAGCAGATTATAGAGGCGTACGGATATGAACGCGCGTATAGCATTCTTTCTGCATTCGGAACATCTGTTGCCTTCCGTGTTACGGACAAGGCGACAAAGGAGTTTATTCAGAATCTTTACGGCAAAAATAGAAAGAGGCTGAATTTAAGAGGCGTCAGCTACAGTGACGGAATTAAATCGGAAATTGTAACAACAAATGTCGTTGAAGATTGGGATATTTTAAATCTTAAATGCGGTGAGGCAATCATCTCCGTTTCAGATTATGACGCCGCGCCAATGAGATTTAAGTTTAAAAAATAAATATATCTTTTATTCATTGGAATTAAGGATTGTTATGGATATAATTTGCAGATTGTTTAATCGCCCGGAAAGCGATAATATTTCTCAGACATTAGGGAATATGATGCTTTCAGGTACAGAGAACAGAGGTTATAATTTGGTATATAAGGACCTTGTTGCTCATCAACTGAATAGGAACAGAACGCTGGTTGTTTTTCAGGATGCGGTTACTGAAGATAAGCTTTCGCAACTTAAAGCAACGGTTGTTTCTTTCGGTAAAAAAATATATGATATCAGCTTGTCTTCTGCGGTTAGTGATTTGGATATTTTAACGGCGTTCGGTTGCCCTGAAGATAAAGCAATGTTTATTGTCAATCTTTTTGACAATGTGGCTGATATCAGCGATACGCTGCGCAATAAGGCATATAGAATATACTACTATGCAATCGATGCGTTCGACAATTTGGACAAGCGATATAACTTGAAAGAGCTTGCTAAAATTGATCCGGATTACATTATATCGGCGGTCAATGCGTCTTCTTTAGACGCTTTTGAAAAGGGGAGAAGACTCAGATTTTTGAGTGATGCAAAAACTTATTCCGACTTTTTGGATATAGAAGCATATATGATGCAGCTTGAAAGCTTAGGTATATGCGGAGTGCTTTCTGGCGACAAGAGCTGTGCAGATATTTTCACCGACGGAAATACAGTTATTTTAAGCGGATATGCTCGCGAAGATAAAAAGAGAAGAGAGTTGCTTCTAAATGCGATGCTGTATGCAGTAAATGCCTGTGCAGAAAGAGTATCGCTACATCCTCTGTCAATCATACTGGATAATGTCGGCTTTATGCATTACGATGTGGCAAAAGCTTTACTGGGATATAATGCCGAATGTGATTGCGTTGTGTATGTTTTAATGAAGGATATATCTGAATATGTCAGAAAGAATGGCAACGAACTTATTGAAAAAATAAAGTCGTTTTTAATATTTAATCAAGGCTCTGATGCTAATGCGACATTTTGGTCGTTGTTCTTCGGAAGCAAAGATGTTCAAGAAAGAAGTTATTCATATACTAAACGTAAAAGCTTGAATCCGTTTGCCAACGTATTTGATAACGGCGGAGTTGTTGCAAATCCCAGAAAATATAGTTCTGCAACTACTGAAATTCATAAAGTCAATAAGCCGATTTACTCATCGGAGATTTTTCGTGAGCTTCGATCGGAAGATGTTATGTGTTATTTAAGGGAACCATTCTTCAGAAGGAAATCTCGGATAGAATAAGAGGGTAGGATTGTGTACATAGTAAGTCTATTCAAACGAATATTTAGGGTGTCAAATATAGGAACGCTGATATTCTTTATATTAAATGCCCTTATGGTTATAGGAATATTTTATTCTGTTCATCCCGAGGCATGGAAAGTAATTCTTATTATTTATGCAATTTCAATTTTTGTGGCACTTTCTCCCATTGGTGAGTGGATTTTATGCCTATTAGCCGGTGCGCAAAAGATGACAAGGGTTGATATGAGGAATCGTATGGTACCGATTGTCGCCAGAGTTCACAATAAGGCTTTATTTAAAACCCCGGATATGACTAAGATCATAAATATTAAGGTAATGTATGATCCCAATCCCAATGCTTTTGCGTTGGGCAGACACACCATTTGCGTTACAGAGGGGCTGTTTGATCTGTCAGATGATATGATAGAAGGAATTGTTGCTCATGAAGTTGGACACCTTGCCAACCATCATACCGATATTCAACTATTGATTGGTGGGGGAAACTTTATCATAGCTTCTGTAATTCTTGTTATGAAGGTGCTGTCGGCGCTATTGACGTTTATTGGTGCACTGTTTTCTTTTAGTCGCGATGATTCAGCACATACCTGTGGCTGTGTTTTTTCTATAGTTGGCATTATATGTTCCGTGTTAGTTTTGTTGTGGACAAAGTTCTGTATGTTATTTTTGATGTGGTCATCTAGAGCAAATGAATATGTTGCAGATAAATATGCTATGGAGATAGGATATGGATATGAACTTGCCGTGGCGCTTGATTCAATCGGAACGGGAATTCCGCAAAGTACGTTAATGAAGGCATTATATTCCACTCATCCTGAAACGCATGACAGAATAGGAAGACTTCAG
>CALWKX010000002.1 GCA_944381375.1 uncultured Lachnospiraceae bacterium
TTATAACTGGCACAGATTTTGAAAATGGTAAGATCCAATTTGATAGAAGCTATCATATTTCAGATGAACGGTACAATCAAGCACCTGAAATTCAATTAAAAGTAGGTGACTTGCTGGTTACAAAGGATGGCACAGTTGGCAAAATGGCATACGTGGATATGCTGCCAGGTAAAGCTTCTTTAAATAGCCATCTATTGCTTATTCGCCCGCTTGAAAACAAATTTGATAACCGTTTTCTTTTCTGGTTGATGAGCAGTTCAGTATTTAATGGTTACACAGAGTATGCTCAGGATGGTACAGTAATGGCTTCTCTTTCTCAGGAAAAAATAGGTAATTTTATTGCATACTTTCCTGAAATTACAGAACAGCAAGCTATAGCAGATTTCCTCGACAAAGAATGTGCTCAGATTGACAGTATTGCCGCAGATTTGGAAAAACAGATTGCGCTTTTACAGCAATACAAAAAAGCCTTGATTACCGAAACGGTATCCAAGGGATTGGACAAGTCTGTACCGGTGAAGGACAGTGGTATTGAGTGGATCGGGGAAATCCCAGCGCATTGGGATGTATTGCGAGTTAAAGATATCTCTTCATTACAAACTGGTACAACTCCACCGGGAAACGAAGGAGTTAATTTTGATAACAATGGTATTCAGTGGTTTACTCCTTCTGATTTTTTAGATGGATCTATTAAATTAGGAGTAGCTGAAAAGAGCATTGATTTAGATACAGTGAACCGAGAAAAAATCAAATTTTACCCTACAAACTCAGTCCTATTTGTTGGAATAGCATCGATTGGAAAAGTCGGATTTTGCTCGCAACCCTGTTATAGCAATCAGCAAATTACCGGAATTAAACCTAAAAATGATAAAATGGGCAAATATATTGCGTATAGTTTATTAGCCGGTATGGATAGTATAAAAGATAATGCATTATATACTACAGTCCCTATAGTTAATAATACTTATCTAGGAAATATTAAAATTTGTTTACCTCCATTAAAGGAACAAGAAAGCATTGTAAAACATCTTGATTGTGCAACAAATTCAGTAGACGAGATTATATGCAAAAAAAGAGAACAACTCTCTACTATTCAGCAACACAAAAAATCTCTCATCTACGAATATGTTACCGGAAAAAAACGAGTAAAGGAGGCACAGTGAGATGGCTATAAAAGCAGGACAATTAAAGGAACGGGCAGATTATCAGGCATACATACTGGAAATGCTGCGGGAGGAAAACGGCTATCAGTTGCGCCCTTCAACCGCTTACGATCCCGGATACGGCATGGATGTGGAGCTGTTGTTCTCCTTTTTGGAATCAACCCAAAATGAGGCGATGGTCCGGCTGGAAAAACTTTATGGCGATAGGACCCGTCAGACCATCCTCAATTACATCAACAATGAGGTCAATAAGAAAAACCGCAGTCTGCTGGATGTGCTCAAACACGGCGTGGAGTTTGATAATTGCATATCCCTAACCCTCATGTACCGCAAGCCTGCCACTACCTTCAACCAGAAGGCGGAGGCGCTGTATCAGCAGAATGTCCTCTCTGTAATGGAGGAAGTCTGTCACAAAGAGGGCGAACGCATTGACCTTGTGATTTTCCTTAATGGTATCGCTATTTTTACATTTGAACTGAAATGCAATACCAGCGGCCATAATTATGAGGACGCTATTCGTCAGTATAAGTTTGAGCGGGATTACAAGACCCGTCTGCTGAAATTCAAGGCGGGCTGTCTTGCCCACTTTGCTATGGATCTGAATGAAGTCTATATGTGCACCAATCTGAAAGGAAAATCTTCCTTCTTTCTGCCGTTCAACAAAGGCTGCGGCTTTGGTATTCACTCCGGCAAGGGCAACCCACATAATGAAAATGGTATAAATGTTTCATATATGTGGGAGGATATTCTCAAAAAAGATACCGTGCTGTATCTGATTGACAAAATCATTTTTTTACAAAAAGAAACCAAGAAAGACCCTGATACCGGCAAACGCGTCACCAAGGAAACGCTGATTTTCCCCAGGTATCATCAGTTCAATGCCGTGCGCAAGCTGGTGGCGGATATGACGGAGCACCACAGTGAAAAAAACTATCTTATTGAGCACTCGGCAGGCAGTGGCAAAACCAATACCATTGCATGGCTGGCGCATCGCCTTGCCTCTTTACACGACAGGGAAAACAAAGTCATTTTTGATACTGTCTGCATTATCACTGACCGTATCGTGGTGGATCGTCAGCTCCAAAACGCCGTACTGTCTTTGGAACACAAGGCGGGGCTTATAAAGGTCATGGATGAAAAATGCACTTCCAAAGATCTTGCGGATGCCCTCAACAGCAATACAAAAATTATTGTGACTACCATCCACAAATTCATGTACATTCACGAACTGGTGCAGGAGCTGAAAAGCAAGACCTTTGCTGTAATCATCGATGAGGCACATTCCTCAACTACCGGCATAGCTATGGAAGCTGTGACGTATGCTCTTTCGGAGGAGCAAAAGCTCAGAGAGCCCTCCCCTGTTGATGTATCTGAAGAAGAAAAATCCATAAGCGATATAATTGAGGCCGAAATTAACCGCTGCGGAAAGCAGCCCAATGTTTCCATGATCGCTTTCACAGCAACTCCAAAATCGACCACCTTGCAACTGTTTGGCTGCCTGAACGAAAACGGGGACAAGGTTGCCTTTGATCTGTATTCCATGAAGCAGGCTATTGAAGAAGGATTTATCCTGGATGTGCTGCAAAACTATGTGACTTATAAGACCTATTTTGAAATCAACAAGACTATTGAAGATGACCCGGAGCTTGAGACGATTGCTGCAAAGCGCAAAATCGCCAAGTACATCGAGCTGCATGATACCAATATAGCGCAGAAAGTGGAAATTATTATTGAACATTTCCGCAATAACATCATGAAAGAACTGGGCGGAAAGGCGAAAGCAATGGTTGTCACATCTTCACGGCAGGCGGCAGTCAAATACCGCAATGAATTTGAAGCCTACATTTCCAAATATGGCTATACCGGTATACGTGCATTGGTAGCATTTTCCGGCAAGGTTTCTCTGGACGGGCAAGAGTATACCGAAACAGTGATGAATGGCATTAATGAAGAAAATTTGCCGGCTGTGTTTGACAGCAGCAGCTATCAGGTGCTATTGGTTGCTAACAAGTATCAAACCGGATTTGACCAGCCCAAGCTATGCGCCATGTATGTGGACAAGCGCCTGCGTGGGGTAAATGCCGTACAAACTCTTTCCCGCTTGAACCGTATTTGCGCGCCTTATGATAAAAAGACTTTTGTGCTGGATTTCAAAAACGAATATGAGGATATTAAAGCATCCTTTGCCCCGTTCTATACCGAGACGATTCTGAACCAGACCATTACGCCTTCGGATATACGTGCGGTGGAAACCCAGGTCGATCAGTATAATTTTCTGGATATTGACGATATCGATGAATTTAACGGCTACCTGTACCAGAACAAGCGTACAGCCAAAGAAAAGGCCCGAATGTGGACTTTGCTGGATAAGTCACTGAAAATTATAAATCGCAACCCGGAACCGGAAAAGCTGGAGATTCGTGCGGCGATCAAACGTTTTTTGCGGTTTTATAGCTTCCTGATTCAAGCCACCTGCTTTGAAAGCGTGGACCTGCACAAGAAGTACAATTTCCTCTCGTATTTGATCAAAGAAATCGAAGTGGGCAGCGGCGGAAATGATTTTGAAATAGCGGACAAAATCACTGCTTCTAACTTCCGTCAGAAAAAGACCGGAGAGAACACCCACGAAATTGAATCCAAGCCGGAGATGAGCCTGCCGACCCCCAATGAGGTTTTCATGGATGAAACCATTAAAAAGAAGTTGTCTGAAATCATCGATGAGATCAATGCAACATATAATAAAAACTTTGATGTGGATGTAGCTTCCAAATCTGCTCTGCAAATGCGGGATATCCTGCTGAAAAATGGACATCTGCGTGACAGCGCACGGAACAACTCTCTGAAAGATTTCCGTTTCGCCTATTTTGACGCAGTACAGGACGCCTTGATTGCAGGGTATGAACAGAATCAGGATTTCTACACCTTGCTGCTGGACAACGACGAAAAGAAGCGCGAACTTATGCAGGTGTTCCTGGAGGATATCTATAAAAAATTAAGAGAAGATAATTTATCTTAAATAAAGTTTTCTATATCCAACTGAAATGTACTATGTAAAGGGTGGTTTCTGCCACCTACAATGAAATGATTAGCAGTTCAATTGCGGTAGAATAACAACAGACAGAAAGGGGCGGCAGTCCAAAGTGCCGCCACCCCTCTCTGATCGTCATTACACATTTCTCTTTTTCTATAGATAAACACATGTCATAATTATACCCAATAGATATATGTAAGGTCTTAAAGGAACTTAGGCGGCAAAGAGTCATTGCCCTGCGCAACGATAGCCTGATTTATTGTCTGCATACTTGATGTTACTAACATTTTGGAAGTACCACAAGCCAGCAGCTTACCGTTTTCGTCCTTAATAGTGGCATTAGCAATACACACAGAACGTCCAACTTTAATAAGTTCACCCTCTGCAATCAATTTGCCACAACTGGCGGTCGAAACCATATTTGCACTGATATCCAAAGTAATGAGACCCGTATCTTCTGCCAGGCTACAATAAACTGCCCAGTAAGCAACACTGTCCAGTGCAGCGGCATACACACCGCCGTGAATACCTCCAAAAGGATTAAGATGCTTGTTTTCCATATTAATCTCCATTCGGCAATAACCTTCTCGCATCTCGCAAATGTAATTGTTCATCAACAAAAAGAAAGGACTATTGTTGATAAGCTGGACGAGCCTCTTAATATGCTGTGGGTTAATTTGACGCATATTTATGTACCTCAATTCCTTTTCTGACAGAAAATAAAATCACAATTTGTATAACAACTTAATGATATATTATACTCCAGGCATATATTATTTTTTTCTGCTTTATAATACCCGCGCAATATGGAACGGTGGATTGTAACAGGTGGATTTGCCATCGCCAAGCAGTTAATTGTTCAAGATATTTGCCGGGAAATATATCTTTTTTTGATGTAGTTGCATGCACCTTTGCGTCCCGCACTTAGAAAACAATGATCAAAACATTTGCAGCATTAAAATATTTATAATCGCATTGATGATACGATACTCATTCGTATGAACGCCAATAACGGAAGCATAACTGTTTACAGAAGTGCATCTTGTACATCATGCATGAGCGCATGGGCCCCGAATCAGTTTTTAATTCAACAGCAAAGCAACAGAAATTTTCAGGTACTTTTGCTTTACGATGAGCGAGCAGACTGCGTTTAAGCATTCGATGTCATTTGAAGAAAATTTGCAAAATATTTCAAAACAGCTCTCGCAACACGCGCTTTTTGTACCTTTATATGAATTTACGAGGAAAAAATAATTTGGACTTATCTTAAATTTGCCGGCCGCTTTAAGATTTTTACTTCTTTTAATATTCGCTTGCTTATTATAAAATAAATGCTTAGACATAGCGGAGGCAGCAAACTCATTTCGAAATACCGATAAACGGATCTTAGGAATTTTTTCATAAATCAGGAATATACGCGCGTTTTTTAATGAACTTTTTTACGTATTGTTTTGGGTAGTTGATTGTTGACTCTCGTTTGAATATTGTGCTATATTACGCTTTGTTAATTCAAAACGTTTACTTGCAGTCCGAAGCTTTGATTCTTTAAACGATGCGGATAATACCGCCATAAGGGGAAAAAATGATCGCTGCTTCGGGCTTTATTTTTAAAAACGTCGGGAGGAACAATGAAAGAGTTTTGCGCTGTTATTGCAGGAGGAACAAATTCAGGTTTTGAAAATATAGAAAAAGCGTCTTTTATAATAGCATGTGATAAGGGATATGAATATGCTTTGATCAACAATATCAGACCTGACTTACTTATAGGTGATTTTGATTCATATAAGGGCGAACTTCCCAATGATATTCCAACGCTGAAGCTGTCCGAGGAGAAAGACGATACCGACACTATGAGCGCTATCAGATATTGCATTGCAAAAGGCTTTAAACATATTGTTTTATATTGCGCGTTAGGAGGCAGACTTGATCATTTTTACGCCAACATACAAGCCGGCGCGTATGCGGCAAGGCATGGAACGCAAGTTAAAATGTTTGATAACAATAATGTAATATATATAATAAGTAACTGTTATTTAACAATTCCTAAGAAAGAAGGGTATTCTCTTTCGATTTTTTCCTTGAGCGATACATGCGAAAATGTATCAATTAAGGGTACCAAATATTCTCTTGACAATGAAACCTTAAATAATACTTTTCCTATTGGAGTAAGCAACGAATGGATTGATGATGCGATAATAAAAGTCGGAAACGGAATATTGATTATTATGCTTAGCAAGCTATAAACTATTTTTGTTTATTTTTTCTCTGTAATTTTATGTAAAAATCATCAACTTTAAATTTACTTAAAAGTATTTATATGCAATAATATAACAATACATTATAATTAGTACAAATTACTTGACAGAGGTATTATTGATGCAGGATTGGATGCTTTCATTTGTGAACGACTATGGATATTTAGGCATACTATTTTTGATATTCATCGAGAATGTTTTTCCGCCAATCCCGTCTGAAGCAGTATTATTATTCGGCGGAGCATTGACAATAAAAACAAGCATGAATATTCCTGCAACAATATTGGTTGCAACTGCCGGTTCGGTTGCAGGCGCTATAGTTTTATATGCGCTTGGAAGAGTATTTCAGGCGGAAAGGTTAAAAAAGCTGCTGGAAGGAAAATTCGGACGTATCACTCATCTTCGTCCTGATCATGTTGAAAAAGCGCAGCAGTGGTTTATACGATACGAAGGCAAGGCCGTATTAATATGCAGATGTATTCCTATTGTAAGAAGTTTGATATCAATACCGGCAGGATTTGCTAAAATGAACTTCGCAAAATTTCTTCTGCTGACTGCTTTGGGAAGCGCCGTATGGAACAGCCTGTTGATTCTGATAGGCGCGGGTCTTGGTAACGCATGGGAAAAAGCAATGCCCTATTTAGAAAAATATACGCATATCTTTATAATTATCTTTATAATAGCGATAATAGCATTTTTCGCATATTACTTTATACGCAGACATAGAAGAATTGTAAAAATAAATAATGAAAAAAATAACAACCAATCTTAAACAGGAACCCTTTAATGAGACGAACGTAAAAAACGGCGCAATGTTTTTATATATGCGCGGCTGAAAACAAAAGGCGGATGCGCGATTTAATTAGTAATGTTTAAAAATTTTTCTGGCAAAACACATTATATGACTAATGCCAAGGGTAATATTTATAATTCCCGCCCTGCTCAATGTACAAAAGACATAAGATAAACTTATGTCTTTTATTCTGCCCCAAACCAAGTCATCCCCCTTAAACTGTCTTTACAGCAATCTTAAAAATCCGGTAAGAATATATCGATATAACACGCTTATACAACAAAAGGCGAAAGATATTGATAATCTTTCGCTTTTTTATTCTTTGTCAATTTATGTTTTAGTCGATTTTTTCCAATTAAGCAGAAGCGCTGAATTTACAATAACTACTACAGAACCGGCGTTATGTACCAATGCCCCAATAACAGGATTCAAAACGCCTGTTATAGCCAATATAATAGACAAAAAGTTAAGCCCCATTGAAAATGAAAGATTGCATTTTATAGTTATCATCATCCTTTTAGCAAGCGACATCAAATGCGGAAGTTTTTTTACTTCGTCGTCCACCAGCGCTATATCGGCCGCATCTACAGCCACATCGCTTCCGACGCCACCCATAGCTATACCTACATCCGCTTTTTTCAAAGCCGGAGCATCGTTTACCCCATCGCCTATCATGCATACAGGCTGATTATTTTTCTGATATTTATCAATTATCTCTAGTTTGTCTTCAGGCAAACAATTGGAATGAACCTGATCTATCCCGAGTTTTCCGGCAATATTAACGGCGGCTTCATTATGATCCCCCGTAAGCAAAACAGGTACAACGTCCAAAGCTGATAATTGCTTTAACATGCTTTTACTTTCTGTGCGCAGTGTATCAGCAAGAGCAATAAACCCTTCGGCTTTCTTGTTCACAGCCACATATATTATACTGCACCCCTGAGAAAGATAATGTTCTGCAGACTTTAAAAGCTTGTCCCCAACCGAAATTTCCCTTTCGGCAAACAGCTCCGTATTGCCGGCTATAATTTCTTTATCACCTACTAAGGCGGCCACACCGCGTCCTGGAATCATCTGAAACTGCGCCGGTTTAATTAAAAGCTCTGAATCTTTTGTTTTATAGCTTTTCACAACAGCTTTCCCGAGAGGATGCTCTGAAAGAGATTCGGCTGAAGCAGTTAAGGAATATATTTCATCATCGCTATAATTATCTGAAATACTTTTTACAGCAACTACTTCCGGCAAACCATAAGTCAAAGTTCCTGTTTTGTCAAATGTCATGATTTTTACTTTAGCTAAGCGTTCCAATGCATCGCCTTCTTTAACGAGAAATCCGTATTTCGTAGCATTACCTATAGCCGCCATAATAGCGGTAGGAGTAGCTAAAACAAGCGCGCACGGACAAAAAACGACAAGTATTGTAACGGCGCGAATTATTTCTCCGCTGAAAAACCATGTCAAAGCAGCGGCGCTCAAAGCAATAACAACAATCCACGTAGCCCAGCGATCCGCAATTCCTACGATTTTCGCTTTGCCAGCGTCCGCTGATTGAACAAGACGAATCATACGCTGAATGGAACTGTCCTCACCTACTCGAGTTGCTTTCATATCGAAAGAACCAAACTGATTAACTGTTCCGCTCGATACTTCATCACCTATTCCTTTATCTACAGGAAGAGACTCCCCTGTCATAACCGCTTGATTAATGGAAGTCTGACCGTAAACTATTACACCGTCCACAGGGACGCTTTCTCCCGGAAGAACTCTTATAATGTCGCCGAGCTTAACTTCTTCGGCCTTTATAATTTTTTCCGACTCATTAATAACAACTCTGGCCGTTTGAGGCGTCAAATGAACCAATTTTTCAATTCCGGCCCGCGCTTTGGCTACAGTAAGTTCCTCCAGAAGCGAACCCAACTGCATAATAAAAGCAACTTCTCCGGCAGCGAAATTTTCACCAATTATAACTGATGCAATCAGCGCCAGAGATACCAAAACGTCAGCTTTTATATCAAATGCAGTAACCAGCCCTATAACGGCTTCCAAAACTATAGGTACGCCGCACAAAATAATTGCAATCCACGCCATATCAAACGGCAGATCAAATACATCAAATATACTTATCAACAGAGCAATGCCTGAAATTAAAAGCAAAGTTATATCTTTTTTTATTCCGCCTAAATTAAGAAAATTTTCTAATTTTTCCATAGCATTTTTCATAAACGCTCCTCCACGTACTAATAGGGGTATATGTATAATATACATATACAAGTATTGGTTGTCAAGATCGATTTATGAAAAATCTTATGTGATGAACAATTAATATAATTTCAAATAAAGCTGTAAGCGAATAATCGTTTACAGCTTGTTTTTACATCCCACGCAATATATATTTTCTTGTATCAATTCCCGCTTTGCAAAAATAACTGCAAGCGCCGCAGGCAATACATTCCCGTGTAATATGTTCAGGGATTTTTTGACCGAACCCGGCATATTTTATCAATCCCGCTATAGGCAAATGAACAGGGCATTTTCTCTGACATGTGCCGCAGCCTATACAAGCGCTGGTATCGGCAAATGATACAGCCTGGGCATAAGCTATAAAACTTGTTTGCGCATTGATTATATCTGCGCTTTCAACTTTATAAGCGCTCATGGCTCCATGACCAGCATACACTTTCAAATAAGAGGCTTTGTTCCCAAGAGCGGCCTCAGATGTTTTTAATATGTTTGATCCAAATGAAGCTTTTACAACAACGGCACGTGAAGTATGTAAATTTGCCGCTGTCAGATATCTTGAGGACATTATTTCTCCTTGTTCCGCCTTGCCTATGGCGATAACTGTCTGAACATTAAAAACCAATATCCCATACTGAGCTGGAATTGCATTATGGTCTATTTGTTTGCCGAGAATTTGATTTATTAAAATATGCTCTTGCCCTGCCGGATAAAAATAATCCAATTGATACGCAATAATATCTGAATCAGTCGTGAACAGACTTGTGTCTAAATTCTGCTTTGAGGCTAAATATATTTTCTCAAACTTAAAATGACGGCTCAGAATATTTATCCCATAAGATATTTCAGCTTGTCTATTTCTTATAAGCCAATCATCATGCAAAAGACCAGGCTCGCACTCTGCCGCGTTGATAATGAGAATTCCGGATCCTTTGCAATGCGACATAAAAGACTTCAGCTTTTCTGCGGCAGGAAAGCCTCCGCCCATACCAATCACATTGCTGTTTTCAATGCGTGAAATAAATTGGTCTATATTTTCAGAAGGAGCCGTTTGGATACTTTGCTTTTGATCAGCCGTCAGATCAAACAATCGCTCATTATCCAGTTTTGCCGCTTTGTAAAGTTTTGTGCGAAAATCAAATAAACGGCTTTTTCTTTCCTGTTTTTTGAGCTCCTTATGAATAGCCCTTACCGATTTTTGCCTCTTTATCTGTCGATACGTAATCAAAGGCATATAATCTTTTGATGTATCCATATACAACAAGGCCTCTATGTTTTATATATTGGCGAAACGCTTTACGGCTTTAGTAAAGCTTTCTATCGTTTTATCTGCGTCGCCATGTTCTATGCCGTCGCGCACACAGTGGCGGATATGCCCTTCAAGGACAACCTGCCCAGCGCTGTGTAATGCTGACTTGGCGGCATTTATTTGAGATAATATATCTTCGCATGGCACATCTTGATCTATCATCCTGTCGATAGCCTGCACTTGCCCGATTATTTTTTTCAGCCGAAGATGCAAGTTTTCGGCGTCCATACACTGTTTCATAAAACCTCCGCGTATACTATAAGGGGTATATGTAATTTTAATTCAACCCATGCTTAAAGTCAAGAACCTGTTCTTGACTGCTTGACAAAGATTTTTGCATATGCTATTTTATTTACGGCAAGTTAGGTATGACTAACCAATATGCG
The DNA here is from genome assembly GCA_944381375.1 of uncultured Lachnospiraceae bacterium. Classification (GTDB taxonomy): domain Bacteria; phylum Bacillota; class Clostridia; order Eubacteriales; family Anaerofustaceae; genus CALWKX01. The sequence continues at coordinate 11,176 of CALWKX010000002.1, forward strand.
CTTTAATTCAGTCGATAAAAATACAGGCGGTTTTTATGATAAACACTAGATTACTGAATACTGTACCAGGCAGTAAAAAATATATTGCTTTAAACGTTTTTTTTCAATGGATAGCATTAGCGGCGAATATAACAATCATGTTCTGCATTGCCTGTATATTGTCCGGACTTTTTATTGGCGATATTGCATTGGATTTATCTTTGTGCATGATTATTGCCGCCGCTGCATTATTTATACGATTTCTATGCATATCCGGCGTATCGAATATGGGATATTTATCATCCAAAGAAGTCAAAAAAACGCTGCGAAAGCTCATATACTCAAAACTTTTGAAATTAGGCGCTTCTTACAATCAAAACATAAAAACCTCCGAAGCTGTTCAAATCGCAGTCGAAGGAGTAGATCAACTTGAAACCTACTTCGGATCTTATATGCCGCAGCTTTTCTATGCAATTATTGCTCCTGTAACACTATTTGCCGTATTATGCAGCATTAATCTAACAGTTGCAATCATTCTTATCATCTGCGTTCCTTTAATTCCGCTTTCAATCGCGGCAGTGCAAACAATAGCGAAAAAACTTTTAACCTCATATTGGGGACAATACGCCTGCTTAGGAGATACATTTCTGGAAAATCTGCAAGGACTTACCACGCTAAAAATCTACCGTGCAGATGAATACAAAAATAAAATCATGAATGATGAAGCGGAAAAGTTCAGAAAGATTACCATGAAAGTGCTTGTAATGCAGCTGAATTCAATAACCGTAATGGATTTAATCGCTTACGGCGGAACCGCACTTGGCATTATACTATCAGCCATATTGCTTGCTGACGGCAAAATAACGTTGATGGGTTGTTTGCTGACTATTTTGCTGAGCGCGGAATTCTTTCTACCTATGCGACAGTTGGGCAGCTTTTTCCACATTGCGATGAACGGCATGGCGGCTAGTGAAAAAATTTTCAATCTTATAGACATTGAACATGAGGATGAGGCTTCTTTGAATGTTGAGGACGACAAAAACATTAGGATTGATAATCTGAGTTTCTGTTATGACAATGATAGAAAAATACTCAAAAATATCAGTATGGAATTTCCGGAGCATAGTTTTACTGCAATCATCGGAGCAAGCGGAAGCGGCAAATCAACTATAGCGTCTATATTGTCAAAACGCTGCAAAGGCTATGAAGGACATATAACGATAGGGAAGCTCGAACTTAAAGATATCAGCGAACACAGCGTACTCAACTGCATTACATATGTTGGACAAAACAGTTATTTATTTAAAGGAAGCGTAAAGGATAATCTTTTCATGGCTGATCCGAAGGCATCAGATGCTCAGATGTGGGAAGCGCTCGAAAAAGTAAATCTTGCAGACTATATGCGTACTCAGAACGGACTTGACACGCTCTTAGAGGAAAAAGCTTCCAACCTTTCAGGCGGACAGCGCCAAAGGCTGGCATTAGCTAGGGCTTTGCTGCACGACAGCCCTTTATATATATTTGACGAAGCAACATCAAATATAGATATGGAAAGCGAAAATGACATCATGGAGCAGATTTATTCTCTTGCAAGGGAAAAAACTGTAATTCTTATTTCGCACAGATTAGCAAACGTTGTGAATTCAGACAAAATATACGTTATCAATAACGGCTGTATAGCGGAAAGCGGCACGCACGATAAACTGTTAGCCGATAAAGGGCTTTATTATAAGCTGTGGACTGCACAGCAGGAAACGGAAAGATTTTAACTATGGAAAAAATAACGAAGGTAAATAACACAAGCGCACTTAATGTAATGGCCAGGCTTGTCACGCTCATACGCCCTCTTACAGGATATATGTTTTTAGCCGTTCTGACAGGTCTCATCGGGAATCTTTCTGCTTCATTCATTACAATAGCGGGCGGATATGCCATACTTACAATTCTTAATTATGATTTTTCATTAAGCCTGAATTCTATATTTTTGTTGATCGGAATTTTTGGCGTATCTCGCGGATTTTTAAGATATGCGGAGCAATCGCTGAATCATTATATAGCGTTTAAGCTGCTTGCTCTTATTCGCGACAAAGTATTCAAAGCATTAAGGAAGTTATCTCCTGCAAAACTAGAGGGACGCGATAAAGGAAATCTTATATCAATAATAACGTCCGACATAGAACTTTTGGAAGTATTCTATGCGCATACAGTATCGCCTATCATGATTGCTGTTTTAAACAGCGCTGCAATGTCAATATTTATCGGCGCCTTTCATTGGAGCATGGGAATATTAGCTCTATTTGCTTATGCAGTTATTGGCATAATAGTACCTTTGACTGCGAATCGACTCGGAGGCGACAATGGTCTTAAATTACGCGAAAAAGCAGGAGATTTAAGCTCTTTTGTACTTGAAAGCATGCGAGGGCTTAATGAAACTCTTCAGTACGGTAATGCTCAGAAAAGGTTAAAAGAAATGCTTGCAAAAAGCGATGAGCTTTCAATAATAGAAAAACGTATGAAACGCGCGGCAGGCATAAATGCAGCCGCAACAAATACAATAATTATGATTTTTATTATTGCGATGCTGAGCTTATCAATCATTTTATATAAAAACGGACTAATTGGATTTGACGGGACGCTGATATCTGTAATAGCGCTTATGAGTTCATTCGGAACGGTAACAGCGCTTGCCAATTTAGGAAGCACACTTCAACACACAATTGCCGCTGGTAACAGAGTATTGGACATTTTGGATGAAACTCCTGTAACAGAAGAAGTAAACGGCATGCGAGACATCGTATTCAGCGGAGCTGAGGCAAACAAAATTTCTTTTGCATATAAGGAAGATACAATATTAAACGAATTGAGTATAAAAATACCATTGCACTCCATCATTGGCATCATCGGGGAAAGCGGCAGCGGAAAATCTACATTGCTGAAGCTTTTGATGAGGTTTTGGGATGTAGACAAAGGCGATATAAAGATATCAGGTGAAAAAATTCAGAATATAAACACAGTTAATCTCCGAGAAATGGAAAGCTATATAACACAGCAAACACATTTATTCCGAGACAGCATAATAAACAATTTAAAAATAGCTAACCAGGATGCAACATTCGAACAGATGGTTCAAGCATGCCGCAAAGCTTCAATACATGATTTCATAATGAGCTTGCCGAAAGGATACAACACTAATATAGGAGAGCTTGGAGACACCTTATCGTCAGGCGAAAAACAACGCATAGGTCTTGCCATGGCATTTCTGCATGATGCACCGTTTCTTCTACTGGACGAACCCACAAGCAGTCTTGACAGCTTGAATGAAGCAATTATTTTGAAATCTTTAGATAAACAGCGAAAAGGTAAAACGATGATCTTGGTTTCTCACAGGCAATCGACTATGCGCATAGCTGACGATATTCTAATAATTAAAAACGGTAGTATATGATAATGAAAAACGATATGAATCTTAAGAGTGAAAGAGAAAAAGCCGTTGTTGAGCAAATGATTCAATTATACTGCAAAAAAATTCATAAAACGAAAAACGGTTTATGCGAAGAATGTCTCCGGCTCAACAACTATGCAAAAAAAAGAAGCGATAATTGTCCGTTTATCGAAACCAAAACTTTTTGTTCCAATTGTAAAACACATTGCTATAAGCCTGACATGAGAGAAAAGATTCGTATTGTTATGCGTTTTTCCGGACCGAGGATAATATTTCATCATCCCATAATGGCTATACGTCATGTTATAGAAACGCAAAAAGAAAAAAACAGAATAAAGGAGAATATATAATGAAGCTCAAAAAAATAATATATATATCATTGGGCTGTATAGGGGTAGGTTTAGGCGCAGTAGGAGCAGTTGTACCATTGCTGCCTGCTTTTCCTTTTCTGCTTTTAGCGGCTTTTTGTTTCGCAAAGAGTTCCGAAAAGCTCCATAATTGGTTTACCGGAACTAAATTATACAAAAACAATCTTGAAAGCTACATAAAAGGCAAAGGCATGACGTGGAAGACGAAAATACGCGTCATGGCAACGGTTACTTTACTGATGAGCATCGGATTTATTCTTATGCACAGAGTACCTGTCGGTAGAATTATTTTGGCAGGAGTATGGGTTTTTCATATAATATACTTTGCCTTTATAGTCAAAACAATAGAAAAGGGACGTATTACAGCGTAATAGATTCATAAGAAGCAAAAGCTATAAGAAAGACTTAGCATAGGCGGCAGCCGCGCGTCAAGACATAAAGTCTTAACGCGCTGAGTCCGCTTCAGCGGACTCGCCCGATTTATCGGGCAGGCTGCCGCCAGCACATTATTTGCATACCGACATTAAATCAATTGACAAACCTTTTCAGCAGCAGCTTTTGCTGAAGAATATGCAAATTGCAAATTATATCCACCGGTAATACCATCAATATCCAAAACCTCACCTATTATAAAAACGCCTGAATCATCTTTTAATTGCATGCTTGCAGTATCGATACTCCCAAGATCAACTCCCCCACTTGTCACCATTGCCTTCTCAAAACCTGCAACTTTTTCAATTTCTAATGTATCTTCGCTAAGACGTTTTGATATTTTTTTATACGAAAAATTACATTCTTCCGCTACTTTCTTTAAAAAGCGTTTTGGCAACGAGAAACGTGTAATCAAAAAATTTAATAGGTCATTGCGGTTGATTTCTTTCAATAAAGTAAAAATATCCTCATATTTTAAAGGATGTACATAATTTATTTTGATTATATCCTTAGAACGCGCATACTTGGAAATATTCAATATCGCGGGGCCTGACAAGCAATCGTGAGTAAATAAAAGCCCACCTGTCATATCTATCAATCTACATCCGTTACGCCAAATTGAAACATTTACATCATTAAATGAAATACCTGCCAAATCGCCGTAATGATAATTGACTGTTTTGATTGGAGTCAGCGCAGGCTTCGGCTCTATAATATTGAGATTCAAATCACGCTTAAGCACATCAAACATAGCGGCATCCGAACCTGTAGCCGGATAAGAAGCTCCGCCGCTGGCTACGATAAGATTCTTTGTATAAAAAATACTTTTTTGTGTGTGAATTTCAAAACCTTCTTGAACCCTTTTAATTTTCAAAACATTGTTTTTATATGATATTTTAAAACCATTGCAGCGAGTCCTTTTCAAAAGCATGTTAAGAATATCCTGCGAACACATTGTAGACGGAAACACTCTTCCGTCTTCCAACGATGTAACGGCAATACCGTTTTCTGCAAGGAAATTCATGAGCGTTAGATTGCTGTATTTATATAGACATTTTCTTATAAGCGAACCGTTATCTCCATAGCATTTAATAAAATCTTTCACAGAGCCGGAATGTGTAATATTGCAATGTCCGCTGCCGCTCATTAACAATTTTGTTCCCGCGCGCGACGTTTTTTCCAATATCAACCCATTGATTTTTTTATTAAACGAAGCGGCGCAAAATAAACCGCTGGCGCCGGCCCCTATTATTAAACAATCATATAACATATTTAAACCTGTAACATCAATCAAGTAAATACGCGTTATTTATACGCTTGAGGTTATATATGATAATATTATAGCATAGCTAAAAAGCTCTGAGATATTTATCTCAGAGCTTTGCTGTATTTGAGCTTTTTACCTATTGAATATTAGTGTAGTTGCTGACGTTATTTTCTCTTATTCCATTATACAGATTATACATTATATTTTCGATTTTATAGCCCCATGTCGTGCTGGTAGCATACTTAACCCAAACATCCCTTACAGTATATCCATAGTGAAATGATCCATCTTCACTCAGATAATTTTCAGAAAGAGCTTTCGCAACAGTATAAATACATTCTTCTTTAGAAGCAAAGTCATACTGACCGAAACCAAATAGATTATTCTCTCTGAAAAGCGATGTCCCCCACCCGCTTTCTAAAGCAGCAATAGACATCAGAAAAACGCAGTTAACTCCATATTCTTTTTCAGCATTGATGAAATATTGCTCAAGCCCGACAAGTCCTTGCTGTGATACGGCGCAAAGATCTTCATATGTTACATTGCTTGGAGCCGTTAAATCCATATTAATTATATCATCCATTGAATATTGAGGAGTTCTGCTTACATAAAACAAATAAGCAGGTCTTGATACTCCCGAAGGGATGCTTGAAGTTACGGAGTCCTGCGTTTGCGAAGCGCTTATTAAAGGCTCATCAGCAGCCTGAACACGCATAAGAGCAAAGACTCCGATCGTCAAAGCAACTATTAAAAGTGTAGCAACATAAGATACTAAAGCTGAAACACGCTTATTTTCATGTATTTTAAATTTAATACCCATGCATCTATTGTAACATATTTGTAACAAGAAGCAATAGTTTGAGCGTTTTTTTGTAACTTTTTTAAATAATCAAGTCTATCGTTACCCCGATTATCGAAGAACATAAATAAATTATGACAATTATAAAGAAATTCTCTTTATAATTTTTATTTGTTCTGAACAACACGGCAAGTCCGATACCTGCGCCTGTAAGCAATCCAGACATCAAAGAACCAAATGAAACTCCGCCGGAAAGAAACAGTTCCGCCAATATTACCGAAGCGGCGCAGTTAGGTATAAATCCGATCAAAGCGGTAAGCAGAGGCTGCATAATACTTCCGGAAAGCATCAACGCCGCAATTTTATCCTCGCCTATGTAATATATTGCAGCGCCTATAACGGCATTAACGGCAAATATAAATATAAAAATTTCTAAAGTATGCTTTAATGCGCTTAAAGCTATACTGTCTTTTTCTAAAGCATGTGGATGAAATGCGCTTGCAGGGGTATCTTTTATTTTTTTACCCTTTGATTTAAAAATAAAATCAACTGCCATTCCAATAGCTGCGCCTATTATTAGTTTTAAAATAATAATTTTCCATAAAAAGTCTATTCCTTCGGGCCGCGTCAGCAAAATTGGTATTGCTTCATCACTTGTAGATAAAAATACAGCAATCAAGGTGCCTACACTGATTAATCTTTCTGAATACAAGTTTGCAGCAGCCACTGAAAAACCGCATTGAGGCACACATCCGAGGGCAGCCCCAATGAGCGGGCCTGCTGCTTTCCCGCGCTTTAAAGCGAAAATAAAACGATCGCTTGCTTTATGCTCTGCAAATTCTATAATAAAATAAGCTATATATAAAAATGGAACTGTTTTCAGCGAGTCTAAAATAATATCAATTATTAATTCCCGCATTTGATAAGCCTTTCTAAAATATTTAATAATATATTATAATACACAATAGAATAAATTACAGGTTCAATATTGATAAAAATTTAAATAATACATTCTATTCACAACAAAATCTTCCGATTATGGTTTAGTTATATTAAAAAAAAGGACAATTTTATGCCACAGTATAAACGAAAAAATAAAAAAGTTTTTATTATTGCCATAGCTGTATTTTTATTAATAACAATTTTTTGGATAATATGGGGCAATATTTCTATACAAACAAGCCGTTTCACCATAATATCGAACGATTTACCCATAGAATTTAATGGATTTTCAATAGCGCATATTTCAGATTTGCATAATACGCAGATAGGCATTGATAACGCTGAGCTGATCAACATATTGCTCAACGAAAAACCGGATATTATAGTCATAACGGGTGATTTGATTGATTCCAACCACACAGACGTACAAATCGCTTTATCTTTTGCAGAGCAGGCGCTTGAAATCGCTCCTTGTTATTATGTGACAGGAAATCATGAATTCCGGGCGTATACACAATATATAGAAATGAAGGAAAAGCTGGAAGAAATGGGTATTTGCGTGCTGGAAAACGAGGCTGTTATGTTCGAACAAAATGGCGCGTTTATTCAAATAATAGGATTGAAAGACCCAGAGTTTTTTTCAAATGAGAACAATTCAATAGAAAGTATAATTGAAACGAATCTTTCCAAACTGAAATCACAGAATACTTATACCATTCTTCTATCGCACAGACCGGAATATTTTGAAATCTATAAAAAGCATAACATAAATCTTGTATTAAGCGGGCATACTCACGGAGGACAATTTCGTTTGCCTTTTATCGGAGGGCTGTTCGCTCCCGGTCAGGGATTTTTCCCCGAATATGATGCAGGTTTGTATGTAAAAAATGAAACATCTATGATAATAAGCAGAGGAATCGGCAACAGCGCAATACCACTGCGTTTCAATAACCGTCCTGAAATAATAATAATAAAATTAAATTCATCTAATTAAACAAATATACGATTTTATGAAGCAGACGCAATTTATGAGTTTGCAGGTTGTTTTAATTGAACAAACATGAATTAAATTATATAATATTTTCAAAGAAAGGATTATGTTTATGTACTCGGACACGCAAATAAAAAATGAATATGAACGCTGGAAACAAAATGCAGTAATCGATTCTGATTTAATAAAAGAACTTGATGATATTAAAAATAATTATGACCAAATAAAAGAAAGATTCTACAAAGATCTCGAATTCGGTACAGGCGGCTTAAGGGGTATAATCGGAGCCGGTACAAACAGAATGAATATATACACAGTAGCCAGAACGACTCAGGGCTTCAGCAATTATTTAAATGCACGCGGTTCTTCTTCGAGTTTGAGTGCAGCAATATCTTATGACAGCCGTATTAAATCAAAGCTTTTCGCTAAAACAACCGCTTGTGTATTTGCTGCCAACGGGATTCATGCATATATTTACAAAGAATTAATGCCAACGCCCGCGCTTTCATTTGCAGTAAGATATCTGAAAGCAGACGCCGGCGTCATGATAACGGCAAGCCATAATCCATGTGAATACAACGGCTATAAAGCTTACGGCAGCGACGGCGGTCAGCTAACTTTAGAAGATTCTCAAAATGTTCTTGATTATATTAATGCTACAGATATATTCAATGACATTAAAATTATTACGTTCGAAGAGGGATTGAATAAAGGTTACATACATTTAATTGATGATAAAGTAACAGATGAATACATAAAAAACGTATCGTTGCAAGCAATAAATAAAAATATTGATAAAAACGCTTCAATAGTATACACGCCCCTTAACGGTGCAGGATTAAAATGCGTTATGAGGGCGCTTAACGAAAATGGATATAATAATATAAAAATTGTTGAAGAACAAAAAGAAGCAAACGGAAATTTCCCTACATGCCCATATCCGAATCCCGAACAAAAACAAGCCTTAGAACGCGGATTGATATTGGCCGAGAAAACAAAAAGCGGCCTTTTGATAGCAACGGACCCCGATTGCGACAGGTGCGCGGTTGCAGTAAGAGTTAATGAAGAATACGAGCTTTTGAGCGGAAATCAAATGGGATTGCTGATGTTTGAATATATATGCTCTCAGAGAACAAACAATTCCACAATGCCTGCTTCTCCAGTTGCAGTAAAGACTATAGTTTCTACACGTCTTATAGAAAACATAGCAAGAGAATACGGAGTAAGGCTCATCAATGTACTTACAGGTTTCAAATTCATAGGAGAACAAATCGGTCTGCTTGAAGATAGCGGTCTTGAAAAAAATTACATTTTCGGTTTCGAAGAAAGCTACGGTTATCTTACTGGAAGTTATGTAAGAGACAAAGACGCCGTAAACGCAGCGTTAATTATAAGCGAGATGTATTGTTATTACAAGCAAACCGGCATGAATTTGGTCGATGTGCTTAATAATCTATATGAAAAATACGGTTACTGCATGGATACTGTAAAAAGCTACACTTTCGAGGGTGCAGACGGATTTTCGCTTATGAAACAGATTATGAATGATTTCCGAAAAAAACACATAACAAACGCAGGAGGGAAAAAATTAGTATCATACACAGACTATATCTCAGGAAAGACAGTAAATGAAATTAACGGCGAGATTTCGCCTACCAACCTGCCTTCATCCGATGTGGTAAAGTTCGAATATGAAGATTCAGCAACAGTAATCATCAGGCCCTCCGGTACGGAACCCAAAATAAAGCTTTATTTTTCCGTGACGGAGAAAAACAAACAAAAAGCAAGCGCTATAATTGAAGATATCAGTATTAAATTTGATAAAATAATTTGCAGCTACAAATAAATCAACGTACTCGGCGCGCAGCGCCTGAAATTAAGAGCCGGCAGAATGCCGGCTCTTAATTTCAGCAAAAGCGCAAGGTATTGCGCTTTTATACGCATACAGCAAAATAAAGGCGGTTGCCTTTATTTTGCTGTATGCCAAGCGCTGCGCGCATATATCTTGTTCGACAACCATATAAAATACATACTGCATTATTATCATACTAAAAGACAGTCCGTATAAAACAGACTGTCTTTTATATTAAAAATCTACTGAACTAATACTGGCGAGGATTTAATGACACTTTGTATATACTGTCCCGGATTCTTAATATTATTTATTTTCTGTATAGCTTCAGTTACAGTATCCTCATAAGGTTTCATAACATATAGTTCTTCAGAAGGATAAGAATACGTCGTTGAATAATCGCTATATCCATCAAGACTCGTTGAAACTATATCCCAGCTCGACATATCTTCCAACTGCATTTTTATCAGCGCAGTGATCATTTCAGTAGGTATATTCATGCTAACATTGCTGGTTATAGCATCCATAACCGCCGTATAATTCTGAATTATAGACGGCGAAATTATTTTGTTTATTATACCGGCTATCAATGCTTCCTGATTTTTTCCTCTGTCCTTATCCCCTTCAGGAAGATTATACCTTTCACGAACAAACGAAAGCGCCTGTTCGCCATTCAAAGTATTCATACCCTCTTCATAATGATAAACTTCAAAAGTACGTTCACTTCTTGTAGCATCGAATGTATACATGGAATATACGTCAACTCCCCCAAGCGCATCCACAATATTAACTACTGATTCAAAGTTGACTATTACATAATAATCCAACTGCGTATCTAAAAGCCCTTCTAATGTTTCTATACTGCAATCCATGCCGTAAGCGCCTGCATGCGTCAGCTTATCCATTTTCGACGCATCTGCGTAAAGCGCAACATAATAATCTCGAGGCACACTCGTCAGCAATATCTGTTTCGTTACAGGATTGATTGTCGCCACTATATTTACGTCCGCATTGCCGTACTCAAAGGATCCGTCACGAGTATCAAGACCTCTAAAATAGACAGTAAACGGTTGAGTAACATACGAAGAAGAAGTCTGGGATGTAGTTTCGTTTTGTATTGTATGCACAACAGACAAATTCTGATAAATATCGGGATGGTCATTTAGTATCATATCCATGTATTTATCGTTCACGACCATAAGTTTAATTTCTCCGTCATTTAGCGCATTTACCATTTCGCTAAAATCAGTATAACTTTTTGTATCAAATGTTTTTCCCGCTTCGTTATATATCTGTTCAAGCGCATATCTTGTATTTTCTTCATCAACCAATTCTCTTACGCCTATTACATTAGTTTCATCCAATTGCTTTATATCGTTAATATTTTCTATACCGGAGTCTTTAAGAGCAATTATGTTTATTGTCTCGTGAGAAGCATCGGAACCCATATTCTCCATATACCTGAAAGTTGTATGAATATAATAAAATCCAGCAGCAATAACGGCAATAGCTATTATGCTGATTATCGTGCCGACTATATTTTTCCATTTTTTTATTGTTCTGCCCAAAAAGAAAATAAAAGATAATAAACATAACAATAAAAGGCCGCCGCAAAGCACTGCAAAATGAAGCGTCGGAAGAATATCGTAATTGTACACATACAAAGCAAATCCAATAGAAAATATGATTTGGAGGCCGAGCATAATGACGCCGACTCTCAATAATTTTAATTTTTGTTTTTCGCTTTTACCAGACATATTTTTACCTTTAGTATATTTTACTACAACCGCTGCCTTTTCCTTAACAATTTGAGAATATTAATAAAATTTTATGCATAAGCTTTTCTCAAATGTTTTAAAACATCCTTAGCGGTATAATAAACCAGCTCAATACCTTTTTTACTGTATGAAGCTGTCTTTATCAAGTATTCATCTTCACCAATGAACAATCTAACTTCGTTAAGATATGCAGGCATATAATCATTCGCAAAAACCATATTGCCGCTTTGATGAATCTTTGTCATTGTGTATTTGCGGACATTTATTGAAGCTAATTTAAGATAAGATTCCTTGACGCACCATTTATTAATCAGATATTCATCGGTCATATTAGATATGCTTGTTGATTGAATCTCTTTTGGGGTTAAGACTGTTTTATAAACCAGTTTATTGATATTCCTTATCTTTTCAGTATCTACAGCCATATCACTGTCAGAAACAGCGCAAATAGCCAAATTATGTGAATGTGAAAACGATATATACGCATTTTTGTCTATTATATACGGCTTACCTGTTTTTGTATAAGAATAATCCGATATTGGGAATTCATCGTTTCTTAAAACTGAAAATGCAAGGTGAGCTCCTGCGCTAAGCCTTTTAGCATTCTTATTAACCAAAGCATCAATTTTACATAACCGCTCAGGAGGGAAATATTGACGTATGGAAGGTTGTTCAGGATCAAAGTCTCTTATATCTACAGCGCAAATTTTTATATGTTCCATTTTTTTCTTCTCTTAATGCAACAATTATCATTGCTTTTATGATTTATGACTTTTTGGTCAGCACTTATCAATTCTACACATTATTAATATATAAGGCAATACTTTCACTTTAAAATTAAAATATTTAATACATTATATTAAAGTTTTTATAAAATGATATTTTTAATTTAAAAGGCTTCTTTCAATAAGAAGCCTCTTAAAAAAGATCTTTAAAAATCAGACTCTTGTGCATACTCAGCATAATTTTCCAATACGCTGTCATTCATATAAGATAGGTTTTTCTCGCTTGCAAGTTCTTTTATAGCATCATAAGACAAATAAGAGCATGATTCAGACATCGGTCCACTCTCTATTAAAGCAAAGACAGGCCGTGATATTTCCTGAAGGACTTTTCGGCGTCGAGCAACAGGCGCAGCAATATGAGCCTTGATTTTTAAATTTGGCTGCAGACTCATCAAATCCGCCATTCGCAAGATGCCTGAATATATAGAGGTGGTATTCTCAACCTCAAATGTGCGCACAATAGCGCTGCGCCATTAAATAAGATAATTTTCTTCAACTGATACACACCCTGTAGGCTATATTTTCAATCTTTTAAAAATAAACAAACTGAAGGATATTTTTAACATGTAATGTAAAATCTCATAACCTTAAAAACTTTTTATACTTTTTAATGTACCAAAAAAGAAAATTGACATCCGAAAACATCCCACCTCTACTACTGTGCTGCCCACTATTACCGGAAACGGACGGCTTTCTTAAATGAAATCAAAGATTTTGATCAACCAAGCGAAAATGTATCTTGGTTTTATGTCGGTCAAAAAAACGAATAATCCGAACCCATCTCCAGCAAGGAAGATTTGGTTCGGGTTATATTGCTTTGGTGCCGGTGGTCGGACTCGAACCGACACGGTATTGCTACCAATGGATTTTGAGTCCATCACGTCTGCCAATTCCATCACACCGGCGTATATATTTTTAACTCTTACTCCACTTATTGCAAAAGACAACACTTGTGAAGAGAAATTAAAAATCACATATATCAAGCTGTTGGTGGAGATAAGGGGATTCGAACCCCTGACCTCTTGAATGCCATTCAAGCGCTCTCCCAACTGAGCTATATCCCCGACTTTTAATATTATACATACACTGTCTTTATTTTGCAACAAAAAAATCAAACAGCTAAAATTTTCGTATCGCGTAAAAATATAAGTTTATGTTGGAACAACGCATAAAGCCGCATATGCAAAGCCGAATTCTCGCACATTATGCGCCATGCAGTGAAATTGCTTTAGGCAGTCTCAATTTTGCATTATATACACTAAGCTTAATAAACATAAAAAAATACCGGATAAAAAGCTTAAAGAAACAGGCCGCTGTCAAACACAAATTCAACAACGACCGTTTATTAAATCACTATTTAATTACTGTGCATTCCGCTCGCTAAGAAAAGTTTCTACTCTTTTATTAACATTTTGCTGCAGGTTGCGGTAAAAAAACTGATAATCATAAATGTGATATACTCCGTCCGCAAAATATTCCGGAATTGTACTGTATTCTTCAGCGATAATACCTGTCACTTTAAGCGTTCCGCGTTCGTCGTCAAGATACGCGCCGCAAAATGCATTTTCTTCTTTTATTATCGTTCCGTCATATCCTGTAAAACAAGCTCCCAAATTCAAAGACTCGTCCGCAGGCGTACTGTCTGTCATCCAATTAAGTGGATTGATACCCACTGTTTTATCTGGCACTATCAAAGAAGTATTGACGTCTTCCGCCTCACTGTTAAAAGATATGATAACGCCGGTATCGGTTTCTTCCTGCGCCATTACGAGATGAGGATATTCTCTCAGATCATCTTCTGTGATGCGCCAACCAATAATGTAGGCTGCGACAAGATTATCTGCGTATTCAGCATTATCATACAGTCTCTCCATTAGCATCAAAGCCATCTGCGCTCCCTGTGAAAAACCGGCCAAAACTAACGGCCTGCCATCATTCTCATTTTCCATATAATATAAAAATGCTTCTTCAACATCCGCATAGGCAATTTCAAAATACTTTTCCGCCTGCGCCTCATCCATAGTATAGGTTTCTATAGTGGCTTGGCTGTAAAAAGGTGCGAATAAACGGCATGATTCTTCATAAATGCCGCGCTCCATATTTAAGCTTCCCACTGTTCTCTCACGTATAGTTTCATCATTCATATCCATGTTATAGCCCTCTGCATCAAAAGTACAAGTTGGACTGATCAGGAAAACATCCGCATTTTTGTCTTCTCCGATCCCATAATAAGCCCAATTTTCCTCATACGCATATTTTGATGCCGGCTGTGTCACAGCGCAGCTTGAACAAATCATGCAAAGACAAAATACGCATAAAATAGAAGCTGTTATTCTTCTCACAGAATTTCTCCTTTAATTTATCAGTAAAATTAAAAAATCGATAATACGAATAGTCAACTCGACATTAAATATTAAATCCGACAAAACTTCGATAATCCAACAAATAAAATCAATTAACCTATCATTATTATAGTCTCGTCGATAACATATAATTCATCCTTATGGCGTATTCTTACCAACTGCTCTAAAAACAAAATACGGATTTTATGATATTTTTATATATAAAAAAACCGGAGCCCAAACTGTTAGTTCGGCTCCAAACCTCGTTTTAAAATTGGTGCCGAAGACCGGGGTCGAACCGGTACGGGATTTAACTCCCACGGGATTTTAAGTCCCGGGCGTCTGCCTGTTCCGCCACTTCGGCATAACTAAAAAAATGGAGGCGGCACCCGGACTCGGACCGGGGGTATAGGTGTTGCAGACCTTTGCCTTACCACTTGGCTATGCCGCCTGAAAATATAAATATGGCTTTAAAGCCGCTATCTAAAAAATGGAGCGAAAGACGGGAATCGAACCCGCGACCCTCGCCTTGGCAAGGCGATGCTCTACCGCTGAGCCACTTTCGCTTGAAAAATATTATGGTGCCTAGGGACGGAATCGAACCATCGACACATGGATTTTCAGTCCATTGCTCTACCGACTGAGCTACCTAGGCTTATATGGCGACCCGGATGGGGCTCGAACCCACGACCTCCAGCGTGACAGGCTGGCATTCTAACCATCTGAACTACCGGGCCAGCGTTATTTCGAAAATGGTGGTCGCAATAGGGCTCGAACCTATGACCCCCTGCTTGTAAGGCAGGTGCTCTCCCAGCTGAGCTATGCGACCACAGTCAAAATGGCAAGGTTTATTATATTGGTTTGTTACAGCAATGTCAAGTTTATTTTAATTTTTTTGAAAGTACAATTTGTATTTTCCCGCAGCGTGATGACGGCCGGTTAAAGGTAAGTATATCATAAAACTTACAATCTCTGAATCCGGCTTTAGCTGCCAATTTTTCAATATTATCAGTTCCATACAAATACTGCACATGATTTTCTTCATAGGTTCGGCCTGAATCTTTTATGACAACCTTCGTATAAAGGACATCTTTTATTCTACGCCTATTGAAGTTAACATACGTATTTTCGGCTATACGGTAACTTTGTTTGCGTGATATATTTGCACCCAGCATATCAAACGTAAAAACTGCGCCGGCCTCCATCATATTGTACATATTAAAAAACATCTTTTGTAAACAAGCCTCATCAAGATAATTTATAACATCATTAGATGCATATATGAAGCTGTATTTATCTTGAAACGAGAGATAATTTTCAATCTCATCATTTATAAATCTTATTTTGACATTTTTCTCACGCGTATTCATATCAGCTATTGAAAGCATCTGTATCGAACTATCTACAGCGGTCACGTTATACCCGAGTTTTGCAAATTCAATACTGAACATACCCGTGCCGCAGCCACAGTCAAGAATATCCCTGCCTGCAATAGAAAATTTATTTTTTATTTCTTTCAGGTAATTAAACCACTCCGAAAGATCAAACATTGATATATAAAGATTATAATAATCCGCGAAAACCGAATAATTTTCGTAATTATTTTCTTCTTGTCTCATCAATCACCTGTTTAAGACGTTCCATCATATAATCGTAGTTTTTTCTGATATGCGGAATAATACAGCCTGAGCAATCTTTTATTCCGCCTTCCGTATAAATAAAATTACCGCCGCATCTCTCGCCCAGCATATACAAAGGACAATAGCAAAACATGCAATTAAATTCTTCCGATTTTATGCCTTTATGACAAGGGAAATATTTACATCCTTTATTACTGAAAAAATTTTCATTATTCATAAACATAATTTTATAACGTTAAAGCCGATGTTTCAACTTTTTAATTAAATAAAATACGGCGCTTACAGCAGCGCCGCATTTTATTTAATTATATTCATAAGGCTGTCTTACGACATTCCGAAACTTATCGAAAGGGCGTCATTGACCTTGCTCATAGTGGAATTATCTATATGGCAGATTTTTTCTTTCAGCCTTTGTTTGTCTATAGTGCGAACCTGTTCTAACAAAACAACAGAATCTTTGCTCAGGCCATTACCTGATTCCAAAGGTATGTGAGTCGGAAGCTTTGTTTTGTTTAGCTGAGAAGTTATCGCCGAAACAATAACTGTCGGGCTGTACTTGTTGCCCACATCATTTTGAAGGACCAAAACAGGACGCACTCCTCCCTGCTCGCTGCCCACAATAGGACTTAAATCTGCGTAATAAACATCTCCTCTTTTTATAATCATCGTATCACTCTCCGAATTAAGTTTAATATAACTTTGTGATTTATTTAGAAAGTGCTTAAGTGGAGCTCATTATTATTTTATTTGCTAAATTTTTTAATGTGACAGCTTTCTTTGATATTATCATTGACAGTTTTTAGAAGTTTATTCATTATACGAAAAATTAAAAACGTAAAATTGATTTCATATGAATATAAATGATGTTATAATCAACGAATAGAAAAACGGAGGAATATAGAATGAGCGTTTTAGAAGCATTCGTCTTAGGTCTGGTACAGGGACTTACGGAATTTCTGCCAGTGAGCAGCTCAGGACATCTCGCAATTGCAAGCGCATTTTTTGGGATAACCGAAAACAATCTCGCAATCAGTATTATTCTTCATCTGGGAACATTTCTAGCAATAGTAGCAGCTTATTTCAAAACCGTTATAAATCTGATAAAAGAATTCTTCTTAATGCTTTGGGACTTGATTCGTTTCAAAGGCGCATGCCTTAACAAAAGCAAATACAGAAGATACATCATATATATTATAGTTGCAACAATTCCAACAGGGATTGCCGGATATTTTCTGTCCGATTACGTTGAGGAAGCTTTCGGTTCCTTGTCAATAATCGCTGTCATGCTGGTTATAACAGGGCTTTTACTTTTAATCTCCTCAAGAATAGCAAAACGCACTAAAGGTCACATAGAAAATCTCGGCCCTGTACGTTCTTTCATTGTAGGATTATTTCAAACATGCGCAATATTCCCCGGACTTTCACGTTCAGGAACTACTATGACAGGCGGACTTGTGATGGGACTGAAAAAAGAAGAGGCTTTGGAATTTTCATTTTTGCTCGCAATTCCGGCGATATTGGGTTCCGTAGTTTTGAAACTGAAAGATATCGCACAAGCAATAGCGCAAACTGATCCGGTTGCTATGCTCACAGGATTCGCAACTTCACTAATAGTTGGATATTTGTCCATAAAACTTTTCAATGCTACTGTAAAAAAAGGCAACATAGTATGGTTTGCAGCATACTGCTGGATTGTCGCTTTGATATTAATTCTGAAAATAGGCGGGTATTTTTAAATGCACAATAGCATATTTGACAAACTTACTAAACAGGGATATCTTTTAATGGACGGATCAACAGGTTCTCTATTAATAGCAGCAGGAATAGAACCTGCAAAGGTTGCTGCTGTAAATATTGAAGATCCGGATAAAATATCAAATATCTATAAAAAATATATTTATGCAGGATGCGATATTATATCATCGAACACATTCGGCGTAAGCATGGAAATAGAAAAAACTTCCGGCTACACAAAACAGCAGTTAATAAAAAGCGGAGTCGATTTGCTCATAAGCGCTGTAAACGAAAGCGAGTCAAATGTATTTACAGCGTTGGATATAGGTCCGTTCGGAGGACTTCTTGAGCCTTTTGGCACAACTACATACGCTCAGGCATTAGAGCACTACAAACAAGTAATATCAGCCGCATCGGATAAAACGGATATTTTGCTGCTGGAAACGTTTGCGGATATTAACGATATAAAAGCGGCGCTGAGCGCAGCAAAAGAAGTATCGGACAAACCGGTATTCGCCTCCATGACTTTTGGAAAAAATAAAAAAACTTATATGGGCGTATCTTTCAATGATTTTGCAGATTTGATTGCAGAAACAAAACCAGCGGCGGCAGGATTAAACTGCTCGTTGACGCCTGAAGAAATGCTGCCCGTAATAACCGAATTTAAGGATATGACAGATATTCACATATTCGCACAGCCTAACATGGGTAACCCCATACAAAAAGACGGGATAACCGTATATCAGATGGACAAAAAAGTATTCGCAGAAGGAGTCGCTCAAATATACCACAGCGGCGTAAGCATTGTCGGCGGATGCTGCGGCAGCGATGATGAATGTATGCGGCTTATAAAGGAAATCATAAAATAAAATTTGTTGTATAAATAAAGCGGAGACTGCATTATGCAACGTTTCCGCTTTATCTTTTTATTTAAATAGACTTATTTGTCTTTCATTTTCTCCTGCAATATAACATTAAGCTTTTCAAAAGCGCGTTTTCTATGGCTCAGCGAATTTTTTTCATCTTCGCTCATTTGTGCATAAGTTTTTTGATTTTCATCGCATATAAACAAAGGATCATAGCCGAATCCAGCGCTTCCCCTATATTCTGTAGCAACACTGCCTTCAACTACTCCACGCACAACAATCTGTGTTCCGTCACTGAATACTGCGGCGGCAGCGCTCACAAACTCCGCGCGTCTGTTTTCTACGCCATTCAGCAATTTTAAAAGCTTTTCGTTGTTCGATTTATCGGTTGCATTTTGTCCGCTGAAGCGCGCTGAATATACGCCTGGAGCGCCGTTCAAATAGTCTACACATATACCGCTGTCATCAGCGATAACAGTATAGCCGCAAGCATTATGAACGGCACGCGCTTTTATCAGCGCATTTTCTTCGAATGTCGTTCCGTCCTCAACAATTTCGTCCGTGAATCCTATATCTTTGAGACTTAAAATAGTAAAACCTTTGAGGATTCTTTTTAATTCTTTAAGCTTATGAGCATTACCGCTTGCTAAAACAATTATTTTTTCCACTTCTAATCCCTGAACGCTTCAAGCTGAACTTTTATAATTTCTGTAATTGCATTTTTGGACATTTCCAAAAGAGCATCTAGCTCCTTGCGTTTTAAAGGCTGTTTTTCGCCTGTAAGCTGAAGTTCGATTATATCGCCCGACCCCGTCATTACAACATTCATATCTACCTGCGCACGGCTGTCTTCTTCATAACACAAATCTGTAAGCATTTCACCATCTACTATGCCTACGCTCACTGCTGCCACACTGTCTGTGACGGGATTTTCTTTGAGTATGCCTTTTTTTATAAGATCATTTACAGCATCGCACAACGCAATATAAGCTCCTGTAATGCTGGCTACTCTCGTACCTGCGTCCGCCTGCAATACATCACAGTCTATCCATACAGTGCGCTCTCCCAACATTTTAAGATCTGTAACGCTTCTGAGAGAACGACCTATTAGCCTTTGGATTTCTGCAGAACGCGAGTCAAGCTTAAGTCTTGATATATCACGCGGCTTTCTCGTTTGCGTAGAAGATGGAAGCATACTGTATTCTGCAGTAATCCATCCCTCCTGCGTACCGCGTAAAAATTGAGGAACTTTCTCTTCAGGGAAAGCCGTACATAAAACTTTTGTATCTCCAAATTTAACCAATACCGATCCAGGAGCATATTTCGTAAAATTACGAGTAATGCTCACTTGTCTCAGTTCATCATTTTTTCTACCGTCAACTCTCATAAACGCTATCCTTTTTCAAACCTAATACTGAATACATTTCATCACTTTTGGGAGGCGTAAGAACATAGTGTTCGCCATCCGTAATCATAATTTTATCTTTTTTATCCGTAAAACGACCTATTACAGTCGCCTCAATGCCATGACATGAAAGTTTTTTCGCCAGCGAAGCTTCAGGGCTGGCAGCAAACAGCATCACACCGCTTGATATCAGCCTTAATGGATCTATATCATAAAGATTGCATATTTTGCGCGTCGCTTCACTTATAGGTATATTATCCAAATAAATCTCAACGCCCATATTTATAAACTGCGCCATTTCCCACGCGCCGCCCAATATTCCGCCTTCAGTAGCGTCGTGCATAATAACAGCGCCGTTTTCACGCCCTATTTTTCCTTCTTTGACAACACTTATCATATCCAAATAAGATAAAGCTTCGCTGTAGACATCCTTGCCGAGCTTTTTTATTATTTCGTCTGATTTTTCCGATGCTATTATTCCAACACCCTCGAGCCCGGCAGACTTACTCATGATAAGCTCAAAACCGTCTTTCACATCGCCTTCCGAAGTTTTGTTTTTTTTGCCCAATGCCGTACCGTTAAGAACGAAACGGTTTACTGCTGAGCTAATCTCCGTATGTCCTCCTATCAGATCAACGCCGTTTTCTTTGCAGGCTTTGATCAAATCATCCAAAACTTCTTTTATCTCTTCCATCTTCGCTTTTGGAGGTATAAGGCAAGTAACCATTATAGCTACTGGCTCAGCGCCCGCAGCGGCAATATCATTCAAACATATATTTACACAAAGCTTTCCTATATTTTTCTCCGTTCCCGTAATTGGATCTGAGGAAACCACCATATAGTTGTCATCAAAATCGAGCACGGCGCAGTCCTTGCCTATACCGGGTCCGGTTATTGTTTCTTGCCTCGTTATATCTAATTTATCGAAAATCAGTTTTTCAAGCTGTTCATTAGTCAATTTTCCTTCATGCATATCGCCGTTGTTCCTTTACTTCAAAATATACTTCCAAAAATACTCACTGTCATGTCTTACATTCCCCTCTTTGGTATCGGCCAACTCCATACCTATAAAATCATATTTTTCCATAAGATCATAATCTATTACAGGTTTGACCGGTACTGCATTTTCTTTCATATAACTGCGCTGAATATTCTGCGGAATCTCAGCCACATTATATACCACATAATCAATTACATCATAACCCTCAGAATGTTTTTGTATAGCTTTCACATGGTCAGAAAGCGTATAATCAGTCGTCTCGCCACTTTCAGTCATTATATTGGCCAGGTAATATCTTTTAGCCTTAGTTTGTGACAAAGCTTCGCACATGCCCTGTACAAGCAGATTGGGAATTAATGAAGTATAAAGGCTGCCGGGGCTGTATACGATAATATCGGCAGCTTTTATTGCGTCGACGCATTCGCCGAAAACTTTCGCCTCCCTGGGTATCAAATTAATTCTGTCTATTTTAAGCCCCGATTTTGCGCAATATTTAGGTATCTTCGATTCCCCATTGATAACCTTACCGTTCGACAGTTTGGCGCTTAAGACAATATTGTCAGTAGTTACAGGCAACACCTGACCTTTTATAGCCAAAACTTCGCTAATGTATTTGACGCTCAAAGGAAAATTACCGCATATTTTATTCATACCGGCTATTATAATATTACCCAAGCTTTGTTTATTCACAAAGCCTTCCGTAAATCTGAGATCCATCAAAGAAGCCATGATGCTTTCTTCTTCCGCCAGTGCGACAAGACAGTTTCTTATATCTCCTATGGCGACTATCCCCATATCGTTGCGAAGACTGCCCGTACTGCCTCCATCATCGGCGACAGTTACGATAGCTGTTATGTTTTCGGTATATTTTTTTAAAACTCTTAATAACACTGCATTGCCAGTTCCGCCGCCTATCAAAACGACTTTCATATCTGAATTGTTCATAAATCAATATTCATCCTTACATATATCTCTGTGATCTATGCATACACTATATCCTGCTTTAGACAGCCTGTCCGAAAGACTTTCCGCAATACACACTGATCTGTGCCTTCCTCCAGTGCACCCTATACCGATGATAAGCTGTTTTTTGCCTTCCTTGATATAAAGCGGAATCAAAAACAATAACAAATCAGAAGCTTTCTCAATAAATGCATTGCTTACATCAAAGCTCATAATATATTTTTTTACTTCATCATCCATGCCGCACAAATCACGCAAATCATCTATATAATAAGGATTTGGCAGAAATCTCACATCCAGCACAGTATCCGCGTCACGCAAAATGCCGTATTTGAAACCAAAAGACGCAATATTGATTAAGATACTTTTGGTATTAGGTTCTTCGCTGAAAAGCTCAATCATTTTCTGCTTGAACTGCGATTCTTTTATGTCAGAAGTATCTATTATATAATCCGCCGCAGCCTTAAGTGAAGACAATTTTTCACGTTCACGGTTTATTGTCTGCTCTATTCTGTCATTGTCAAACATAAGATGACGGCGTTTTGATTCTTTATAGCGCGCTATAAGCACGTCTGTCCTGGCGTCTATAAACAGTATCTTAAAATCCGTATTTTCTCTCAAATATTCTACAGCCGGCTTTATATCCGCAAAATAGTTGTCGACGCGCACATCTATAACAAGCGCTATATTCTCCGCGCCTGCTTGCGAATGTTTGGCAAGTTCAACAAAATTTTTAATAAGGACAGGAGGAAGATTATCTATGCAATAATAACCCATATCCTGGAAAACGCGCAGCGCTATGCTTTTGCCTGAAGCGAGCATTCCTGTCACTAAAACAGCTTTCATACTACACCTTTTTTATGATTTATCTTTTTCATTTTTTTTGTCTTTGGCAATTACTCCTGTAAAAGAAATAACAAGCCCCGCGAAAGATATTGCCAAACCTACAGAAACACTGCTTCCGCTTGAAGATAATATCATGGCAATACCAAATAAAATAATGGCGATACCGAACAAAATAGTCTTCATACCCGGCTACTCCTATTTTTCTATAAAGTATAACACATTTTCGATAAAAGAAAAACGTCAGAATAAACTCCTACGCATTGCGAATAATTTATATACAAATAACAATTAATGTATAAATTACATTAAGAAAGACAAAATACATTCGGAGGTAACAAAAAAATGAAACTCACTCAAAAAGAAACAAATATTCTTAACGATTTAAAAGCTCAGGAACAGCTTTGCGTTGAAAAATACGAAAAATATTCTTCGAATGCCGACGACGAAAGCTTAAGGCAGGTATTTACCGAGATAGGTAAAATGGAAAAGCAGCATCTTAATACAATAAACAAAATATTAAAAGGCAGCGTGCCTAATATTAATACGGAGGGTCAGGACTCAAAACAAAAAAAGAAAAGCGGAAAAATCCAGACGAACGCCGTATCAGGACAGTACAATAAAAACGACTGCTATTTGTGTTCGGATGCGTTAGCAAGTGAAAAACATGTTTCTTCAACTTATAACACAGGAATTTTCGAATTTAAAGACCCAAAAATCAGACAGGTTCTCAACCATATTCAAAAGGAAGAACAACAACATGGAGAAAAAATTTTTGATTATATGGCTGCAACAGGAATGTACCCGACGGAGTAACCGCCGGGTATTTTACAAGAATTAAAGAGTAAAAAAACCGCTTTATTAAGCGGTGTACAAATCATGGTGCGAGAGATGGGAGTTGAACCCACACGAGCGCATTGCCCACAGGAACCTGAATCCTGCGCGTCTGCCAATTCCGCCACCCTCGCATACAACAAAAGCATTATACTATAATGCAAATAAAATTAGAAGTAAAAAATAAAAATTATTTGCTATTTGCTTCATATATATATAAATATAGGAGGTTTTTATATGCTGCATATAGTAAGAAAAAATGAATCAATAACAGATATTGCGAGAATATACAAAGCGACTGCAGAATCTATATCAAATGCAAACAATTTAGATGAAGGCGCGCAACTGTATGAAAATTCAAGCATATGGGTTCCGAAAGATAAATATGTTCGATTTACGCAATCGGCCATTACAACTGAAATTGAAAATGATTATCCATTTGCTAATACATGTATAAAAGAAAATACTCGAATCGAAGATGATTATATGCCTCTGAATATAAATACAGAAGCTATTTTTAAAATAACGCGTGATGACGCGCCGTTTGTTACTGTAGATCTTTATGCCAGGGAATTATCAGCAGTATATCTGAATGTATATGACGTCAATGAAAAAGAGCTCAATCTTCCGAACGATTACCCTGCTATAAATGCGTGCGAAATAAATGATGTCAAGCCAGGATTTGTTATTGATAATGCAGATACATATTTAGATGAATATATACTTCAGCAGCTTTTGTATGATCTATCGTTTAAAAGCTACAAAAAAGCTCTCCTAATCATAAACAATGAAAACGAAACGCACAAAGCGCTGGCGCTTAAAAAAGCTCTGGGAAACGAAGGATATCCCATAAGCATCGCTGCGCCGGCTAATGTGCTGACGGACACTGAGTTTAAAGGTTTCGATACAGTATACTATAAAACAGAAGATAATATTTTTGACTTCGAAGGTTTTAAAGAGAATATAGACAAACTCATGTCCCGTTATGATATTTTAGGCGTTCTTTATGAACCCAAAGGAGCTGATATTGATAAATCAAACCAAAAGATAAAAATTCTGAAAAATGCAGATATTTATAAAGTCATTTCAGCAAACGATATTAAGAAAATCTCATTTGATGACAGATCGCAGCTTTGTTATACCGGATATGAAAGCGATGGAATCGTTCATAATATATTATTCGAGGATCTCAGAAGTTTTTATGCAAAAGCAAATTATCTTATACAAAATAATATCAATACAATACTTTTTAATGAATTAAACAATACAACTTTGAATTACATAGGCGTGCTAAAGCAGCTTGAATATAATCTGAATAATAAATAAAAAGCAACACGGCTCTGAAAGTAACCAGAGCTTTCATTATTATGCAAACCATTATTAAGCGCGTAATACGTTTGCTTAAGATACAGCTTCTGTTTAAATAACATTGTCTTCGTTATAATTTCAGTAATTATTTCCGAACTTTCTAAATTAGAACACTGATTTTCATGCAAGCGCTCTTTCATATTTGCTTAATATTATGATGATATCGGTGTAAAAAAACGAAAATATAAGAAATATATTTAATAAAAATTCTGAATTTTAAAAATTGATTGACATTTATACTTTACAAAATTTATAATTAATATAATAAAAAACGGAGGTGCCTCAAATATGGCCAATGAAACAAAACAGATTGCACAATTTATAGCTAGACTGACCTATGATGACATACCCGAAGAAGTTATTAAACGCGCAAAAATTGTTATGCTTGATACGCTTTCATGCGCTGTCGCCGGTTATACAAAATCTAAAGAAGAGTGTGAATGGGCGATCAAAATAGCGAAAGAATGGGGAGGCAATGAAGAAGCGAGCATTTGGTGCGACGGATTTAAAGCATCCGCAATGGCGGCCGCTTTCGCTAATGCTACGATGGTACATACTGTAGACTTTGACGACACTCATATCGACTCCATTTCACATTTCGGAGCAGGACTCTTGGCTACGGTATTAGCTCTTGCAGAAAAAACAAAAGCGAACGGAAAAGAAATGATAACAGCTTTTATAGCAGGTTTCGAAGCCGCTGCCCGCACAGGCAACAGCGTAAATAAAGGGGCTGTTCATCATCATTACAAATATTGGCATCCGACAGCTACCTGCGGTACTATAGGCTGCGCCGCCGCTGCTGCAAAAATGTATAAGCTGAATGAACTCGAAACAGAATATGCTTTGGGCCTCGGAATAGATCAGGCGTCAGGTTTAAGATACTGTGTGGATAAAGGAGATTACTCCAAAAGTCTTCATCTCGGATGGGCTGCTATGCGCGGAATAATGTCGGCGCAGATAATCAGCATAGGAGCTAACGGACCTTTAGGCTTATTGGAATATCCTACAGGTTTCTGCAATGCTACTTGCAGCGAACCGCATATTGAATACATAACCGAAGGTTTAGGCGAAAAATACGAAATTATGCGCGATGCTTTGAAAATGTATCCGACAATACACGGAAGTCATTCTTCAATAGAAGCAACTACTATAGTAGTTACAAAGAATGATATAAAACCTGAAGATATCGAGGAAATATTCGTCCAGATATCGCCTCTTGCAAAAGGACAGGGAGTTAACTATGCTCCGGCAAGCGTATTAGCCGCACGTTTGAGCCTACCTTTCTCCATGGCATTAGCTGCAAAGAACAGAAAAGTGGAGCTAAACGATTTTACCGAAGATCTTTTAACAGATAAAGACCATCTGGAATTCATGAAAAAAGTCAAGGTAGAGCCAGAACCCGAATTTAATATCAAATACCCTGACAGCGGATTTACAGGAAAGGTCACGGTAACAACAAAGGACGGAAAGAAATACAGCGAGATGGTCATATATCCAAAAGCACATCCGGAAAGATTTGCAACTGATGAAGAATTTAAAGAGAAATACGATTCGCTTGCGCGCATCACTTGGGATGATAAGAAAGCTGAAAAAGTATATGATTTATTCATGAATCTCGAAAACAACAATATAGGAGATATAATTCCGCTTCTGGCAAGTTGTTAGTTTAATAAAAAGGCTGAGTATATGTACTCAGCCTTTTTCAGTTATTATTTTGCTTAAAAATAAGAGTTTCTGCTATCTGCTTCATCTTAAGTAAATTTTCTTCAGAAAGTTTCTTTAATAAACTGACGACATCAAGATAAACATCGGCATTGTGTGCTATATGTTTGATTTCAGTCTTTTTAGGTATGTTTTTATATGTAAAATAATCGACGCTTACACCAAAATAATCCGCCAGTTTTTTAATTGTTGTATACTTTGGCTTAATATCGCCGCGTTCATATGCATTGATATTTCTAACATTAATACCTATAATATCACTCAACTCTTTAACTGAAAGATTATTTTCCCTTCTTAACTGTTTAAGTCTTATCATAGTCATTATCCTTTATATGCGTTTTTATCCAATTGTACGGCAAAAATAAATACCCTGCGAATTATTGAATAATTTTTGATTTTATTAATCATTATGTAATATTAAAGCCAAATTTGTCTATGATATGGTTTTGTTATATTCACGCACATTTTCATTAATATAAAAATTATCATCTATGGTAATGATAATTCGTTATCCAATCAACCACCCTCAAGCCAAAACCTCTTGCAGGTATAGTTGCGTAAAAATAAAAGCATGTTCATTATGAACATGCTTTTTCAACTATTTATTAAGATTTGCTTCCAGTTTATCTAATTCGTCATAAAGTTCTTTTGGTAATTTATCACCGAATTTAGCATAAAACTCTTTTATACCTGCAACTTCATCTTTCCACAAATCAACATCTACATTCAAAAGATCTTCCAGTGTCTGACGTGAAATATCAAGTCCTTCGGTATTTATATCTTCAGGAGCCGGCTCGTATCCTATCGGCGTTTCTACCGCATGACCCTTGCCCGCCGCGCGGTCTAATATCCACATTATAACGCGCATGTTGTCTCCAAATCCAGGCCATATGAAGTTTCCATCATCATCAACTCTAAACCAATTGACATTGAATATTTTCGGCGCTTTTTCACCGAGATCATCGCCCATCTCAAGCCAATGCTTAAAATAATCACCCATATGATATCCGCAGAAAGGAAGCATTGCCATCGGATCTCTGCGCACAACTCCAACTGCGCCTGTTGTTGCAGCAGTTGTTTCAGACGCCATAGTAGAACCGATAAATACACCATGCTGCCAATCTCTCGCCTGATAAACCAATGGAGCGGTTTTCGCGCGACGTCCGCCGAAAATTATAGCGTCAATAGGAACACCTTCCGGCGAATTAAACTCTGGAGAAAGAACAGGGCAATTCTCCGCAGGAGCAGTGAAGCGTGAATTTGGATGAGCGCCTTTCACATCTTCCCTGCCGTTCCATATATTGCCTTTCCAGTCAATAGAATTTTTCGGAGGATTCTTATCAAGCGATTCCCACCATACCGTATTATCATCACAATTCAATACCACATTAGTAAATATGGTATTTTTTTGTGTCGTCGCAAGAGCATTGGGATTGGATTTTGCATTCGTTCCGGGAGCGACTCCGAAGAAGCCTTTTTCAGCATTTATTGCATACAATCTGCCGTCCGGTCCTTTTCTCATCCATGCTATATCATCTCCGACACACCAAGCTTTATAACCGTCTTTTTCATAGACTTTCGGAGGAATAAGCATTGCAAGATTGGTTTTTCCGCATGCTGAAGGGAAAGCGGCAGCAACGTATCTGACCTCCCCCTTCGGATTTTCTATGCCTAATATTAGCATATGCTCAGCCATCCAGCCCTCATTCTTACCCTGATAAGAAGCAATTCTTAAAGCAAAGCATTTTTTCCCCATTAAAGCGTTTCCGCCATAACCTGAATTTATCGACCAAATTGCATTGTCTTCCGGGAAATGGCATATATATCTATTATCAGGATCAAGATTCGCTTTTGAATGCATACACCGCACCCAATCGTTTGATTCCCCAAGCTGTTCGAGCGCACAATCTCCAGCGCGAGTCATTATAAGCATTGACAACGTAACGTAAATAGAATCAGTTACTTCTATTCCTACTTTTGAGTAAGGAGAACCAATCGGTCCCATTATGTACGGAATAACATACATAGTACGACCCTGCATACAACCATCAAATAATTTTTTCAGTGTTGGATAAGCTACCTTGGGATCAAACCAATTGTTAGTAGGACCTGCATCCTCCTCTTTACGACAGCATATGAAAGTACGATCCTCAACGCGCGCTACATCATCAGGATCAGAACGATGAAGAAAACAACCAGGAAGCTTTTCCTCATTAAGTTTTATTAATTCGCCTGTCGCCATAGCTTCTTTGCGGAGCATTTCAGCCTGTTCATTGCTGCCGTCAATCCACATAACTTTATCGGGCCGACAAAGTTCAACTGCTTCATCAACCCATTCAAGAACTGTTTTATTGCATATATCCATATAAAGTTAAGCCTCCTATATTATATAAACTGCTATTTGAATTATACATAATAATATCCGTTTCACAAGATAAACAAACTATATTTTTTTCTCCATATTGTTTTATATTATTTTTTTTGGTTTTTTTCGAAAAATATGAATAAAAATTTAGTATAAACAATCCCGATGTATTTAATCAAAACACAACTGATACAACTGCTTTAATAATTTATCGGGTATTTTTCAACAAGATCACTGACTATACGCCTCACTTTATTTTCGTTTGCATCAATATCATCAATCATCATATTTATACAATCAGCGATAATATACATATCTTCTTCCGTCATACCGCGGCTTGTTATCGTAGGAGTACCCAGCCTTATTCCGCTGGTAACAGATGCTTTTTGATCATCATTGGGAACGGCATTTTTGTTGCATGTAATATTAGCACGCTCTAATATGTGTTCGGCGTCTTTCCCTGTGATTCCCTTGTTTCGCAAATCTACCAAAACAAGATGATTGTCCGTACCTCCTGACACGACATTAAAACCTTTTTCAATCAGCGCCTTAGCCAAAGCTTTAGCATTTTTCACAATTTGTTCCTGATACTTCTTAAAATCAGCGCTGAGAGCTTCTTTCAAGCAAATAGCTTTTGCAGCGATAACATGCATTAAGGGACCGCCCTGTATTCCAGGGAAAATCGCTTTATCGAAATTGATCTTCTGATCGAATTCGTTGCTGGACATAATCATACCGCCTCTGGGGCCTCTTAATGTTTTATGTGTAGTGGTAGTAGTTACATGGGCATACGGAATAGGACTCATATGTTGACCAGCGGCAACCAAACCTGCGATATGAGCGATATCAGCCATCAGATACGCTCCGGTCATATCTGCTATCTGACGGAATCTTTTAAAGTCTATTTCTCTAGGATAAGCGCTGGCTCCCGCTATAATCAGCTTCGGGCGCACACGACATACTAACTGTTCAACTTCATCATAGTCAATTCTTCCGTCCTCGCCAAGCCCATATGAAGATACTTTATAATATTTCCCAGTTAAGTTGACAGGTGAACCGTGGCTTAAATGCCCTCCGTTAGCCAAACTCATACCGACAATAGGTTCTCCCGGCTTTAGAACGGCAAAAAATGTAGCCATATTCGCTTGCACACCGGAATGCGGCTGGACGTTTACATATTCGCACCCGAACACTTCCTTGGCTCTTTGTATTGCCAGATTTTCAGCAATATCCACATATTCGCATCCGCCATAATAACGCTTGCCAGGATATCCTTCAGCATATTTATTAGTCAAAGGGCTTCCCATTGCAGCCATTACAGCTCTGCTCACAAGATTTTCCGAAGCGATCAACTCAATATTATCCTTTTGCCGCTGTATTTCCATACTGATTGCAGAGGCAATCTGAGGATCAGCATTTGCGATTTCTTCAAATGAATACATTCGTCATTTATTCCTTTCGCATATTGTCAAGATTATATAAAAAATGCTTATAAATGTGAATATTATATCATAATCTGCAAGAATAAAAACAGTTTTTTTTATTTACTGCTGAATTTGAAAAATACGAAAACACAGTTTTATTTTATAAAATTAATGCAATATAAGCGCCGCCGCTCAGACAAAAAACAACGCTCTTTGCAGCCGTTTATGTGGTCCTTAATTTTATTTTTATAAATATAATAAAAAAACCGCACAAAAAGCGGATTAATTTAAAAAATGGAGCTGATAATAGGACTTGAACCTACAACCTGCTGATTACAAATCAGCTGCTCTACCGATTGAGCTATATCAGCAACGACAGTATTATATAATAAACATATCAAAAAAGCAAGATTAATTTTTCCGCAAGCAGCGATAAAAAAAACGACCCGATTGGGTCTGTTTTTTTATTTTTCTGCAGCAGAAGTCTTAACTACCGTAGGTATGCCTTTTTCATTTAAACTCATTACTTTATACTTATTATTTGATATAAAAATCTCTGAATAACAATTGCTGCAAAAATATTTGCGTCTTCCGATTTTACCTAAAAATTTATAACCACATTGCGGACATTCCATAATATCATCTCCTATATCATTATAATTATACATAAAAAATCGTATTTGTAAAGCTTTTTACGGTTTATAGCTTATATCAAACTTATAACTTATGTATATCTTTATACCCCTTTGAGTACTAATTAAACACCTTATCCCTTTAAAAAACCTTAAAAATAGAATATAATATCAAAAAAGGAGAAAAAAATGAGAGTTTTGCTCGTTGAGGATGAGAAAGGAATAGCTCAGCCTCTTAGCAAATTGCTTGAAAAAAGTAATATACCCGCAGATGTTGTCTACGATGGATTGAGCGGTTATATGCAGGCGCGGAAAAATATATACGATGTTATTATTCTCGATATAATGCTGCCGGAGATGGACGGTCTCACAGTATTAAAAAAGCTAAGAGATGAAAATATACTAACGCCCGTTTTATTTTTAACTGCAAAGGATACCATTGACGACAAGGTTAAAGGCTTTGATATCGGCGGAGACGATTATCTGACTAAGCCTTTTTCAACAAAAGAACTAATAGCCCGGGTAAAAGCGCTGGCAAGAAGAAGACCGGATATGCTCGAAAGCGAAATAATAACCTTCAAAGACATAACGCTGGATGTAAACAACGCATTATTGACCATCGGGGACCACTCAGAAATATTACCTGCTAAAGAGGCGCGTATTTTGGAAATACTGATCAAAAATTCTCAAAGAGTCGTCAGCAAGGAATTTTTGCTTGACACTGTGTGGGGGCTGGAAACCGAAGCAATGGATAACACAGTAGAAATATATATTCATTACTTGAGAAAAAAAATAGAAAAAAGCCAATTCGTAAAAATCATTACGCAGCGCGGTTTAGGATACAGGATTCAGGATATAAGCAATGCTGAATAAAATTCGATTAAAATTAACTCTGATAAATTCCATTGTATTAGCGGCTGTATTAATATTTACGTTTATATTTGTTTACATTCTTTTAGATTTGAATGTTATTTCCAATACCGACAATGAGCTGTGCGAAAATGCATATCAACTCAAAAGGTTTGCGACTCTTTATGAAAATACATCGATTCAAAGCTCAAATGCGGAACTGCATGATGAATATCTTATATATGAGCACAAAATGCTTTCTTCCTCCAGATTTTTCGGAATATGGGATTCCGAAGAAAACTGTCTTATAAGTCAGGGAAATTTCAGCGTACCTGATAATATACTGAGCGCAGTAAGAGATCTGATATTTACTTCGCAGCCACAGGCAGAAAGAATCATAGCGGAAGCAGACGGTATTTATTATATACATTCATATTCAAATCAATCTTTCAATGTCAGAATATGCACTACGGTATTTGCAAATGATATGGGAGAACTCAGAATAGCTCAAACAGTGAGCAATATGAATGACAAGAACGCTGTTACGACAAAACTTTTGAATATACTTATTTTTGCGGGAATATTGGGAGTAAGCGTTTCCTTCGGCATAGGGTACTTGCTTTCAGGCAAAGCTATTGCCCCAATTCAGCAAAGCATCAAACGTCAAAAAGAGTTTATAGCAGACGCTTCTCATGAACTAAGAACGCCTGTGACTATTATGCGAACAAATCTTGACGTTGTTATGAGCAGCCCGGACGAGAGTGTCTCTTCACAGGCAGAATGGCTGGATAATGCATATAAAGAAACAACGCGCATGGAAAAACTCATAAACGATATGCTTTTGCTCGCAAAGGCGGATCTCAACCGTGAAAAACTAAACATGGAACAAATAGACGCGGCAGAACTATGCAGACAAGCTGTCGAACGTTTCAACCCCATTGCGGAAAAAAAACATATATCGATTCATTTCAATAATCAAACATCATTTAGCATGATTAACGGAGATGAAAAAAAGCTTGATCAACTGCTCGGTATTATAATTGACAATGCCATAACATATTCGCATAACAACTCCAACATATATGTGACAATAGAAAATGACGACAATAAAAATGTGATTTTATCAATACGAGACGAAGGCATAGGGATAGATCAAAATGAACTTGAAAAAATATTCAAACGATTTTACAGAACCGACAAAGCACGCAGCCGCAGAGAAGGCGGCACAGGGCTTGGTCTTGCTATAGCTCAATGGATAGTGCAATCACATGGAGGAACGATAACAGCGCAAAGCGTAAAAAATAAAGGCACGGTAATAATAACAAAATTTTCTACGGTAGAGGACAAAAAAGATGCAACTTCTTGACGCTCTTAACGACAAACAACGCAAAGCTGCCGAAATTATAGACGGACCCGTTTTGATTTTAGCAGGAGCGGGCAGCGGGAAGACAAGAACAATCATGTATCGGATAGCCCATATTCTGACCACCACAAATATTCCGCCTTACCGTATATTAGCCTTAACTTTCACTAACAAGGCTGCGGGTGAAATGAAAGAACGTATAAGAAGGTTCGGAATTGCTGATATTGAAGAAATGTGGATAGGTACGTTCCATTCTATTTTTGCCAGAATTTTAAGGCGGTCCGCCGACGAAATAGGATTCAGCCGAAGCTTTACAATATACGACGAATCAGATTCTAAAAATTTAATTACAAAATGTATTCAAGAACTTTCCTTTAACGACAGGATACTTACGCCGTCTTCAGTCAAGGAAATAATATCGCGCGCGAAAAATTCCGCTATACTTCCGGAGGAATTTGACAAGCATTTTTCCGACAGCTTTAAATATGAGCAAATAAGCCAAGTATATTCGCTCTACCAACAAAAGCTAATGGAAAACAATGCAATGGATTTTGACGATCTGCTGCTGAACACGTTGAAGCTTTTCAAAGCGAATGATGACATACTGTCATATTATCAAGACAGATTTATTCATATACTTGTAGATGAATATCAAGATACCAACGCTCTGCAATACCAGATTATTTCCATGATAGCGGCGAAACGTCAAAATATATGCGTATGCGGTGATGACGATCAAAGCATATACAGCTTCAGAGGCGCTGATATCAGAAATATTCTGGAATTTGAAAATGATTTTCCGAATGCCAGGGTTATAAGGCTTGAACAGAATTACAGAAGCACAGCAACCATACTGAATGCAGCTAATCATGTAATAGCAAATAATGAAAACCGCAAAGGAAAAAATTTGTGGACGGACAAAGGAGATGGCGAAAAAATACGCCTTTTAACTTCCGGACGCGACATTGACGAAGCGGAGCGCATTGCATTTGAAATAGAAAGGCTTACAGGAAACGGTATGCCTTTCAGCGATATTGCAATTTTATACAGAGTAAATTCACAATCGCGAATTCTTGAAGAAGGGCTTATTCGTCATTCGATCCCTTATCAGATAGTTGCTGGCACACGTTTTTACGAAAGACTTGAAATAAAAGATATACTTGCGTATTTGAAGGTAGCGGTAAATCCTCTGGATACTTTATCTTTTATAAGAGCAATATCCGCGCCGAAAAGAGGAATCGGAGCCGCCACAATAGGAAAGCTGTTCGACTATTGTTCATTTAAGCAAACAGATCTTTTAGCGGCAATGAAAAATGCTGACAACATACCAACCATAACTCAAAAAGCAAAAGAAAAATTCAAAGAATATGCCGCATTGACACAAGATATTATAGACACTGCAAAAACGTCTTTGACAAAAGCCGTAGAATTAACTATTACGCAAAGCGGTTATCTTGATGCTCTCAAAAACGGGACAATGGAAAACAAGGACAACCGAATAGAAAACTTATACGAGCTTATAAACGCTGCGGCTGATTTTGAAACGTCAAGCGAAGATAAAACGCTGAGTGCTTTTTTGGAAAACGCGGCTTTAGTTACAAGCACGGACAACATGAATGAAGGCGCCGGTCAAGTTTTATTAATGACAATACATAACTCAAAAGGCCTGGAATTTGAAACGGTATTTATTGCTGGCATGGAAGAAGGACTGTTTCCCTTATCAAAGGCAATGGACGACCCCATGGAAATGGAAGAAGAAAGACGCCTTTGCTATGTAGCAATGACGAGAGCTAAAAGCCGATTATTTTTGAGCATGGCTGAATACCGCAAAATGTACGGATTTGGAGAGTATCATACCATATCAAGGTTTTACGATGAAATTCCGAAGAATCTGATAAATGCCGACAGTGCGCAGCACACATATAAACCCAAAGCATCGCCTTCAATAAGCGCCGGCGCGAATATGCATATCAAAACAGAAGTAAGGAAAACGTCCCCAGACAGTACTCAATTAAAAGCAGGCGATACAATTCTGCACCCAACATGGGGAAAAGGAACAGTAATCAGCGCACAGCCTTCAGGAGCTGACACTATAATAACGGCGGCATTCGCGGGAATAGGAATCAAAAGATTTATAACTGGTTTTGCAGATATAAAAAAAGTAAACTAAATTTTACAACGAATAAAAGGGCAAATACAATGTCCTTTTTTATATGAAACGAATTATATGTAATGTTAAAGACAATGATATCATCAACACTCTTTTACTTTTACGATGTCAATTACCATATTGCCAAACCGACATTTTTTTGCGTCCAGCCTACATTTGCATATAAACGATAACGCATAAGCGTATATAAAAGAATAAACAGCAAATGCTATGCCAAAGATGAATTTAAAGGTATTAAATAATATGCATGTATGGTAAAATGTAAAATTGGAGAAAAAAATGACGGAACAAATTATCATTAAAGGCGCAAGAGAAAATAATTTAAATAATATAGATCTTACTATACCAAGAAATAAATTCATCGTGTTTACAGGGCTGAGCGGTTCGGGAAAGTCTTCGCTTGCTTTTGACACTATTTATGCCGAAGGCCAAAGACGCTATGTAGAAAGTTTATCTTCGTACGCAAGGCAATTTCTGGGTCAGATGAATAAACCTGATGCTGACAGTATCGAAGGACTTTCGCCGGCTATTTCAATAGATCAGAAAACCACCAATAGAAATCCACGCTCAACCGTAGGCACAGTAACAGAAATATATGATTATTTTCGTTTGCTTTACGCGCGCATTGGCAAACCTCACTGCCCAAAATGCGGCAAAGTTGTACAAAACCGAAGCTTTGACACCATAATTGATGAAATTCTTTCGATGGAGCAGGGCAAACGATTTCAGATACTGGCACCCATAGCAAGAGGAGAAAAAGGACAATTTAAAAAGGTTTTTTCGTCATTAGCTGCTGAAGGCTATGTCAGAGTATACGCAGACGGAAATATGTATGAGCTGAGCGAAAACATAGAGCTGGACAAAAACAAAAAACACAACATAAGCGTAGTGGTGGACAGACTGAAAAACACTCAAGGAATAAGAAGCCGTCTGGCGGAATCAGCGGAAACTGCCTTGAAGCTTGCTAAAGGCATCATGATAGTCAAAACAGAAGAGGAAGAAACGATTTATAGTGAAAATTTCGTATGCACGGATTGCGGCGTAACTTTAACAAAGCCGGAACCGCGCGATTTCTCTTTCAATTCCCCATTCGGTATGTGTCCCGCATGCAACGGAATAGGATATCATCAGCATATCGACCCTGATCTTGTTATTCCGGACAAAACTCTTTCAATCAGTCAAGGAGCGCTTTCCTTTTACGGCACTGATGAAGAAGGGTACTATATGTCTGCCATAAGAAAAGTAGCAGAAAATTACGGTTTTGACCTTGATACGCCTCTTAAGGACGCGCCGAAGGAATTTATGCAGGCGCTGCTTTATGGGGACGATAAAGTAATAACTTTTGAATTCAACAGCTATTATTCGGGAAGAACTAAACAACGCACTATATTTGAAGGCATTATAAACAATATGGAACGGCGTTACAAGGAAACAGGCTCGGATATGATGCGCGAGCGCATCGAAAAATATATGGCAAATATCCCCTGCCCTATATGCAAAGGCAAAAAACTCAACGAAAATTCTCTTGCGGTAACGGTAGGAGGAATAAACATTATAGATCTTACCGAGAAATCAGTAACGGAATTGTTAGAATTTTTTAAAGAGCTTAAACTTAACGAACAAGAGAAGATCATAAGCAAGCTGATTCTAAAGGAAATAAACAGCCGTCTTAAGTTTTTAAGCGATGTGGGACTGAATTATTTATCCTTGAGCCGAAGCGCCGCATCTCTCTCGGGAGGAGAAAGCCAAAGAATCAGGCTTGCCACTCAAATAGGATCCGGCTTGACAGGTGTTTTATACGTACTGGATGAACCAAGCATTGGGCTTCATCAAAGAGATAACGATAAGTTGATCAATGCTTTGAGGAATCTTACCGATATAGGCAACACGCTTATAGTAGTAGAACATGATGAAGAAACCATAATGCGTGCAGATTACGTGGTGGACATTGGCCCAGGCGCCGGAATATACGGGGGCAATGTGGTTGCGCAAGGCACTCAGCAAGACATTATGAATGAACCAGAATCGATAACTGGCAAATACCTGAGCGGAGAGCTTAAGATAAAAGTCCCTTCCGAACGCAAAAAACCAGGAGCGGATTTTATAAAGATAAAAGGCGCGACGGAAAACAATCTGAAAAACATAGATGTAAATTTCCCGATAGGTTTGTTTACTTGCATAACAGGGGTATCAGGTTCAGGGAAAAGCACTCTTGTCAATGAAATACTATACAAAGCAGCAGCTAAAAAAATAAACCGTTCCGGTAATAAATGCGGCAAGCACAAGAGCATATCAGGCCTTGAAAACATTGACAAAGTTATAAATATAGATCAATCTCCCATAGGCAGAACTCCGAGATCAAATCCGGCAACCTATACGGGTACATTCGACTTAATAAGAGATTTGTTCGCTTCCACAAATGAATCAAAAATGAGAGGCTACAAAAAAGGTCGTTTCAGCTTTAATGTAAAGGGAGGCAGATGCGATAACTGCAGCGGCGACGGAATTATTAAAATAGAAATGCATTTTCTGCCTGACGTATATGTGCCGTGCTCTGTTTGCAACGGAGCGCGATATAATAATGAAACGCTTCAAATCAGGTACAAAGGCAAGAATATCGCCGAAGTTCTTGATATGAGCGTAAGCGAGGCGCTTACATTTTTCGAAAATCATCCCAAAATTTATGCCAAAATAAAGACTTTGGATGATGTAGGTCTTGGTTATATAAAACTTGGGCAACCTTCCACTACTCTCTCCGGAGGAGAAGCGCAAAGAATAAAGCTTGCTACGGAGCTTTCAAAGCGAGCGACGGGAAAAACGCTTTATATTCTTGACGAACCGAC
Organism: uncultured Lachnospiraceae bacterium; assembly: GCA_944381375.1. Taxonomy (GTDB): domain Bacteria; phylum Bacillota; class Clostridia; order Eubacteriales; family Anaerofustaceae; genus CALWKX01. Next base: position 50,174 of record CALWKX010000002.1, read on the forward strand.
AACCGGGCTTCATCCGGCAGACGTTGATAAACTTTTGAAAGTGCTTCACAGGCTGGGGGAAAACAACAATACTATAGTAGTTATAGAACATAATCTTGATGTTATAAAATGCGCTGATTACATTATAGATTTAGGCCCTGAAGGCGGCAATGAAGGCGGCAATATAGTAGCGGAAGGAACGCCGGAACAAATAACAAAAAATGACCGTAGTTTCACGGGAAAGTTTTTAAAAAATGTTTTGCCTTTAAGTAAATAATGTATTATAATGTGAATACTTAAAAAAGGAAGGTATAAACAATGGATTCAATAGACAGAAAAATACTCGATATAATGTGCAAAACTGGCAGAATTACCATGAAGGAGCTGTCCGCAATGCTCAGCTTGTCGCCTCCGGCGGCTGCCGAAAGAGTGCGAAGACTTGAGCAGAACGGAATAATCAAAGGATATAAAGCAATAGTTGACAGAACTAAACTTGGACAACCTGTAACAGTATTCATAGCTTTGGATATTCCTGCAGCCAAATACAATGAGTTCAAGAATTATGCGGACAAGTCGCCTGAAATAAGCGAATTTTATTATGTAACAGGACAACATTCCCTGCTTATAAAAGCATATGTATCAGACACGGAACATTTGGCTCAGCTTCTCGAAAAAACACAGAAATTCGGAATAACGGAAACTTCCGTGGTTATGTACGAAAATATAAAAAATACTCTGTAATTTTCTGTCATCTGATATAAAAAAACAGTCTGTCGAAACGAAAGGGTTCGCCGGACTGTTTTTTTTTACGGCGCGCAGCGCAACCGATAAAACAAAAGGCGATTTACGCCTTTTGTTTTATCGGTATACAAGCTCAAGCAAGCTTGAGCTTGTAATGCACATATGTTAACAGGAAAATACGTTTTCCTGTTAACATATGTGCAGGCGCTGCGCGCCACACGAGCATACGTAAACTCACCCCAATTAACAGAACACAATATTTCCTCTTACCAAAATAATAATTTGTCCATAAACAGAATATACATAATTTGAGGAGGACAAAATTATGAATAATAATATTAATGACTCGCACACTATAGAAATGATATCAAGAAGCGAGCTTCGCGTAAGTGGTGTAAGTGACGTTCATAGCTTCAATGAGGAAGGAGTATTGCTGGAAACATCTCAGGGTCTGTTAACTGTCGGAGGAGAGGATCTGCGTATAACAAAATTGAATCTCGAACAAGGCGAAGTCGCTCTCAGCGGAGATATAACTATGCTTGTTTATAACGATGACGCATTATCCGAGAAAAAAGGCGCAAGCCTTTTCACCAAGCTGTTTAAATAAAATGCAGACAAATTCCGTACAATTAATCGCTTTTCTCGAAATGTTCTACGCAGGCGTTTTAATAGGGCTTTGTTACGATATCATTCAATACGCCTTTTATGCCGTTTTTAAAAGAAGATTATTCTCCGATATTCTGTTTTGGCTTATAACAGCCATTATCGCTTTGGCAAGCATGTTCAAAGCGACTCAGCTTGACGTGCGTATTTATCTCATATGTGGAATACTCACAGGATGGGGTCTTTATTTTCTTATAGTAAGCCCTGTATTCAGAGAAATTTTCAATAAAATTTTTCTGAAAGCATCAAAAACTGCATCCAAAATTAAATACAGAACGAAATCAAAAGTAAACGCCTTCCTTATAAAAAATAAAAGAACAATAGGTAAAATTAATATTGCACGCAAAAGGCTTTGCGCTATACCATTATCCATAAAAAAGATATATAATAAATATGTAAAATATTTTAAAGAGTATAGCAATGGAACAAGCTCAAAAAAAACAAAGAAAAAAAATAACTCCCAAACTGATGTTTAAACTTTTCCTTTTGGTAATAGCACTGCTTTTTATATTCAATACGTCAAAATATATAATTCAAAGAATAAAGCTGCAAAGCCAAATAAATGAATTAAACAATTTAATTGCGCAAGAGGAAGATAAGCGCCGTTTATATACGGAAGAGCTGAATAAAGTAGGAACCGCTGAATATTATGAATACCTTGCGCGTAAATATTTAGGCTACATATATCCGGACGAAACTGTAATCGTAAACATAGAGGACAGGCAATGATAAAAATCTTTGACACGCACGCACATTTGACTGATGAAGAATTTAACAATGACAGACAAAAAATAATAGAAAATCTTAAAGAGAATAATATTTCTGTATTGAATTGCGGCTGCGATGAAAAATCATCTTATTTATGCATTGTTTTAGCTAAAAAGTATGATTTTATGTATGCTGCTGTTGGATTTCATCCGCATGACGCAAAAAATTATACAGATAAGTCAAAGCAGCTTTTAAAGGAATGGGCGCTAAGCAAAAGAAATGTTGCTATCGGTGAAATAGGCCTTGATTACCATTATGATTATTCGCCCCGCAATATACAGCGCAAGACTTTTATAGATCAAATACAGCTTGCAAACGAACTTGATATGCCCGTGGTCGTACACTCAAGAGACGCCTGCGAAGAAACATACGAAATAATACGCAAATATCTCACTACCAAAAGAGGAGCTGTTCTTCATTCCTTTTCACAAAGCAATGAAATGTTGAAAAAATATTTAGCGCTTGATAAAAACATCATGTTTTCTATATCAGGTCCCGTTACCTTTAAAAATGCGGACAAACTCAGAAATATGGTAAAAATGATACCCAGTGAAAGACTGTTGGCAGAAACAGACTGCCCTTACTTAACGCCTGTTCCTTTCAGAGGGCAAAGAAACGATCCATCTAAAGTAAGATTAATTATTCAAAAACTTGCTGAAATAAAAAATATGTCTTACGAAGATATGTGTGATTTAACATATAAAAATGCCGAAAAATTTTTTTTGAATAACTATAATTGAAAGCTGAATAAGCTGCCACAATGTTTTCGACTAACTGCTTCTTTTACGGGCGACGGTTTTTTATATCATCGCCTTCTTACAAGCACCTGTATTTGATAATTCCACCGCAATATCCCTGATATTATAATTTGTTGAATTATAAATTCAGGCTCAATACAATATGAATCCTTTGCTGTGTTTACAACCTCGCTGATTTTTTGAACTCTATTTTCTTCCGAACATTTCGCGCACAAATAATCGCCAGCAGGCAAAACCTTAAGACCTTCCGTCTTTACGTATCGAATACATACGGCAAATAATTTAGACATATCATTCTCCGTATATATACCTGCCAAATCCTCAAATAAAAACTGCTCTTTTTGCAGCGGATTTATTTTCTCATAAAAATGGCTTAGATAATTCCAAAGATTATCTATTGTCGGCGCTTGTAAATTATCAGAGAGCATAATGATACGTTTTGGAAAATATTTAACAAAAATATCTTCCGAAACGTCTTGCTTTAAAAACTTCTTCTCATAATCAGTAAGGGCTGCGCATATTTTTGTACGTCCGTATTCGAGCGCGGCTATTTTTTTATCTGCTTTTATCTTTGCTTGTCTCAAAAAATCAACGATTTTTTCTAAATCGTCATATTCCAAAACCTTCTTAATTTCTTTCAAGGGCAAATCCATCTGCTGCAAAGCGCATACCGTATTCAACAATACTATATCCTGATTGCTATAATAACGATAGTTGGTCCATTTATCTCTTCTGCTGGGTTTAACTAAATTTATTCGGTCATAATGACGCAAGGTTTCGCATGTTTTGCCGACTATCCTAGCAGCTTCGCTTATTGAATAATATTTTTCCATTATCACCTCTTGACTTTTGTGTTACACAAAGGTTTACAATCATATTAACACAATAATCGAAAAAATCAAATAGCCTATGATAATTATTATCATGATTAAAAAAATTTTAATTAATTTAATAAGGAGAATATATACAAATGAAAAAAACAATTTTACTTATTGCTTGTATTGCAATGCTGTTTTTTACAGGCTGTGCAGACAACGAAGAACCATTTATACAGGAAAACTATACAATTGAAGCTGCTCAAGCTGAACATATTATAATCGACGTGCGCGACCGTTTGATTAATGTAACGCCTTCAAACGACGATCAAATTCATATCAGTTATTATCAAAACAATAAAGAATATTACGAAATAAATCTCTCAAACGATAAAATACTGACAATCGAAGGCATTTATAATAAAGAGTGGATGGATTTTATTGGGAAAATAACGGATATCGAAAACCGTACAATAACCTTAAATATACCCAACAATCTTATTGATGAATTGTATATATCCACCACCAATGAAGATGTATCACTGTCTGATATAGAAATAAACAATAATATTACTATTGTAACAAACGGCTCAAACATTTTCTTTGATAAAATTAATGTATATGACTCAATTACTCTCAATGCAAAAAACGGAAATATAACAGGCACGATTATCGGAGGATATGACGATTACGCTATATTTTGCAATGTAAAAAAAGGAAACTGTAATCTGCCGTATGAAAAACAAGACGGTTCAAAAACTCTAAATGTTACTGTCAATAACGGTGATATAGAAATTGATTTCATAAAAAAATAAAGACGAGTGGATCACACTCGTCTTTATCTTTTGTTATTAAATTACATCATCGGCATTCCGCCGCCTGCCGGCATGGGAGGCTCAGGTTTCGGAAGCTCGGCAACACACGCTTCAGTTGTGAGGAACATTGATGCAACGCTTGAAGCATTTTGCAACGCGCTTCTTACAACTTTCGTCGGGTCTACGATACCGGCCTTGAACATATCAACATACTCGAAGTTCAAAGCGTCAAATCCGCAGCCGCTCTTTTCATTGATAAGCTTATCAACTACAATGCTTCCATCAATACCTGCATTGGCAGCTATCTGTCTGATAGGAGCTTCTATAGCTTTTCTTATAATCTGAGCACCTGTTCTTTCATCTCCGTCAAGAGTAGCGATAAGCGCGTCCAAATCCTTGCATGCGCTCAACAAAGCAGCGCCGCCGCCTGATACGATTCCTTCCTCTACGGCAGCTCTTGTAGCGTTAAGAGCATCTTCAATGCGGTACTTGCGCTCCTTCATTTCAGTTTCGGTGGCTGCGCCAACGCTTATAACGGCAACTCCGCCGGAAAGTTTAGCAAGTCTTTCCTGAAGTTTTTCTTTATCATATTCAGATGTGGTTACTTCTATCTCGTTTTTGATCTGCTCTCTTCTGTCCTCAACAGCCTTTGGATCGCCCATACCGTCAACGATAATCGTGTTCTCTTTATCTACTTTTACCATGCGGGCTTTACCGCAGCTTTCCAATGTAGCGCTCTTGAGATCCATTCCGAGCTGGCTGCTTATAACAGTACCGCCCGTAAGAAGAGCTATATCTTCAAGCATAGCTTTGCGTCTGTCTCCAAATCCGGGAGCTTTTACCGCTACGCACTGGAATGCGCCTCTTATACGGTTAATAACCAGCGTTGAAAGAGCTTCGCCTTCAATATCTTCAGCAATGATAAGGAGTCTTCCTCCCTGTTGAACGAGCTGTTCGAGTATCGGGAGAATTTCCTGAATACTGGAAATCTTTTTGTCAGTTATCAAAATAGAAACATCTTCATACGTTGCTTCCATTTTTTCGGTATCGGTTACAAAATAAGCGGAAAGATATCCTCTGTCAAACTGCATGCCTTCTGTGAAATTCAATTCCGTCTGCATGCTCTTGCCTTCTTCTATTGTGATTACGCCGTCTTTTCCAACCTTCTTCATCGCATCTGCGATGAGTTTTCCTATTTCCTCGTCGTTTGCGGAAATGCTGGCAACCTGACTTATAGCTTTAGAATCATCAACGGGCTTGCTGGTTTCCTTGAGTTTATTAACTACAGTATCTGTAGCTTTCTCGATACCTTTTTTTAGTATAATCGGATTGGCGCCGGCCGTTACGTTTTTAAGGCCCTCGCTTATGATTGACTGAGCCAAAATAGTAGCGCTTGTAGTGCCGTCACCTGCTACATCATTCGTTTTAACGGCTACTTCTTTTATAAGCGCCGCACCCATATTCTCGTAAATATCTTCTAATTCTATCTCTTTGGCAATCGTAACGCCGTCATTGGTTATTACGGGAGAACCGAAGCTTCTTGACAAAACTACGTTTCTGCCTCTGGGCCCAAGAGTAATCTTTACAGTATTAGCAAGTTTGTTGAGTCCAGCCTCAAGGGCAGCTCTTGATTCCATACCGTATTTAATATCTTTTGCCATTTTTAATGCTCCTCCTTATTTTTACTGTTCGCAGATTGCGAGTATATCGCTTTGCTTTACAAGCAAATATTCTTCATTGCCTACTTTTATTTCTGTTCCTGAATATTTAGCATAGATAACTTCATCTCCGACTTTAACATCGAGCGGAACTTTTTTGCCATCAATCACTTCACCGGAACCTACGGCAATAACGGTAGCCTGCATCGTTTTTTCCTTCGACGTATCAGGCAGATAAACTCCGCCGGCAGTTTTTTCTTCAGTTTCCTTAACCTTCAAAACAACCTTATCGCCTAATGGTTTCAATTTCATTGCTTAAAGCCTCCTTATATAAATGTATATTAATTTGCATTTTGTTAGCACTCCTCATGCTTGAGTGCTAACAGTATTTTACCATAATATTCTTCTTTGTCAATAGAATTTATAAATAAAATTTTTTTAATATACAAGCATTATCTATATATAAAGTGCATTTTATGTCAAGTTAGTAATATCAATTAAATTTTTATAAAAACCACTTGCGCTTAACAGTTTTTAATATTATTATGTATACTACATGAAGACATATACAGAATATAGACATACAATATATTGAGTCATATGTAAATATTTTAAATTACTGCGAGGCTGACATGATCAAATCAATACAAGAGCTTTTTACGAGAAAATTCACTTCAGAACTCGAAAAAAACCCTAACAAAACCGTTTATGATTTATTTGAATATAAAAAAACTGATGCGAAAATTGTAAACCATGAAACGGGTGAGACAATAATAGATATGCGCGACCTCGAGTTTCCTGTTAATTACAGTAAGAACGCTTGCAATATAATTGCTTCAAAATATTTCCGAAAAGCAGGCGTCGGCGGAGAAACCGGCCAGGAAACCAGCATGAAGCAAGTTGCGGACAGGCTGGTAGGATTTTGGGCGGATGCGCTGAGAAACGAAGGAATCATACAAACCAACGAACAATGGCAAATTTTTTATGATGAGCTTGTTTATGCGCTGCTTTCACAAATGTGGGCTCCGAATTCGCCTCAATGGTTCAACACCGGTCTGAAGCGCAGCTATGGCATACAAAGCGCAAACGACGAGCTTTATTACTATGATATTAACAAGAAAAAAGTCGTATTGAGCCCTGACAGATATACCAGAACACAGGCCTCCGCATGTTTTATATTATCAATTAACGACACTCTCATAGGCGACAACTCTATAAGCGAACATTACGTAACAGAAACGAAGCTTTTTAAAGGCGGATCAGGAGTAGGAACTAATTTCTCCGTAATACGCGGAATCAATGAAAAGCTCTCAAGCGGCGGAGTATCTTCAGGCGTAATGAGTTTTCTGAAAGGTTTCGACAGAAACGCCGGAGCCATAAAATCCGGAGGGACAACTAGAAGAGCCGCAAAAATGGTCATACTTGATATTGATCATCCTGAAATAGAAGAGTTTATTTCATGGAAATCTCATGAGGAAGACAAAGTCAAAGCTCTGGGCAAAATGGGTTATGATACTTCTATGGACGGCGAAGCCTACTCAACGGTCAGCGGACAAAACGGCAACAACTCCGTAAGGGTCAACGGGGATTTTATGAATAAGGTAATGAATCTAAAAAAAGACCCTGAAGCAACGATAGAACTTACGGGGCGTACTGATTCGAGCGTCAACAAAAAAGTTAAAGTTAAACACTTATGGGATTTGATTACATATTCCTGCTGGAACTGCGCTGACCCTGCGTTGCAGTATGATGATATATTTAATATGTGGCATACCTGTCCGGCCGGAGAAGACGGCAAAACAGGAGCGAAACATAACAGAATTAATGCAACAAATCCATGCAGCGAATACGCCTTCTTGGATGATACCTCTTGCAATCTGGCTTCTATAAACGTATATTCTTTCTATAATAAAGAAGAAAAAAAATTTGATCTGAATTCGTTCACTCATGTAGTGGGTCTTGTACAGCTTATGCTTGAAGCCTCTGTACATTGGGGACAATTCCCTACAAAAGATATTGCAAGAAAAACTCATATGTTCCGCACTACAGGTTTAGGGCTGGCCAATATAGCTTCTTTGCTGATGGTTGAAGGTTACGGATATGACAGCGATGAAGCGAGAAACTATACAGCCGCGCTGTGCTCTGTGATGACGGGTTATTCTTATTATGTATCTTCGCTTATTGCTGAAAAGATAACGCCGTTTGAAGCATATGAATACAACAAAGAAGCTCTGAACAAAGTACTACGCAATCATGCCCGCTGCGCCGGAGCACTGACGGACGACTATGAAGATATAACTTACCAGCCAATGAAGATTGACGAAGATCTCTTGACAAAAATGGGTTACGCGGAAATGGCTGCTCAGTGCCAGCGCATTTGGATGAACACTTTAATATCTGCAGAAAAACATGGAGTCAGAAATGCGCAGGTAAGCGTAATAGCTCCGACAGGAACGATTTCGTTCGCAATGGACTGCGGAGCTACATCAGTAGAGCCGTTTTACTCGCACGTAGTTTATAAAAAATTGGCGGGCGGCGGGACCATGGAAATCATTAATCCCGTAATCGAAGAATCGCTTGAAAATTTAGGATACAATAAAAATCAGATTCAGCAAGTAAAAGATTATATACTTGAAAAAGATTCAAACGGTTATTTTGTACACTATTCGCTGCTTGATGCGCCATGCATTAAGCCAGAACACAGAAAGATATTTGAAACGGCAAATGAGATATCTCCCGAGGGCCATGTACTGATGGTTGCCGCCATCACTCCTATGATAAGCGGTTCCGTATCAAAAACGGTAAACCTGCCCGCTTCTGCAACACAAAAGGATATATCCGATATATATCTTCTCGCTTATAAAACGGGCGTTAAAGCAATATCCGTATACCGCGACTGCTGCAAGGCCTGTCAGCCGCTCAGCTCGGCGGGCGAACAAACAGGAGATGAAAACAACCTTGATTCTTATACATACGAACAGCTTTTGAATTTCGCAAAAAACTGCCGCAAACAAGTTCCTGAAAGACTGCGTCCAGCAGGAATGCGTTCAAGCCGCACTCACTCCGCCAAAATCGGCGATGTCGAGCTGTATGTCACGCTCGGATTTTACACTGACGGCAAAATTGCGGAAATATTCGTTTCAACTGACAAAGAAGGCACTGTCGTAAAAGGACTTTTGGCGTCATTGTCAAAAGCTATATCAAACATGCTTCAATATAATATCCCCGCAAAAGAAATATCAAGGTTGCTGCGCGGTCAGCAATTTGAGCCAAGCGGATTTGTAAGCCGTCATCCTTACATAAAGAGCGCAGTATCAATTGCGGATTTGGTTAGCAAAATAATAGACATAGAACTTGGGGATTACAGCCGTTGCCAGGTAAAACCGGATGAAGATTTCATACCTATGTGCAAAATAACCCAGCTTGTAATGCCGATAGCAAACCCTGATTTGGAAGAAACAAAAGTTACTCCTGACGATGAAGAAGATCAGCTTGGGGAACGTCTGTATGGAGAAAGATGCCCTGTGTGCTCCTCCACGCAAATGTACCGAAACGGCACATGCAAGGTATGCAAGGAATGCGGCACCACAACAGGATGCAGTTAGGAGCAATAATTGAGCGGTAATGTAAGCGAGCTTGAAATTAACGGCCGCAAAATATACATATTGGGAACAGCCCATGTATCAAAAGACAGCGCTGAAGAAGCTGCCGGGCTGATTGAAACGCTCAAGCCTGACAGCGTGTGCATAGAGCTTGATGATGAGCGCATGGCCAACATCAAGAATCCCAACGCATGGAACGATTCTACAATCGCAAACGTAATCAAACAAAAAAAAGCTGCGTATCTTCTGGTAAATCTTATTTTATCTTCTTACCAAAAGCGTTTAGCTGAAAATTTCGGAGTAAACGCAGGAGAAGAAATGATACGCTCAATAAACGCGGCGGAAAAAATCGGGGCCAACGTATACCCTGTTGACCGCAACATAAAAACAACGTTCCTGCGTTTATGGCGAAAAATGGGCTTTATAAAAAAGATCAAGCTTCTTTTCAATCTTATTTTCAGCTTTGTGGATGACAGCGATTCAGAATTAACTGAAAATGATTTGGAGCAATTAAAAACGCAAGATATGCTTGAAGCAGCCCTCGGAGAACTCGGAGATGAATATCCGGAAGTAAAACGCTATCTTGTTGACGAAAGAGACATATATTTGTCGCAGAAAATAAAAAACGCTCCGGGAAATACTGTTGTCGCGATAGTCGGAGCAGCCCATAAAAGCGGAGTTATAAATAATATAAAAAAAGATATTCCGCTTGAAGATATTAATACTGTGCCGAAAAAATCACCCGTAGGCAAAATTATAGGGTGGGCAATACCGATCGCCATAATTATAATGGTAGCATTGACTTTTACGCGCGATGCTGCAATGGGATTCGAACAGATAAAAAGATGGATATTATATAATGGAACGCTTTCCGCCGTTGGAACGATTATTGCCGGGGGAAGCATATGGTCAGTCCTTACTGCATTTGTAGCAGCACCCATAACTTCTCTTAATCCTTTGCTCGCAGCAGGTTGGTTCGCCGGTTTAACAGAAGCCAAAATACGCAAACCTACTGTCGCCGATATTAACGCGCTGAGCAATGATTTGTCTTCTTTTAGAGGATTAAGGCGCAACAAAACTACCAAAATTCTTCTTGTAGTAATACTTGCGAATCTGGGCAGCGCTATAGGTTCTTATATAAGCGGTATAGGGATATTAAAAATATTTAATGATATATTTTTCAAATAAATATATTAAATCAAAGCCGCCGGCTATATACCGGCGGCTTTGATTTAATAATAATTTCTATGTACTATCTTGGCTTTACAAATATCAGCCTTCCTGCGGAAGTTTGCAATACGCTGGTTACTACTGCATGTATATCGCGGTTTATATAATTCTTTCCGTTCTCAACAACAATCATAGTGCCGTCTTGCGTATATGCGATTCCCTGATTTTGTTCCTTGCCTTCCTTAAGCACATGCACGGTCATTTCCTCTCCGGGAAGAACGATGACTTTTACTGCATTTGAAAGCTCATTTGTATTAAGCACATCTACGCCCCTGAACTCCGCTATCTTATTCAGATTATAATCGTTCGTAACAACCTTGCCCTTCATCTCCTGCGCCAGGGTAACGAGTTTATTATCTACTTCATGCACATTCGGATAATCTTTATTTGTTATAATGATTTCTATAGGAAGCTCTTTTTGTATTTTATTCAGAATATCTATACCCCTGCGGCCGCGGCCTCTTTTTATATCATCTTCCGAGTCGGCTATATAACGCAGCTCGTCCAAAACAAACTCCGGAATTATTATAGGCCCATCGACAAAACCAGTCTTCAAAATATCAAATATTCTGCCGTCTATTATAACGCTTGTATCAAGAATTTTCGGAACAACTGAATTCTTTTTTGACGTCCTGTTTTTGTCCTCTTTCAGCTTTCTTCCCTCTCCTCCTCTCAATACAGCATCTATTTCCTGCATTTTGGAAGAAACAATTATAAGCGCAAGGCAAACAAATACAACATATATCAGTACGACCAGAATATTAATAACAATATTCGGCAGTTTAAACTGATAAATAGGTATACTTGCCAAAGCAGCAATAATCAATGCTACTACCAGACTGACTACAGAATAAACAATGCGCATAAGAGATGTACCCTTAATTTTCGCAACGGTGAACTTATACAATGCGCTTATACCGCTTATAATATAAGGAATAATAATAAGTGAAATAATACCGAATATGACGCCGAAAACAACTAAAAGCGATATATATGGCAATGTCTGAGTAAAATCAACATTCACGATACGGGACAAAAATTCGGCACCGGATAATGCATCCGCAGCCAAAGCCCCTAAAGAAGCACCGATGAGAAAATAGATTGCTCTCAGTATACCTTTCATTTTCTCCTCCTTATTTTATTAACGTTTATTAAGGCAAAACGCCTAAAGCCTTAATTCAATTATCAATTAACGTGATAATTAATTATTATCATATCAAAAAAATTATATCATACTATTATATAAAAATTTAATTTAATCATAAAATAATCGAATTATAATCTTTGCGATGGAGAAGCGTTCATATAGATATCCTCGAATTCATTGTTGAGATACTTATAATAAGCGCATGAAGCAATCATTCCAGCATTATCAGTGCATAAAAAAGCATCCGGCATAGTCAGCATTATTGCATTTTTATCACATTCCGCTTTGAAATTTTTTCTAAGCAAACTATTCGCCGTAACTCCTCCGCATATTGCAATACTATTTATATTGCAATCTTTTGCGGCGCGCATTGTTTTCATTATCAGTATATCGCAAACGCATTTGCGGAAAGAAGCGCATAAATCTGCTTTATTGATCGCCTCGTTTTTCATTTTAGCCTTGTTTATATGATTGAGAGCAGCGCTTTTCAGCCCGCTGAAAGAAAAATCATAATTATCCTCTTTAATCATAGCACGCGTAAATTCATAAGCATTTTCATTCCCTTCATCGGCTAATTTATCGAGCTTCGGTCCGCCCGGATATCCTAAGCCTATAACTCTCGCAACCTTATCAAAAGCTTCACCCGCTGCATCATCTCTTGTAGAGCCGAGCACCTGATACTGCGTATGCGAAATCACTTTTACAATCAACGTATGGCCTCCAGACGCTATAAGGCATATAAACGGAGGCTGCGCTCCTGCAAGAAAATTAGCGCTGATATGCCCCATAAGATGATTCACGCCTATAATTTTTTTATTCAAGGCATAAGCAAGAGACTTTGCGTATGAAACCCCGACAAGCAACGCCCCAATCAATCCCGGGCCTTTCGTCACAGCAACAGCGCTCAAATCATTCAATGAGATTTTTGCTTTGCGGACAGCTTCGTCAATCACCTGAGGCAATTTTACAAGATGATTGCGTGAAGCTACTTCAGGCACTACTCCGCCATAGTTAGTATGAATATTTATTTGCGAAAATACTTCATTTGATAAAAGCTCTCCGTCTTTGATCACTGCAGCGGAAGTTTCATCACATGATGTTTCTATCGCGAGTATAATGACATTTTTATCATCCATTTAATACTTTACCTTCCTTGACAAAATTACTCCGATTACACAAACAACTGCGGAAAATAAAAAATGGTATATAATTATCCTCACTGCGGCCGCTACAAAGAATTCGCCTGTCAGTATATTTATAAGAAGGCTCGTATAATCAAAAAGCCATAAGTCGTTGTCGAAAAAAATTTCGTGAAACAACGTAAATAGCGGATCGAAAAACAAAGCCGCTCCTATGCCGATAAGCAGAATCAAAACAAGATTAATCAATCCTGCATTTCTCAAAGCTGTCCATATAACATTTTTTTTCAGACAAATACATACCGTCAGAACACCCGCAAATAAAATCACAGCAATATTTCTTACGACTTTATATGTTAAATAAAGATCCCGTACTTCGCCCATATGAAATATTTCCTGTGCATCAAAAAGATAACTATATTCTCCAAAGCGAATACCTTCTATATTGAAATCTGCTCTTTCGCCCTTTAAAAACGACTGAATTTCATCAGTTATCCGCATTAGCTCTTCGGGTTCGATATCGGTATAAAAACTTACATGGTTTTTTTCATACTGTTTTGCATAAAAGCTATCGTCGTATGTCACAGCTTCTATAGATGTATAGACTCCGATTATAAATACGCATACAGCGAGAAAAATGCTCAAAATAAAATTCAATAATGTTTTTTTGGTTTTAACGCCTTTATTCATTGTTCAACCTTAACCACATAATATAAGCGTCTTCGCCGAAGGAATAGTAATTTGCTCTTTTCCCTTCCGCAACGAAGCCATGCTTCTTATAAAGAGAAATCGCCGCAATATTGAAAGCGCTGACTTCCAAGGTAATGCCTTCATATCCGCTGTCTTTAAATATTTCTTTTATACGGCGCAAAAGAGTGGAGGCTATTTTTTTTCTGCGGAAAGATTTTTTTACGGCTACATTTACAATATGGACGGAATCATACATTATTAAATACCCTATATAACCAACGATTGTATTTTCGTATACAGCGCATAAAACGCCTCCTGTATCGGACGATATCAGATCGCTTATTGACTGTTTGCTCCATGGAGACGAAAAACACTCTGACTCAATAGAGTATATTGTTTCCGCATCATTTAACGACGCTTTTCGTATTGATATATTCATAACGTTTTTTGGGCTGATCTATCTGCGGTTTTCTAATATAATCTGGAAGGAATGATTTATAATCGGATATCTCACCTTTTGCAAGTTTACTCAACGCCAAACAGCCTACGCTGGAGGCTCTAGGCATTGAAGTTATCTTGTTGGCAAAATAAGCAGATTGACCCAATGTCTCTGATAAAAAACTTTTGAATTTATATAAACCGTCGCCGCAAAAAAGAATACTTTCCTTGTCTTTTAAAAATTGTATTAATTTATCTATGCTTACTGCACTGTCTTCGGATAATCGTGTTAAACAGCTTTCTTCAAATTTAAACAAAGCTGTATAAACTTCATCGCGCTGCGCGTCGAATATAGGACAAATATGTCCCGGGAAATATGCCTGCCCAAAAGCGCAAGCTTCAAGCGAGCTTATGCCGATTACAGGCTTGTTGTTAGCATGCGCAAACGCTTTAATGCTGGCTGCTCCTATACGTATGCCCGTAAAAGAACCCGGCCCCGATCCTGCCGCAAAAGCGTCAATATCATCAATATTCATTCTGAGATCGCATAATATATGATCTACCAAAGGCAAAAGTTTTTCCGAATGTTTTAATTTTAAATCAGTATATGCTTCGGCCAGAAGTTTTTCTTCGCTTATTACAGCTACGCTTGCTGCAATCGTAGAAGTATCAATCGCAAGAATATTCACACAGAGTCTCCTTAAAAGATGCATATAGTTCGCACGGAATATTTGATATTTTGATTATACGTTCATCAGGCGTATCAGTCATTTTAATATCTATATGCAAAGCATCCTTCGGCACGCGTGATTGTATAATATCCGCCCATTCAATAACTGTTATTACACCGTTTTTTATACAGTCCTCATAACCCGTATAATCCAGTTCAGATTCATCGCTGATTCGGTATACGTCCATATGATAGGCTGAAATATTCTGCTTCGCATATTCGTTTATTATCGTATAGGAGGGGCTTGAAAAATCATCTGCAAGACCAAAAAAAGAAAATATACCGCGACTTAGGACTGTCTTACCTGCTGCAAGCGCTCCTGTCAGCGCTATAACTGCACCATCCCAAACTATCCCTGCGATCATCTCTCCTATGCGCTGAGTTTCTTCAGTGTTTTTTGATATAAGATTTATAGCTTCCATAATATTTACACTTGATTAAATATTATCATTAATGCGCAAAATAGTAAATAACTTCTTTACGCCTATGATATAATAAAGAAAAAATACGGAACAAAAGACATGAAAGAAATTTTATTTTCCATAGGGCCTATTAAAATCTACAGTTACGGATTTATGATAGCAATAGGAGTTATCAGCGCAATTTTACTTGCTTCATACCGAATGAAAAAAAGAAACATGAATAACGACGTGATATACTCTATTGCAATAATAGCATTGATCTTCGGTTTTATCGGTTCAAAACTTTTATACATATTAGTGGAATTCAAGCAATTTTTATATGATCCTTGGGGAGCTATTTCCGGAAACGGATTCGTTATATACGGAGGCATTATCGGAGGAGTAGCGTCCGCAATGGTTTATTGCAAAATAAAAAAGCTTGACTTTATGGAATATTTTGATCTTTGCGTTCCCAGTGTATCGCTTGCTCAAGGCTTCGGGCGCATAGGCTGTTTTATGGCCGGCTGTTGTTACGGAAGGCCAACCGACAGCTTTCTGGGAATTACGTTTCACAATTCAAGTTTTGCGCCAAACGGCGTACCGCTTTTACCCACACAGCTTTTTTCCGCAGCAGGCGACTTTTTAATCACAGCAGTTCTTTTGCTGTATTCAAAACGCTCGCCTGAGAAAGGAAAAGTATCCGGACTGTATCTCATACTATACAGTATAGGCCGTTTTATAATAGAATTCTTCAGAAATGATTACAGAGGCACTATATGGATTTTTTCTACGTCTCAATTCATATCCATATTTATCTTAATTGCCGGCATTGCATTGTTTTTTAATGTCGGAGGACTGATCAAAAGAAAAGATAGAGCGTAAACAAATTTAAATCATCGTTTTAACAAGCATTGTATTTTTCAGCATATAATCAATGCATGATTTATTAGCCGGAATACTGCAAAATAAAATAACCGCAAGAGTTATTCTTGCGGTTATTTATTCACTTACTCAATAATATCAACAACAACGCCAGCGCCTACAGTTCTTCCACCTTCTCTTATTGCGAATCTCAATTCCTTATCCATTGCTATCGGCGTTATAAGCTCTATTGTCATTGTTACATTA
>CALWKX010000003.1 GCA_944381375.1 uncultured Lachnospiraceae bacterium
ATGCGCGCGGCCCCTTAGCCGGCGCTATCGTTATTCTCCTGCTTGTTGCTTATGACGCTTACATTTATTATGCCGCTGAGTTTTTCATATAAAAACTTGTTGGTTTTTGTTGCGCCCGTTAAGAAGAAATGAATAATAAATGTAATCCATAACGCTATTGTTCCCAAAAATAAAAGTATGTTAAGAATCGTCAGCGCATTATTAGGCGTGGATAAAGTTAAAAGCGTTATACCATAAAACGGTGCGGGTAAAATTATAAAATAAAGAATTCCGTATCTTATTAAATAGTTGATTATTTTAGGATGCGCTCCCGAAGGGTACGCAAGCCGTATCTTTACTATAGCTTTACCTATTGTATAACCTCTTGTAATAAGAGGAATCAATGTGAAAAAAATCAATACCGTTATACAATATGCCGAAAACAGCGTTAAAAAACTGTTTTTAAATATAATTATATTATTTTCTAACAGATAATATATCGTCAAATACGAAGGAAACGCTATAAACCAATCTATAAGCCATGCTGCAAACCGTCTTGTCAGAGAAACGCGTATTCCCCGTTCATAAGCTATTTGATCAAGCCTGTCCCTGGACGGAAGTATTTTCATTAATGGCGCTGCCAGAACAAATCCGCACATGCCGCCAAATGTGTTCTGTATCAAATCATCTACGTCAAAAATCCTGTAAGGTCGCGGATAAATGCCGTAAAGTCCGCTCAGTTGCGTCAGCTCAAAAAACAATGACAGCAAAAAAGAATAAATCAGTGTATGATACCATTTCTTTTTAAAATAATATCTCAAATAAATGCCATATGGTACAAACATTATTATATTGAATATTACTACAATAAACTCACTGCTTTTTAAGGCCGGAATATAAGTTGAGGGATCAGTAATTTTAAAGCCCGATTTGTTTATAAAATCACTGATAAACTGAAAAGGTTTAAGTTGTGTTACCGGCTGTGTGGACTGCGCAACTTGCTCAATTGGCGGAAGAGGCAGTATTACAAATAAATATGCGCTTATAAGATATAAAATAAATGAATATACAATAACAATTTTTAAAAGAGGAATAGCTCCGTATTTTCTGTATTGCGCTATCATAAAAGGCATTGTGAAAAATAAAGCGATCAGCGGAAATGTCAAAAGAGCTGTGATTATGATATTTTTGTATTCTTCCACGAATAATTCCCCCTGTAAAGACGGATTAGTGTTGCCGTATACTTAATAACCCGGGGCTTATAATAAAACACCGGGCTTAAAAACAGATTATAGTACAATATTTTTTTGATTAATAAAGTTAATTTTCCTTTGGTTCTGAAATATGATCCTCAAGTCCCAAAAGGTAATCGGCTGAAACATTGAAATATTTGCATATAAGTATTATATCCTTAACTGACGGTTCGGCTTCTCCGTTTTCTATTCGTGATATTTTTCTTTGCGATGTATAGAGCAGCTTCGCCAATTCATTATGAGTCATTTTTGGTCTCATGCTCGTTCTTAAATGTCTTATCGTTTCGCTGTATCCCATCATTAAACACCATTTTCATGCATTATATCACCGTTGTATGAGCTGTTTAAAGATCGATGCCGCGAATTAATATAAAAGCGCTGCGTTTTTTCTATGTTTTACATTATTTGACAAGATGATGATCGCCGTTATAGACCGAGCGGATGCGTCTTGTCTTCAGAACTGTTGTAATCAGACATGACGGCTTGATAAAATCTATGGCCTCCGCTCAAATTGCTGCAATAAAAACCATGCTGTGACAGTATCCTGCATGCGATGTAGCTTCGTAGCCCGCTGTGGCAATTAACGTAATATTTTTTCTCTTTATCCAATTTATCAATATTGTCGCGGAGATCATTCAAAGGAATATTTACGGCGCCTTTAATATGAGCGGTTTCAAATTCTTCTCTTGTCCTCACGTCTATTAAAACTGCTTGTTTGTCTTTCATGACAGATGATATGTCATGCCAGTGGTGCTGCTTGACAAGGCTGCGCTGAATATTTTCGATAACGTATCCGGCCATATTTACAGGATCTTTAGCGGAGGAAAACGGAGGGGCGTAAGCAAGATCAAGGTTTGTGAGAAACTGAGCGTCTTTATCCGCTTGTATCGCTGAAGCCAGTACGTCTATTCGTTTGTCAACTCCGGTTTCTCCTATGATTTGCGCGCCGAGTATCCTTCCTGTTTTTTTGTCAAAAATTGTTTTAACTGTCATATTAGTGGCATTCGGATAATATGTGGCGTGTGAAGCGGAATACGTCACAACTTTTTCATAATCTATGCCCGTTTGTTTAGCTGTTTTTTCATTAATACCGGCAGTAGCTATGTTCATGTCAAAAAGTTTAACGATAGTGCACGAGGCGGATCCTTTGTATTCGCTTTTTATGCCGCATATATTGTCAGCCGCAATACGGCCTTGTTTGTTGGCCGGGCCTGCAAGAGGTATAACACTTAAAGCTTTTGTGATACTGTTGCGTATTTGCACGCAGTCTCCCACGGCGTATATATTCGGATCGGACGTAAGCATGTGCTCATCAACTTCAACGGAGTCTTTAATCCCAAGTTTCAGTCCCGCCTGTTTGGCAAGAGTTGTTTCAGGCATTACCCCTATCGCTGATAAAATAAGATCAGCTTTTAATTCTTTCCCGTTTTTCAGCGTTATTGTGATGTATTCTTCATTTGGCGCAAAACTTTTTACCGGAGAATTAAGTTTTAAATCAACACCGTTTTGCCTTATATATGCATGAAGCATTGAAGCCATGTCGTAATCAAGAGGAGGCATGACCTGTGCGCTGCGTTGCAGAAGTGTGGTTTTCACTCCAAGATTAATAAGATTTTCCGCCATTTCAAGTCCGATAAAACCACCTCCTATAATTACGGCATGGCGGGGATTTTTTGTTTTCACATAGTCGCTTATTCTGTATGTATCCTCCACAGTGCGAAGCGTCATGATTCTGTTGTCATCAATTCCGTCAATATCCGGTTTTATGGGTTTTGCTCCGGGCGCGTAAACCAGTTTATCGTATGGAAGATCATACTCAGTATTATCTTCAAGCCTTTTTACTCTGACAATCTTATTGCCCGTATCAATGCGAACCGCTTCGTTTCTTACTCTAACGTCAATATTGAATCTATCATGAAAGCTTTGAGGCGTTTGCAGTGTTAGATTGCTTTTGTCTTTTATTACACCTCCGATATAGTAGGGAAGTCCGCAGTTGGCGTATGATATATAATTACTGCGTTCAAGTATTATGATTTCATGGTTTTCATTAAGACGGCGCAGTCTCGCCGCCGCTGTTGCTCCTCCTGCAACTCCGCCTATTATAACTATTTTCATTTTAACGCTCCTTTACTGTTTCGCCTTTATAGTTTGATATTCCGCCAATATTTGTGATATTTGTAAATCCCATTTGCTTAAGCATGCTCAAAGCCCTTGCGCTTCGCGCTCCGCTTAGACAATACACAAACAGCGGAGTGTCTTTGGGAACGCTGATCTTGCTTAGCTCATCAAGCGGTATATTTATACTGCCTTGTATATGATATGATTTATATTCATCTGTACTGCGCACGTCGATAAGCATAGCGCCGTCTGTTGCACGGTAACGTTCTACTCCTTTATTTATATTTGGAAACGAAAAAAGTCCCACATTATACCTCCCGTAAATTATTAGATATTTGATTTTTTATGTCTTTAATCTTTATTTTTGCCAATTGTTCCATGCATGCTGTATTCATTGCGTCAAAAACCGAATTCATTACTGACAACATGCCGGAATTTTCAAAACAAGGCGAGTCTATGTCTTTGCCATACCCTTTTGTTACGAAACGTGTTCCAAGCGCTTCCGCTATATCCTTAAGCGTATATTGCGAAACGTCTGCAATAAGGCTGTAGCCTCCTGTGTTTCCTTTCGAAGCTGCTACCAAGCCAACGCGCTTCAAACGTGACATTACTTTCCTGACGCATACAGGGTTGGTGCAAATATTTTTTGCAAGCTCATCGCTGGAAACCGTATCATTACTTCGGCTTAGATATATTAAAGCATGTACTGCCAAACAAAATTCGCTTTTCACTACAGGTCCTTCCCAAATCATTGATATGTAATAAAATTAATTACATTTATAAATGTAATTATAATAGTTACATATGATTTGTCAATATTTTTTTAATATTTTTATATTTGAAGATTTTCGCAGTATGATTTGCCTGTACTATTCGATGAATAATTTATATAATAAAATAAACAGGGGCGTTTGAATTATGAAAACAGATCTTATTACAATACCTTTTGTAGGTAAGAATATCAAACAAGATTTAATGAATATAGGTATAAAATGTGTAGAAGATTTGAAAGGCAAGGATCCTGAAGATCTTTATTTGAAAGATTCAAGCTATAAGGGTTTCAAAGAAGATATTTGTCAGCTTTATGTGTTTCGAATGGCTGTGTATTATGCTAATAATGAATCACACGAAGCAGAAAAACTTAAATGGTGGTATTGGAAAGATAAGCAGTATCCTTGAAATAATATAATTTTGCAAGCAGCGGAAGTGCTCCAACATAGATAAATTGATATAAAAAATACAAAGGTGACGAAATGAAACTGAAAAATCCCGTACTTGTAGTGAATGAAATCGATAAATCGGCTGAATTTTATAAGAACACACTCGGACTTCGCGTAATTATGGATTTTGGTGAAAACAAAACATTAACCGGCGGCCTTGTTTTGCAGACTGCGGAGTCATACAAAGAATTTATTGAAACAAATGAAATTTCTTTTGGCGATAATGATTTTGAGATATATTTTGAAGAAGATGACTTTGACGGCTTTTTAAACAAGCTGAAACGATGCGATATAGATTATGTACATTCTGTCAAAAAACACGCATGGGGACAGCGCGTTATTCGTTTCTATGATCCGGACAGGCATACTATCGAAGTCGGGGAAAATATGAAAACAGTATGTAAACGTTTTCTCGCTGAAGGAATGACGCCGGAGCAGGCTGCGAAACGTATGGATGTACCTTTGAAATTTGTAAAAGCATGTATGCGCTGAAACGGCAGCCGGCGAGTTTTAAATTCTGTCTTATTGGAGTATAATATTTTAAGACTTTTTAATTAATGGCAGGGGCAGTATATCTCAGAAGTTTATTTAACGCCCTTTGCCGTTATTTATTATACAGCTTATGGCTGAGTAGATGTAATCAAAAGAAGAAAGGAAAAGCACAATTCAGACGGAACCGGCGGTTATGTCAAGAAATGTTTGTGAGTTAGCAAGAATTTTGACATAATGGGAGCAGGAAACCTATGACAGGGAGAAAGGCCGGAGAATAAATGCGCATAAGCTATAAACCCATTTGCATACGCTGATTGAGCTCAATATGAGAAAAGAGGATTAGCGGCTTGCCGTTGGTCTTACCACAAATATGATTGCTAACATGGGAAAATGCAAAAATATCAGCATGGAAACGCTGGTTCGTATCTGCGAAGCCCTGAATTGTGACATTTTGGATGTGATTGAGTTGGAGCAGTATGAGTCGAATCAAAAAAATAGATGGAAGTAAAAGTAAGTAGAAATTGCATAAAAACGTTATTGCAACCAGCGGTTGCTGGATTGCAAGGTCGATTTGGTAGTATCGCAACTACCGTTTTTGCTACAATCCAATCATAAAAAATAAAAAGGAGCCCACAGTTATGAACATCGCAGATAGAATACAAGATTTACGAAAAGCTAAAGGAATCTCACAGGAAGAACTTGCAGATAAGATAGGCGTTTCAAGACAAGCTGTTTCTAAATGGGAAAGTGAACAAAGCACTCCTGATATAGATAAAGTAATTTTGTTGAGTGACTATTTTGAAACCACAACCGATTATCTTTTAAAAGGAATTGAGCCAGTTAGAAAAGAAGACAAAAAATGGAGTGCCATGATATTTTTTGTTTGTGCTACTCTTTTAAATATAATTGGTTTAATATCATCAGTAGTTGTTTGGATTGAGCGCCAAGAAGTATATGCGACTGGAATAGGTATAATTCTTATGTTGATTGGAACAGGAATTTTTTTAATAGGACAATTTACTAATAGGCCGGAAAAAGAAAAAGCACAACGGCTTTTTATTCAGCTTAATATATGGATTTTACTTTTCGTTCCGTTATCTTTCATATGGAATATTTTTGACGGACTGGTATTTGGTTATTCTGGACAACTTGCCCCTATCCCACTGTTAGGAAATTCACTTATTACATTCGTTCTTTTCTGGGCAATATATATTATTATATGTATTATTGTTGACGTTTTAGTGCAAAAAAATATGCTTAAAAAATAACCAATTAATCATTTAGTGCCCTTTCCTCCATAAAGGGCACTAAATGATTGTTGAGTCGTTTTATTGCCTGCAAGTATATGTTCCCTTGATATTGGCTTACTACATTAAGCGCTTGGCAAGACAAATAAAAAAACGCCCGGCAGAGCGGAAAATATCATCGTCTAAAGCACAAGGATTGATACAAATTAATGGAAAAGTTACTTTCCCGTTTCAAATCAGGGTGTTCAAATTTTCAAAAGAAATGTTACACCATTCTTTTTCATGTGTTTCCAATAATCGCGTAATTCGCTTTGAGGCAGCGCCTCATAAATAAAAAGCCAAAAAGAATCCATATAATTTTTAGATATTCCTTTTGCATATTCTTTGCAAGACTTTACTGAATTCTTATCATAATTTTTTTTAAAATAAAGATAAGCAAATAATAAAAACAGACAGTTGTTGCTTTGCTTAGCCGCTTCAAAAGTAACATTGTCGATTACAAACCCATATTTAATTGAATAATATAGCGCATAGCATATGGTTTCGTAATTTTTTGAAGAGAGCCCCTCTGTATATATCAAATTTGCAACTTTCTGTATATTTTGCTTATCCACGCCAAATGGAATAAAAACATAATCTTCTAACAAAGAAATTATATATGGATAAATAACTGCCAGATGAGATATGGTTTTTATATAGTACGCCTTTGCGTTAGCAGATAAACTTTTATTTGCTAAAACTTTCATTGAGTAATTTATTATAGCTGCATTTTCATTGTTATCCTGCATGAGTTCGATAGCAA
>CALWKX010000004.1 GCA_944381375.1 uncultured Lachnospiraceae bacterium
CAAACTGAATCTTCACGAAAACAATATTCTGTTGATCCTATAAAGTTCCTTTACTGCTATGAAAACCAACTCGTTGGCGATGTTACGGATAGTAAGTATAATATATTAAGAGTGTGATTAGGAAAAGTAAAAAAAAGCTTATTATATTACATAATTTTATAATAAAAAAAACGCGCTTAATTTAAAAGCGGCTAAATTCATTAATGGCGCGCCAGAAGGGATTCGAACCCCTGACACACGGCTTAGAAGGCCGTTGCTCTATCCGACTGAGCTACTGGCGCTTATCTTGTTTCAAATATAAATTGCATTTTATCCTAACACAGTATTTTTAATAAGTCAACCTCCAAGATATTATTTCATAATGATTTCTGTCATTATTTATCTGTTTACACACTGCAGCGCTGCTAACTATAAAGGGCGCTTCAATATTGAAGCGCCCTTATGCCTCCTTTCTTTGGTGCAATTTTAAAAATAATTGCAAGTAAAAAAGTTTGTAGTGACTTTATTTTTTACTTGTCTGCAGGTTCAGATGCAATCTTGTCCTTCTTTTGTTTTGGCACATTTGAAAGACTTATCAGATAATCAACACGGACGCCGTAAAGCTGTGCAAGCTTGATCGCCAAACGGATAGGAAGTTCACGTTCGCCTCTTTCATATTTTGAATGAAGTGAGTTATCGCATTTGAGGATTTTAGAGACATACATCTGAGTGAAGCCACGTTGTTCGCGGAGGTCTCTTATCCTCAGCTTATATTTTTTCATATGCATAAGATAAACAAAAAATAGTGTCAAATGCTATTAAATGGACTATAAGTCCTAAAATTTTTTTATTTTTCTCTTTAGTTGGACATATTGTCATTAAAAATTAAAATTTCATGTGAAATCATTGATAATTCTTATTTAAATTCAATTTTATCAAAACGATCAAAATAAGATCAAAAATGAAAAAATTGCATCAAAATTGTTGACAATATCTCCAATAAATATTAATCTAAAATAACATAAGCGGGTGTAGCTCAATGGCAGAGCATCGGCTTCCCAAGCCGGCTACGAGGGTTCGATTCCCTTCACCCGCTCCATTTATAGCTATTTTATATTTTTTGATTTGCTAAAATAATTCGTTTCGAATGATTTTTTTACTTTCTATCGTTACTATAAAAAAAGGAATAACATGATATTATTTTTCAGTGCCACAGGCAATAGTAAGTTTGTAGCAAATAAAATTGCAGAATATTTAGCCGACAAAACAATATCCCTAAACGAAAGAATTAAATCAGAAAATTATTCCTTAAAAAGCTTCTCAAATCCACTAATTATAATCGTTCCCACATACGCATGGAGAATACCTAACATTGTCAATGAATATTTACTTAAAACACCTCTTGACAAATATATAAAAACATATTTTATACTCACTTGCGGAGACGATTCCGCAAGAGCGGACATATATGTAAAAAAGCTCTGCAAACATAAAAAACTTACGTATATGGGCTTAAAATCAATAATTATGCCTGAAAACTACACAGCTATGTTCAATATCCCTGATCAAGACGAAGCACAGAAAATTATAAAAAAAGCTTTGCCTGACATAGAAAAAACAGCGGAAATAATAAAAAAAGGACAGTTCATCGAAGAAAAACACACAGGCATCATAAAAAGCGCAATTATTAACCCTTTGTTTTATACTTTTATTGTAAACGCAAAAGGATTTTACACAACGAAAAACTGCACTGGATGTGCTAAGTGCGCAGAAGTTTGTCCCTTGAACAACATACATATAAAGCAAAACATACCTGTTTGGGACAATCACTGCACCCATTGCATGGCATGTATTAACCGCTGCCCTTTTAAGGCTATAGAATACAAAAATGCATCAAAAAATAAATCTCGATATTTTTTAGATACAGACAATCACTCAACATTATTATATTCACGTTAGAAACGAGAATATTTGCTGTTTTTATGTTATCATTAAAAAAAAGGAAGGATTATTATGGCAAATTTTTGTGAAAAATGCGGCTATCCTGTAAAACATAATGAATCTTTTTGCGCAAATTGCGGAGCCGCTTTACCAAATATTAATTACAACTATAATTGCAACGCAGACACTAACTACAATACCATGGCAATTGCCGGATTTATATTATCTATTTGTTCATTTTTCGGAGTTTATCTGGGAATAATATGCGCCATACTCGGAATCATCTTCTCAGCTATTGCAAAAAAACAAATACGTGTGAGAAATGAAAAAGGCAACAGCTTTGCAACAGCAGGTCTTGTTATAAGCATTATTATGATCGTAGTATGGACCGTATTACTGTTCATAACAGGCGGATTTATATTAGGCTGGTTCATTCATTTTCTTGAAGCTCTGTAAATTATGATAAAAAAAATAGATCACTTCGTTATTACGGCAAACAAAGTTGAAGAATGTTTGAGATTCTACGAAAAATGCGGCTTCACAATAAAAGAAGCCACAGGACGTTACGAGCTTTATGCCGGCGACTTTAAGATTAACTTACATATAAAAAATAATGAACTTGCGCCCAAAGCGCGCAATATTACTTATGGAAGCGCAGATATATGTTTTGAAACCGATGAGAATATAAATGATTTAAAAATGTCACTTCAAGCAAAAGGTCTTGATGTTTTACTCGGAGTAGTCGACAGAAACGGTTCAAGAGGAAAAATGCAATCAATATACCTGCAAGACCCTGATGGCAATCTCATTGAATTTTGCAAATATAACGATAAATAAAAGCGGTAGAACTAAAAAAGCCTTACCGCTTTTTTTTAATCAAACAAGATTGAAATTCGAAAAAAATAAATTATAATGGGAAAATTCAACACACACCGGATAATTTTACGTACATGTAATCCTGCTGAGATTGTATCGTAAGAGTATTGGATGATTTTAGTGATATGCTAATATCGTTTATATATAATTTTTGTCTGGGAAGCAGCATACCATAGCTCCCTGTAAAAAAAGGCCTTTCTTCAGTACTGCCTACACAAACATCAACAATCTCATCTCCTATGCATCCTGAAAAAATGTTTTTCGCTGTGCAGTTATCAATCTGACCGTGTATACCTGAAAAAATTCCGCGTTTTATGCTGTCTTTGCCCAATCTTACTATACCGCCATCACTAAAATCAATCTCCAGACTGCTTTTTTCAGAAGCGCTGTTTTCCAACTCGAAAATAATAGGCTCATCAAGTATCATAGCAAAAATGTTTTTATCTAAGTTAAGTTTTTCTTCATAATTAAGGCCTATTGTCCAAATATCATTAATTCGCAAACCCTTCAAGTTGAACGAGTCGAACTGATTCTTAAGACTGACAGGATTTCTGAATACAGGCGCCGACCAATCATAATAATCAAAGATATTTCCTTCAAATTTATCCGTACCATCAAACGCATCGAAAATACTGAAACGCAAACTTTTGAATATATCATAAAGTTCATTTTCACAGGCAGATTTTATAAAAGGATCCAAAGCCAAATAATATTCTGAAAGAGAAACTTTATCTATAGAACGATCCGCCCAATAATTACTTCCCTCTTTCAGCAATTCGTCCTCAATCAACGATAACTCGGCAATTTCTGAAGCGGCCAAAATATTTAAAAAAATATTCGATGCATTTTTCAAAAAATCAAAAGCAAGAGCCGAATCAATTTTAAGCTGCGTTTTATAGTATGTATAATCGCTTACTAAAGAGTAAGTATACGGAGAATAAGTATAAGAAATATATTCGCCGTCTAATATTTTCAAAAGAACAGTTTCTTTTAAAAGACCTGCACATATTACCTGAGGATCCATATCAATGCCGCAAAGTATATAACCGGTTTTTATTGCAGCAACAGCCTGATTTTTGCTTTTGTACGCATTGCATATAAAATCCATTGTTTCCAAAACTTTTTTGCTTATCATATTACTCCGTATGTTTTATTAGAAGCATGTTAATTATTTGAATTTATACCAATAAAATGATATCATAATTAAGAAAAAATTAAAAGCTTACAGAGGGGTCTATGAACAAAAAAATAATTATAAGCTCAGACCGCACATGCGATTTAAGCGAAGAGTTGCTTACGCGGTTCAATATCAGAACCTGCCCTTACCATATCATACTTAAAGACAAAGAATATCTCGATAATGTGGATATATTCCCGAAGCAAATATTTGAACAATATTACAAAGACGCAACATTGCCCAAAACTTCCTGCGTAAATGCCTCGGAATATATAGATTATTTCAAATCTCTGATTGAAGATAACTGTGAAATAATTCATTTCAATCTTTCAAGCGCTTTATCTTTATCTCATCAAAATTGCGTTATTGCAGCCAAAGAATTTGACAACGTCTATCCGATAGATTCAAAAAACTTATCTACCGGTACAGGACTTCTCGTAATAGCGGCGGCTAAAATGGCGCAAGAAGGAAAAACAGCAGAGCAAATCGTCGACGCTATAGAAAAATTGAAGTCAAAAGTCAATACGAGTTTTATTCTCGACACATTGGAATTCATGAAAGCCGGCGGAAGATGTTCTGCCGTAGCCGCCTTCAGCGCTAATATGCTCAAAATAAAACCATGCATAAACGTTGATACTGCTGACGGGGAAATGAAAGTAGGTAAAAAATACAGAGGAGATCTCCAAAGAGTTCTTGTACAATATGCCAAAGATCGTTTATCCGGTAAAAATATCCGCAACGATTTTATTTTCATAACTCATTCCGGCATTGAACCGGAATATGTTCAAGCGGTTAAAAATGTTATTTTAGAAGAAACAGACATAAAAGAAATACATATAACAACTGCAAATTGTACAATATCATGTCATTGCGGGCCCAATTGCCTTGGAGTATTGTTTATAGAAGAATAATTAATTGCCGAATTATTATTTTCGATGAGTAGAAAAGTCCTATATTTCTTATTGTTAAAACTAAGAAAAGATACAGAAAATTCATGCTTAAGTTTTCTTGTATAATATTGAATACAGTACATAATCAAGTATAATATTTTTATAATACGTCAACGAGGATTAATATGACCAAAAATAAAGGCAGTAGTATCAATAACTGCGAATATGACGAAACTACGTTGGAACAAGCAATCGCCGTTGAACAGCAAAAGCTTGACGACGCATTAAAATCTTTGGGAAAGTCGTATTATGAAATACATAAATCGAATGCAGAACCCATATTCGCACAATTGATTGCAAATGTAGATGAAGCATCGACTAAGTTAAAAGAATACAGCCATACCTATGCCGTACTAAAAAATAAGATACAATGCCCACAATGCGGCAATTTTGTAAAAAATACGGATTTATTCTGTACACGGTGCGGGACTAAATTATCTTCCGATATAACAAAGTCACAAAAAAGCAACCAATCCTTTTGCCGTGTCTGCGGCCATCCTGCCGAATACGGCGCTTCTTTTTGTATAAAATGCGGCGCAAGGCTAACAGATATTAATAACAATAGAAACAAATCAACGCAATAAAGTCACAGACATAGTATTAGTCAATTAATTTTTGATTATGAAAAAGACAGTGAAGAAGTTTATAACATTTCCGGATAATATTAATTAACGATAATATGCTTTTATTTTTATGACATAATATAAATGAGGTTAACTATGGATAATTATATATGGATATGGATAGCAACTATAATTTTATTTGTTATTGTCGAACTGATAACAGCAGGCTTAACAACGATATGGTTTGCAGCCGGAGCTGTATTGTCACTTTTAGCGGCTATATTAAATTGGCCTCTATATGCTCAGCTTATAATATTCGCAGTATCTTCGATACTGCTCTTAGTCTTCACACGTCCTGTTCTATTAAAAAAAATGAAAATCACAGCCGTAACTAATATAAACAGCATAATCGGAGAAACTGGGATCGTTACATCAGACATAAAAGAATTTGACACGGGACTTGTAAAAGTAAAAGGACAAATTTGGACAGCTTTGAGCACTGACGGCAGCTTTATAATAAAGGGAACTAAAATAACAGTGGATCATATTGAAGGTGTAAAACTGATCGTTCGTCCTGTAATGATAAATAAAAATAAGGAGTAATGAATGGAATTAATTATTATTATTGTTGTAATACTCATATTGCTGATTGTAGCGTTGAATATCAAAATTGTTCCTCAAGCTTACACTTTTGTAGTGGAACGATTAGGCGTATTTTATAATATTTGGGGACCTGGGCTTCATATACTGCTGCCGTTTTTTGACAAAGTAGCAAGAAAAATATCCTTAAAAGAACGCGTAATGGACTACCCGCCGCAGCCAGTTATTACTAAAGACAACGTAACCATGCAAATAGATACAGTCGTTTATTTCCAAGTTACGGATCCAAAGCTTTTTTCATATGGACATGATAATCCCATGCTGGCCATAGAAAAACTCACAGCAACTACTCTCAGAAATATAATAGGCGATCTGGATCTTGACGACACCCTCACCTCAAGAGATCTGATAAATTCAAAAATGCGCGTAATACTTGATGAAGTTTCCGACGCATGGGGCATTAAGGTAATTCGCGTTGAAGTGAAAAATATACTTCCTCCGGCGGACATACAATCAGCAATGGAAAAGCAAATGAAGGCTGAGCGTGAAAAAAGAGAAGCAATACTTCGTTCAGAAGGAGAAAAAATGTCAGCTATACTCAAAGCTGAAGGAGAAAAAGAAGCGACTATCCTCAGAGCCGACGCAGTGAAGGAAAAACGCATACGCGAAGCTGAAGGTGAATCAGCTGCAATTTTAAAAGTATCTCAAGCGAAAGCAAAAGCGCTGGAACTTTTCAAAGAAGCCAAGCCTGATGAATTTGTAGTAGCGCTCAGAGGATTGGAATCTCTCGAAAAAGTTGCTGACGGACGCAGTACAAAATTGATAATACCAAGCGAGATACAGTCAATAGCGGGACTTGCAAGTTCTCTTACAAATGTTATAAAAGAGACCGCGCACAATGAAACACAACAAGAAAATATAAACATTAATAACGAAAAGAAAACCAAATAAAATATCAATCTGAATATTTCATTAAAAAAGAAGAAGGCAAAGCCGTATTGAGTACAGCTTTGCCTTCACATTTATTTGTTTAAGTTTTATTTTAAGTAGTTTTCATAAAATAAAATTCGGGTAATTGTGATATTATAAAGTTGATCGGAGGAACTATGCGCATATTATTGGCGGAAGACGAAAAAGAGCTGTCTAAAGCTCTTTGCGCAATACTAAAGCATAATAACTACTCAGTCGATCCTGTATACAACGGAGAGGACGCCCTTGATTACGCTTTATGCGAAAATTACGATGTAATCGTCCTCGACATTATGATGCCTAAAATGGATGGATTGGAAGTGCTTAAAAAACTGCGAAATCTGAAAATTTCAACTCCAATCCTAATGCTTACTGCCAAAGCGGAGGTGAACGATCGAATTAAAGGGCTCGATACGGGAGCAGACGATTACTTAACAAAACCTTTCTCTACGGGAGAGCTTCTTGCGCGTCTCAGAGCAGTATCAAGGCGAAAATCTGAATTTACACCTAATGTACTAAGCTTCGGCAACTTAAAGCTTAATAAGGCGAGTTATGAACTCTCAACATCTAAAACATCATTTAAGCTCGGCAATAAAGAATTTCAGATGATGGACATGCTTTTAAGTTCTCCGGGACGAATGATTTCAACAGAACATTTCATGGATAAAATATGGGGATACGAATCAGAAGCGGAAATAAATGTTGTATGGGTATACATTTCATATCTGCGAAAAAAACTTGCGGCTCTTGAAGCTGATGTAGAAATAAAAGCAACGAGAGGCGTAGGTTATTCGTTAGAGGCGCGTAAATGATAAAACGGCTTCAAAGAAAATTCGTAATGATCAGTATGGCTTCAATAATTACTGTGCTGGCTATAGTATTAAGCGCAGTAATGATTGTTAATTCATACAGACTTAACGCAGAAGCTAATATGAAAATTAATATTATTTCTGAGTATGATGGGATTATACCGGAAATTAATAAACTTTATGAGTATAAGCTGTTTGCATATCAATTAACTCCGGAAGCAAAATTTGAAATAAGATTTTTTACCATTAAGCTCGATCATGAAAACAGCATTATTCAAATTGATGTATCACACATCGCCTCTGTAAATTCAGATGAAGCTATCAGTTATGCCAGCATAGCTGCAGCTTCAAATACAACGCAGGGCATTATAGACAACTACAAATTTAAAATAATAGACAAACCATATGGCAAGCTTATTGTTTTTTTAGATATAACGGGGCAGATACGCAATAAAAGCGCATTGCTTTTAACATCTATAAGCGTTTCATCAATAGGCATGCTTCTTGTGTTCATTATAGTGTCACGTTACTCAAAAAAAGCTATTAAACCTATAATCGAAAGCATAGAAAAGCAAAACCGTTTTATAACAGATGCAGGACATGAATTAAAAACTCCGCTAACAATAATTGCTGCAAACACCGATGTGCTTGAATACAGTATAGGAGATAATGAATGGCTGAAGAGCATAAAAAATCAAACTCAAAGGCTTGATAAATTAATAAAAAATTTATTGCTGCTGGCTAAAATCGAAGAAAGCGGTAAAGATAAAGTATTTTCTGATTTTTCAATCAGTGACGCAGTAAGTGAAGAAGCAGCGCCGTTCGCCACAGTTGCAGAACAAAACAATAAAAGCATTATCTGCGATATACAACCGAATCTAAGTTATCACGGAGATGAATCAAGTATTCGGAATCTAATATCTATCTTGCTGGATAATGCGATAAAATATTCTTTAGAAAACAGTCATATAAACATTTGCCTTAAAGAACATTCTCATTCAATAAAACTGGAAATAAAAAATAAATGCAATTTTATGTCAAAAACAGAAACTGATAAATTATTCGATCGCTTTTACAGATCCGATACCTCAAGATCACGCGAAACAGGAGGCAACGGGATAGGATTATCTATTGCAAAATCTATAACTGAATTACACAAAGGAAAGATCAGTGCAAAATATATTGACGACAGCTTGATTATAGAAGTTATATTATAATAAAAAATAAATACAAGCATCTCGCAATCAGCGGCTATCTCTCCTTAAATTTGAAAAACGTTCTGTGTGATTCTGCAATAACGGGAAACATTTTCCCAAATGTCACAGCAATCCCTGCCAAAGCATATTTACTAAAATATGAGCATATCTGTTAAGATATGCTCATTTCCGAAATCATTATAAAAATCATTTTTTTGTAAAAGGTTTTTTTGCTTCCTTCTTTTTTACTGTATCTTCTTCATCTAAATCACAACCCTTAGCTTTAAGCCGTTTTTCGATTTGATGAGTGGCAATCTCGCTTACAAGAGCAAATACCGGAATACCTAAAAGCATACCAACTATTCCAAGCAAACGTCCTCCTATAATAATAGCAAGCAACACGCCCAAAGGACTCAAACCCGTAGAATCACTGAATAAAAGCGGCTTTATTACATTGCCGTCAAGCATTTGAATCACTATTACAAAAATCAAATACCATAAAGCGTGCCATGGATTTACCAATATGAGAATGAATAAACACGGCACTGCGCCTATAATCGGTCCGAAAGTAGGTATCAGATTTGTAATACCGGCAATCGTGCTGATAAGCAAGGCATACGGCATTTTCATAATCAGCATAAAGATAAACGTAGCAACTCCTATGATAATAGTATCTGCAACATTGCCTCCAATATAATTTTTAAATACAACATTGCATCTTCTCAAGAAATCTCTATGTTCGTTATACACGCTTTCACTAATCAGCGAATAGCTCCATTTATTGTATGTTTTGATAAGCTTATCTTTATCCAGCAAAATATACACGGAAATCACTAAAGAAAGAAGAAAATTAACAACACTTGTGCCTACCCTATACGACGCATCCAATATGCCGCCCAACAGATCATTAACTACCCAAGTAGACACTTTTTCAAATATATCGCTCCATGAACCTATCAGCTTATCTATATCAAAATCAAGAAAACTATACTTTTGCTGTAAGTCCAAAAGGAAACTTCTCGCATCGTTAAAATATCCTTCCATGTTGCCTAAAAGCAATTCTACAGATGAAATAAGCTGGGGCACTATTGCCGACACAATCAGACCTATAACAGCTAAAACTACAACATATGCAATAACAACACTTATTACATGAACTAATCTGCGTCTTTTCACTTTTTTAAAAACAAAATCGGAAAAAAATACAGCTATGGGATTGACAAGATACGCAAGAATAAGACCTAAGATAAAAGGCCACAACACATTGAAAATAGCAGCTATCACATCCCAAACTGCACTGAGATTGTTCAAAAGCATATAAAAAACAATACCTATCAGAACTATCAATAAAGTAGCTATCGTATTAGGTGTTTTTAAAATTTCTCGAAAGCGTTTCATACTATATACTCCTCATAACGATTCAAATTATAACTTGTATAACAAAATTTAGCAATCAATACAATAAAATTAAAAATTAATAATAAAAAACAGCGCTTCAGAGCGTTGTTTTAAGAAAACAGAGAGGGACGGCTGTATGTCGTCCCTCAAAAAATTCTTATCTCACCGCCCCATTCAGAGGGGTGTTTTAAGAAAACAGTGAAGGACGGCTGTGCACCGTCCCCCGGAATATTTCTTATCTCACCGCCCCATTTTGCGCTGTTTTTTTATCCGCATTAAGCAGATTTCATATTTTTAGAAGCTCCGATAATATACAAAATGGGAATAACTAGGCCAACCAATAAAGACACCACACTGAATCCAGCTCCGATAATTAGACCAATAATATTGTTTAAAATACAGATTGCTACAATAATCACGCCATATCCTACAAGCATTTTCGCTTTTTGGGGATCATCACAGTATTTCACACCCATGATACCTGCTATCAACTCAAGGATTGAACCACCAAAAGCTAAAATTACTGTAATCCATGCTAAAAGTGGAGAAAAACCTGCATATACTATAACAGCCATCATTGTAATTATAGTTATCAATGATAAAACTGATGTTATTATAGCAATCGCTCCTCCAATAATCATAAGTATTCCTGTTACTTTTAGAAAATTTTTACCTTCCATTA
Source organism: uncultured Lachnospiraceae bacterium (assembly GCA_944381375.1). Taxonomy (GTDB): domain Bacteria; phylum Bacillota; class Clostridia; order Eubacteriales; family Anaerofustaceae; genus CALWKX01. The sequence goes on from CALWKX010000004.1 coordinate 11,141, forward strand.
ACAACCTCCCGAATAACATTAGCCTGTTAAAATAAGAAATTTACAGATTCCTAAATGATATTACCATAAAATATAATTTTGTAAAGCTCTAATTTCAAATATACACAGTATAAATATGTATATGTTTATCTATTGCGTAAAAACTACAATTAAAGGAGATATGCGCAATGAAAAAACGTAAATTTAAAAAGAAAAATAAAGATATGTTCCCTGATATTTCAAGTGTTTCATCAGCGACGGAATGTACCGGATTAATGCCTACGCCGCCTGCAAACAAAGACGAATACGAGTCTTATCAGGAACTTAGTCCGATGGAAATTCCAAAAGACGAAGTATAAGCATATACTTCGTCTTTTTATTTATATATTCACCTTCCGCTGTCTTGCATAAAATATAAATCAGGACATTACAAGCCTTGGTCCGACTAATATATAAATTCCCAATGCAGTTAAAAGTATCGCTGCCGAAAGCAATAATATAAATAACCATAAAGATATGCCTTCATTTCTTTGAATGAATGCTTCCTTAGGTTTTTTAGGATTATAAAAAACATCAGCAAAAGAACCCACAGGATATAGTTCGAAAAGAGGCGAATGTTGAACACTTATAAAACTGTTTCTTTGTATTCTCACCTTCAAACAAAGAGGCAGGCTTTCTCTTGTCATAAGATTAGTCTCATACTCAGTCTGAATAGATTTGAAAGGCGTACTGACAATCCGCTTGGAATAACTTCTGAATTTTGGGCCTGCAACTTTATACAATCTGCCATTAACTGTATATTCCACTAACGGTAAATGCATACCACCATAACTAAGAGCTGAAACTCCTGTCACTTTTCCTGTCGTGTGTGCGCAGCAGCGTTTATTTTTCCCCAATTTCCGTACGCCAAACGCATAAAAGCAAATCCAGCAGGCTATTGCAAATGTTATTAAATATAACCCCCAAAATAAGTTCCAATTCATATTCTATTTCTCTATTTACTATAAGCATATCAAAAATAAATCTGCAAAAATAATTTCGCTATCTACATTATATTCTCTAAAAATTTCAAAGCAACATATTTTTACTTACAGTTAAACTGTTCTCATCCAACCTATTTGAATTTTTGCTTATTCAAAAGTATTGCACATATAATTACTGCCGCACAGAATACAAGAATTAAGTACCATAGATTTTCAAGGCAAAAACCATTATCTAACATCAATCGGTATCCCCAAGAAGCGGGGAAAATACGCCCTATGGCTTCAAGAAAATCGGGAAGCAAGTCGATAGGGAACATAATCCCCGAAAGCATAATCGAGGGTAAAAACACAAGTTGCGCTATCATTGTCAGCTTTGCCTGATTTTTTACAACCAATCCTAATATACTTCCAATACTCAGCGACACAATGATGTATATGGCAAGCGCAAGAAAGAAAAACGGAAGCTGTACTGGCAAAGCCGCATCAAACAGTATCGGGGCAAGCAGTAATATAATGGCGCAGCTAATCATCAAATGCACAAATGCAGAAAGGAACATTGTAACAAGACCTAAATATAAAGGGACTCCATTTGCTTTATAAACCTTTTTTACATCACTTCCATAAGTTTCAATCAATGATGGCGGCAACCCAATAAACGCTCCCATTGAAACGCTCATCA
>CALWKX010000005.1 GCA_944381375.1 uncultured Lachnospiraceae bacterium
CTAAGGGGCCGCGCGCATAAGACAAAACTGCACTGAAGATTATTTTCTTCAGTGCAGTTTTGTCTTATGCAAGGCCAGAAGGCCTTGCGCGCAGGCTGCGCCTAAAATTAGGCGCAGCCTGCATGCGCGCGGCCCCTTAGCCGGCGCTATCGTTATTTTCAATAATCTTTATTAAAGTTTGCCCCCACTTTTCAGGTTCATTTTTAATCGGCGAATGAGCAGATTTTTCAAACCATATCCACTCTTTATACGGTGCGGTTAAATTATCAAACCATTTTTCTGCTATTTGAACAGGAGTGTTCTGATCATGCCTTCCCTGCGTCAAATACACTGGAACATCAAGCTGCCTGATCTCCTCATTAAGATTAAAATCAACAACCTCCTCCCACAGTGTTCTCAGAGAAAAAAACGCTCCTTTATAATACTTAATCATATCAAAAAGCGAATATTCTTTTGACCTTAATAAAGGCATTACGACAGATTTTATTATACCGTCGCTTTCTCCGTAATCCTCTCCTCCGTATTTTGACATCAGATTTCTCTGCACCATTAAATCGTCCAAACTTTTATAATGCCCATTTACAGGAGGTCCTATTTTTTCAAGATCTGCTATAGCTTTCTTATCTGCGCGCTTTATCGCCTCATTCAATACAAACTCATATGAAAGACGCTCGTTTTCATCTCCGTCAACAAACTGTCCCATTCCGATATAAGCAGCTATATTCCCTGGACAGCGCTTTGCCAGAAGAGCACCTAGAAGCGATCCCCATGAATGACCAACTATAAAAATCTTCTGTTTATTAAAGCGTTCGTATAAAATATCGACTAATTCAGCAGCGTCCGCAACCATTCGGCCAACACTCATATCCTCCGCTTTCAAAGATTTATCATAGCTTAATCCCGCACCTCTCTGATCCCAGCATACTATCACGGCATGTTTGGCTATATCGGATTGATATTTAATTACCCAATGCCTGTCGCATACTCCCGGTCCTCCGTGAATAAACAACACTGCGGGAATATTTTCTCTTTCGGCACGCAGCCGTATGTGCTGCTTTATGCCTCCAATCATAAGACTTTCCTTTGAATCCAGCAAGTATCCCATATAAAACTCCGAATTTTTTTAAATTATAACATGCAATTTGAAAAAATGAACATATTTTATCAATAATCAATTGCCTAAATTATATAGAAATTATATAATAATTTAATAACAATTAATATCAGAGGCGCTATGCAGGAAATATTTGCAATAATAATCGCATTCATCCTGATTCCATTATGGAGCAAATTAAAACTCAAGCTGAGTGTCATCCTTGTAATAACCGGCGTTCTATTATGCGTTATCGGAGCTGTCTCACTTAATGACGCATTAAAAAGCCTTTTGGAAGTATTTACAGACGCTGCATCACGCAATACTCTTATTACCGTCATATTAGTCGGTATTCTGGGCGCTTTGATGAAAGAATACGGACTTTGGGAAAAAATTCTTTCTTCTCTTAAAAAACTTATATATAATTCCAAAATAACAATAATGCTTTTCCCCGCTATAATCGGCTGTCTTAACATGCCCGGCGGCGCATATCTTTCGGCTCCTTTTGTAGACAGAATAGGTGAAGAAATCAATCAGGAAAAATCAAAAAGAGCCGCTATCAATCTGTCCTTCAGGCATATAGCCATGTTCCTGCTGCCTTTTACGCTGACTATGCAATTCGTATCCGCCAGCGCGCCAAACATAAATATATATCATATTATAGCTCTCAACCTGCCCTTGGTGATTATAGCTTCAAGCGCTTCTTATATGCTCTTTTTGAAAAAAACGCCTAAGCCGCAAAACGTCAATAAAGTTAAAGGCGGCAAATTAAAAGCTCTCGGCGAATTTCTACTCAACATTTCCCCGATATTAGCCGCGCTTATTATGAATATCACATTCTCAGTACCCATGTGGATTGCTATGACAGTGGCAATATTTATCACATGGATTTTATCCAGCAAAAAAAATTTTTTAAAAGTCATTTTTCATAATATAAATATTGACATCGCAATAATGCTGGCCGCTGCTTATTTTATACGCAATATTGTGGAAAGCTTTGATAATGCCGCGGCTACACTTACCAATTTATTTCTTACCTGCGAAGGAGCTCAAATACTTGCGGCGATAGCAGCAATTTCAATTATATTAGGCATGATATCAGGAAACGCGCTCGTACCGTTAGGGCTTATGATTCCGCTGACTGTCACTTTGCCTCTTTCTTATAATCAGCAGCTTGTCTATATATTTTTTATCATGGCATGGTCATTCATGGGATACTACTTCACGCCTTTGCATATGTGCCAAATGCTGACATTAAAAAGTATGGGTGTTGAAACGAAATACATTTATAAAGAACAATGGCCTTTATTTATAACATACGGTGTCAGCTCAACCGTATTATTTTATATTTATTCCGCTATATTAAATTAATTAAATATTAATGAATATATTAATTATATTTTGCTGAAATTTACACAATTTTGTTTTATAATGATATAGCTTTATTAATTAAAGGTGGTTTTATAATATGCAGGAAAATGTCACAGCCAAAGCCCCTTGGCTGAAAAATATGGGCGACGTCCCTGCGCATTTGGATTATTTTCAGGGATCTATTTTTGAAGCTGTAGAATTGACAGCGGAAAAATACCCTGATTATGTCGCTTTTGATTTTATGGGCAAACCAACTACATATCGCCGTTTTATACAAATGGTGGAAAAATGCGCAAAATCTCTTAAAACTATAGGTATCCGCGCGGGCGATAAAGTAACTATCGCTATGCCTAACTGCCCGCAGGCTATTTATATGTTTTATGCAATTAACTTGGTCGGCGGCATTGCCAATATGATACACCCATTGTCCGCTGAAAATGAAATCGAATTTTACCTTAACGAATCTGAAAGCATTACCGTAATAACGCTGGATCAATTCTACGGCAAATTCGAAGCTATACGTAAAAATACGAAAATAGTCAACATCATTATAGCAAGAATACGCGATGAGCTTTCAAAGCCCATAAAAATGGGCTATATGCTTACAGAAGGCTGGAAGATAGAAAAAATTCCCGATGATGCGCCTGTAATACGCTGGGAGGAATTTCTTCGTTTGGGAAACGCATGCTTCTGGAACTACAAAGTAGAACGCAAAGCTGACGATCCTGCTGTAATATTATATTCAGGAGGAACAACCGGCACGACAAAAGGTATACTTCTTACCAATCTAAATTTCAACGCTTTGGCCGCTCAGGTAGTATCGGCAAATCCAATGTTCCGCCCGGGCGATAAAATGCTTGCCGCTATGCCGATCTTCCATGGATTCGGACTGGGCGTATGCATACATACCATGCTTTATAACGGCGGCAGATGTCTATTGGTGCCGCGTTTCACGCCTAAAAGTTACGGCAAACTTATAACCAAAGCAAGATGCAATTTTATAGCCGGAGTACCTACGCTTTACGAAGCGCTGCTGAGGCTCCCTTCTATGGAAAATGCTGATATGTCATGCCTTAAGGGAGTATTTTCCGGAGGAGATTCGCTATCCATAGAGCTGAAGAAAAAATGCGACGTATTTCTGTATGATCATAAAGCAACTGTTCAGATACGCGAAGGTTACGGTACAACAGAATGTGTAACAGCCTCCTGCCTTACGCCTACTCACATGGTAAAAGAAGGCAGCATAGGACTTCCCTTCCCTGATACTTATTACAAAATAGTCAAGCCCGGAACAGATGAAGAACTGCCTTACGGACAAGAGGGTGAAATACTTATTGCCGGTCCAACCGTCATGAAAGAATATATTAATCATCCTGAAGAAACTGCGCAGACGCTTAGAAAACATGCCGATGGTCTTACATGGGTTTATACTGGAGACTTGGGAATTATGGATGATGACGGTTTTGTTTACTTCAAGGGCAGAATCAAAAGAATGATTGTCACTTCAGGATACAACGTATATCCAAACCAGATAGAAAATATACTCGACGCACATCCTTATGTTCATATGAGCTGTGTTATAGGCGTACCTGACGAATATAAAATGCACAAAGTAAAGGCGTTCATCATGGTGAAGGAAGGAATTGCCAAAAATGACGAAACAAAAGAAGAACTTTTGAAACATTGCAGAAAGAATATCGCAAAATATGCTATGCCATATGATATAGAATTCAGAGACGAGCTTCCTAAAACGCTTGTTGGAAAGGTCGCCTACAGAATTCTGGAAGAAGAGGAAGCTGCAAAACGCGCAGAAACAAAAATCAACGATGTACAATAAAGAGCAGTGGTTAAAAGGATTAAAGCGCAATAACGCTGTATATACATTTCTCAGAGCTACTTTGGGAGTATTTTATACTAAAAGGTTCAAATTCACATTTGAACCTTTTGAGGTAAAAAGCGATACTTTTTTGCTTTTTTCCAATCATACAAATGACAATGATCCGTTTTTTCAAGCTTTAATGTTCAAAACTCCTCTTCGTTTTGTCGCAGGCGAAAAAATTCTGAGAGTAAAACCTTGGGGACGAATTATTTCTTATCTTGTTAATCCCATACCGCGCAAAAAAGGAGCAAGCTCCGACGATACAATAGAATACATAAAAGAAAACCTGAAGCTCAGCATAAACGTTGCAATGTTCCCGGAAGGCGTAAGAACGATAAACGGACGCACAGGTCATATATCGCCGCGCACGGCAAAGCTCGTAAAAGATTCCTGCGCCGGACTTGTTCTGGTAAGGTTCAGCGGCGCATATATGCGTTCTCCCGTTTGGGCAAAGTACAAAAGGCGCGGTCCTGTAAAAGGAATATTCATCAGTGAATACACACGTGACGAGCTTAATAAAATGAGTGTTGACGAGATCAATGACATACTGCATCGTGATTTGTATACAAACGCTTACGATGAACAACGCCGCGAAAAAATAAAATATAAAGGTAAAAATTTAGCCGAAGGTTTGGAAAACGCTCTTTATATATGTCCTGTCTGCAAATCCATAGGGAAAATTTATGGAAGCCTCAATAGCTTTAAATGTGGATGCGGATATTCAGTAGAGCTAAATGAAGAGGGATTCTTTTATTCAGAAACAAATGATGTATTATTCGATGACGTGCTTAAATGGGATTTATGGCAGCGCGAATATATAAAAAATAAATCCACAGAATGGCTTAGCAATACCAATTATATTATCACTTCTGATACGTCAATTAATCTTTATGAAGTGCAAAACAGAAAGAAACTGCCTGTTGCAAAACAAGCAAATCTCAGATTCTACGCTGACAGACTGCATTTCGAATCAGCCGAATCTGCGCATGAATTTCAATTAAAAGACATATCCAGAATGAGTAATTTTAAATCAAGCACGCTTTTGTTTACGTACAAAAACAAGTACTATGAAGCGCACGCAAAACAATGGCCGGTATTTAAATACATAGCTTTATACAGAATAATGACAGGACAAAAATATTTATAGTAAACCAAAACCTCAAGAAAATACTCATTTGATATAAAACAACATATATGCGTATTCGTCTCGTCTTTCTTTACCAATGAACTTTTTGATTATTGAAATGGTATAATAGTTAAATCAAATGAACAAAGGTAATAATAATGAATGAATGTGCCAAGCAAAGAAAACTGCTTGCCGCAGAGTTTAAGACTTATCGGAAAGTCTTTGTTTCTCTTGGGGACGAAAGCCGGCAGCAGATATTTATCACACTTCTTGAAAATGATTCCATTGGAATGAGGGTTCCGGAAATCACAAAGCGGACGCATCTGTCCAGACCTGCGGTTTCTCATCATCTGCAGATACTCAAAGACGCCGGTCTGATCAATATGCACAGGATCGGCACCATGAACTATTATTATGTAGATGCTGATAAGGGGTGTTGGCATGGATTGAAGGAAATGATCAATCATGCCGACGAGATCGTTCGATCTGCAAACCAAAACGGTTATCCCTATTTTGAGGAGGAATAGAAAATGACAACTTTAGAAGCGATAAAAAAGCGCCATTCTGTACGGAATTATCTTGACCGGAAAATTGATGCGGAGCTTATAGAAAAACTCCAAGCGGAGATCGACGCCTGTAATCATGAAAGCGGCCTGCATATCCAAATGGTGACTGATGAACCTAAAGCATTTGACAGTTTTATGGCACACTACGGGAAATTTAGCGGCGTTCAAAATTATATTGCCCTGATCGGCAGAAAGAACAATGATTTGGACGAAAAAATAGGATATTACGGAGAACGCCTTGCACTTGTGGCGCAGACACTGGGATTAAATACCTGCTGGGTCGCTTTGACCTTTGGCAAAGGCATTGCAAAAAGCAGATGTAAAATTGACAAAGGAGAAAAATTAGTGTGTGTTCTTACGTTAGGTTACGGACAAACGCAGGGAGTTGCGCATAAATCAAAAGACATGAAAAATTTGTGCCGTGCGGCTGGAGAAATGCCGGAGTGGTTTTTGAACGGCATGGAAGCTGCATTGCTGGCTCCCACAGCCACTAATCAGCAGAAATTTTTGATCTCTTTGAATGGAACACAGGTCCGCGCAGAGGCTACTGGAGGCTTTTATTCCAAAGTTGACCTTGGCATAGTGAAATATCATTTTGAAATTGGCGCCGGGACCGAAAATTTTAAATGGGCCTGAACAGAAAAACCGGTCGAACAAAAAAAGACGCTTCACGCTATTATTCAGACAGAAAATTTCCATGACGATTTTGAAGCCTATGAAGAATATATTCAGCACAGACATAATACTTTCCGCAATACAATTATTCGCTATACGAATACCCTGCCCGCCAATCGTAAAAGAAACAAAAAATCATTAGATAAAATATTCGTTTAAGCCTTCCCTGACCAGGCAGGCTTTTTTTATTCTCTCTGCAAATTTTGTCAAATCAGGTGTTTCTTCCCCCATTTCGCCATCTCAACAAAAATCGGATACATATTCCGCCCCGCCTCGGATAGAGCATACTCCACGTGAGGCGGGATTTCATTATTAAGCCATTGCGTTAGCTGCCGCTCAGTCTCCCAGTGCGCTCAATTAAGACTTAGTATAGACGAAAATAAAATAATCATAGTGGAACGTACCGAAACGATGAGGGATTGTTTCACTATGATTGCGCTTGGGAACAGCAAAATTAAAGCTAGCAGTTTATCTTTAGTCTTCTTCAGTAAGCTTTATTGTCAACTCTATAAATTTTTTAGCCGCTATAGACATATAGCTGCCTTTTTTGTAAGCAAAAACCACCTCTCTTTGAGCCAGAGGATCGCTCAAAGGAAAACATTCCGGCAAATGCAAATAATTGCCATTCTTTATCAACGTATTTGGCAGCAAAGTACAACCCAGACCCTCCGTAACCATTGATACTACAGTAGCTATATTCTCTGTCTGTATTACTACTTTGGGCTCAAAGCCTGCGTTACGGCAAAGTGTAAGCGTATTATAATAAAGTCTTTGAGTAGGCAAAGGCAAAACGAATGGTTCGCGGGAAAATATTTTAAGTACATTCTGGCCTTTCTCAACAGCTTGTTTGGCTTTTTTGATCAAATGATGTCCAGGAGGAACAGCCAATAACAGATCTTCCATACATATTTTTATAGAATCATAATACACTTCATTGTATGGCTTTGTTGTAATAAACATATCTGCACGGCCCTTCATCATCAAATCTTCAAGCTCTGATATAGTGCCCTCTACAAAATAGATGTCTATATGAGGAAAACGCTGTTTGAACTGAGCTATAATTTTAGCCATCATAAAAGAGCTCCTTAGCTGAGAGACGCCCAAAACTATCCTTCCGCGCTGCAAATTGGTAATGTCCGTAAGCTGCATATCGAGTTCGTTCCATTCAGCCAATATTTTATATGCTGTTTTGACATAAAGCTCTCCTTCAGGCGTAAGACGTATGGGATTCGCATTTCTGTCAAACAGCTTAACTCCAAGTTTTTCTTCTATGCTTTTTATATACTGGCTCAATGAAGGTTGTGCAATTATAAGTTTTTCAGCGGCTTTAGAAAAACTTCTTTGTTCAGCAACCTCCAATACATATTTTAAGCTTCTAAAATCCATACAGCCTCCTTTTAGTTTATTTTATACCAAGCAGGATCAAGACGCAATATTAATATAGAAAAAACCTATGGATTCCATAATTATTTTAGTATTTGACCAATAATATAATACATGCTACACTTAAGACGTAAAAAGAAACGCTGCTAAACAAATATGTAATTACCGGAATCGGCGCCGATTGCGGCAGCAAAAATATCAGTTAAAAGGAGATAATAAAAATGGCTGAATATTATAGACGCACGGCAAAAAAATGTCCGAAATACGAGCAGATGCATACGGATTACAACGAAGTTTACATGCGCGCATGCCAGTTTTGCAAATACTTTGAAAACAATAAATGTAGCCTTAATTTGCTTAAGGAATACAAATAATTGCAGAAACACCATAAACTGAGGGTTTAAAAAACTCAAGCTTACGCAAATGATTTTAAAGACATTGCAAACAATTCCTTTCAAATAAAGACATACTATAAATCAAGCTCAAGCAGGCCGTATTACTCGTCCTGCTTGAGCATTAAAGGCAATTTGATATGAGTTTGACACAATCATTCGGAAGCATCTTTTCAATATTTATTATGATAGGCGTAGGTTTTGCACTTGCAAAGGCGAAATGGTTTGATGAAAGCACATCAAAGCTTTTTTCTAAATTAGCCATCAACGTTTCTCTGCCATGCTACATGGTATACAACCTTACGACAACATTTACCAAATCGGATCTTTCCGCTTTGGCGGAGAATCTAATAGTACCCGTACTTTCCATGCTGCTATGCCATGTTATAGGTATAATTGTAAGCATTGTAATCAAAGTTGACAAAAACAGACGCGGCGTATTCAGAACAATGTTTTTCGTTTCTAATACAATGTTTATGGGCCTGCCTGTAAACATCGCGTTGTTCGGGGAGGAAAGTCTTCCTTATGCATTATTGTATTATATAGTTAACACGAGTTTTTATTGGACTATAGGCATATATGAAATCAGTAAAGATAATCCAAAAAACAAAAATAAAGGTTTGTTCAGTTTAAATACGCTTAAACAACTTTTCAATCCGGCATTAATAGGATTTTTGGTAAGTATAGCACTTATAATGCTAAATATACATTTGCCGGGATTCATAACAGATAGCTGCAAATATATAGGTAACTTGACAACACCTTTAGCGATGTTTTTCACAGGTATTGTTCTAAGCAATATGAACATAAAAAAACTTATACCTGATAAAGATGTTATCAGTATTATTATAGCAAGGGCAATTATTTGTCCGCTGATGGTTGTAGCACTGAATCATATCTTTAATGTAGAACGTCTTATGGGACTTGTCTTTATAGTACAAGCGGCAATGCCGGCTATTGCCAGCACAGGCATAATAGCCAAAGAATATGGTTCGGATTACGAATTCGCGACGACGGTAATTATGATCACAACACTTATAAGCTTGCTGGTAATACCTGTATATATGCTGATCTTAGGATAAAATAGCCATAAAGATAATTAATATAAAAAAAAACATAGACAAAGTATATATAAACTTTGTCTATGTTTTTTCAAAACTTTTTAAGCGGAGCTTATTCTCCGCTTAAAAGTTTTATCTTCCTTTGACTATCAGCTTAATTCCCGTCCTTTCGCTTCCATTGATTTCAACCTCTGTAAATGCCGGAACGCAAACAAGATCATAGCCTCCGGGAGCAACATAGCCCCTTGCGATGGCGATAGCTTTTATCGCCTGATTCAACGCACCGGCTCCTATTGCCTGAACTTCAGCGCAATCGTTGTCACGAATAACCCCTGCTAAAGCGCCTGCAACGGAATTGGGGTTTGACGATGATGATACCTTCAGAATTTCCATATAGACTCCTCCTATGTAGATGAAATCAATCGAATATCCTGCGTATCCTTTCTATATTTACACATCTAAAATTCTCATCCAATGTAAATATGGCTCCGTTAAGCTGTGAAGCTCCGCATGCCGTTTCAAACTTTATACGTCGCTGAGTCAGAAACTGTTTTACGATTATCTGTTTGTCGACGCCGATTACTCCGTCTAAAGGCCCCGTCATACCTAAATCCGTAATGTAACCGCAGCCTCCTTCAAGTATTCTTTCATCAGCAGTCTGCACATGGGTATGCGTCCCGTAAACTACATTAGCTCTGCCGTCCGCATGATATCCGAAAGCGATTTTCTCACTTGTCGCTTCTGCGTGAAAATCTACGCAGATGATATCACACGATGAATGAATATTTTCGTATATTTTGTCGAAAGCAATAAAAGGATTATCAAGGCTTTCCATAAAAACCGTACCGGAGAGATTAATAACACCTATACGCGCTTTTTCAGTTTCAAATATACCATAACCGCGGCCAGGGCAATCTCCCGGATAATTGGCGGGTCTTATAATTCTGTCTGTTTTATCTATTATATTGATAATATCACGTTTATCCCATATATGATTGCCTGAAGTATAAACGTCTACGCTTCCGACGTTTAATAATTCCTTCGCATTTGGTTCTGATACTCCTGCGCCGCCGGAGGCATTCTCAAAATTAACAATCATAAAATCGGCTTCGAGCTCTTTTTTCAACGCTCCAAGTTCGTGAAAAACAATATTTCTTCCACTTCGGCCGAACACATCGCCTATTGCTAAAATCTTTATTGACATAACGCGCCGCCTATCACTTTGCGTAATCTACAGCACGGGTTTCCCTTATTATATTTACTTTAATTTGACCGGGATATTCCATATCAGCTTCGATTTGTTTTGCGATATCTCTTGCTACATGAACCATTTTGATATCGTCGATTTCATTGGGTTTAACCATTATTCTTACTTCACGTCCAGCCTGTATTGCATAGCTTTTTTCAACGCCGCTGAAGCTGTTAACGATTTCTTCTAATTTTTCGAGGCGTTTAGAATAACTTTCCAGAGTTTCCCTGCGCGCTCCGGGGCGAGCTGCTGAAATAGCGTCCGCCGCTTGTACGAGAATTGCTTCTATCGTAGTAGGTTCTACATCGTTATGATGTGCCTCGACGGCATGAATCACCTCACGCGATTCTTTGTATTTTTTCAAAAGATCTACGCCTATTTGCACATGCGGGCCTTCGACCTCATGATCTATACTCTTTCCTATATCGTGCAGAAGGCCGGCCCTACGGGCAATTCTTGAGTTTGCGCCGAGCTCATCCGCCATAATGCCCGCCAGCGCGGAAACTTCTATGGAATGTTTAAGCACATTCTGACCATAGCTTGTACGGTAATTAAGTCTGCCTATAAGTTTAATAAGTTCAGGATGAAGCTTCATTACATTAGTTTCAAATGAGGCCTGTTCTCCAAGTTCACGGATTTTCACATCCATTTCAGCCTGCGCTTTTTTTATTGTCTCTTCTATTCTTGCCGGATGTATGCGCCCGTCAGCGACAAGCCTTTCAAGCGCTATACGGGCAACTTCCCGTCTTACGGGATCAAAACCCGAAAGTATTACAGCTTCGGGGGTATCGTCAATAATCAAATCAACGCCTGTGAGCGTTTCTATGGAACGAATATTTCTTCCTTCTCTTCCTATAATACGTCCCTTCATATCGTCGCTTGGCAGATTCACGACTGATACGGTTGTTTCTGACACATGGTCAGCTGCGCACCTTTGTATTGCGCATGATATAATTTCACGAGCCTTTTTATCGGCTTCTTCTTTGGCTTCAATTTCCTTATTTTTTATCAGTAATGCCGTCTCTCTTGAAATTTGTTTTTCAACCTCGTCGAACAATAGTTGTCTTGCTTGTTCAAACGTAAGATTTGATATTCTCTCAAGCTCTGCTGTTTGCTGCTGATAAAGCTTGCTGAGCTTCTCTTCTTTTGCTTCAAGCTCTTTATATTTCTTTTGGGATATTTCTTCTTTCTTCTCTATAGCTTCCAATTTACGGTCAAGGTGTTCTTCTTTTTGGATAATGCGTTTTTCCTGAAGCTTAACTTCGTTGCGTCTATCCGTTATCTCATTATCGAGATCTCTTTTTAAATTAAATATCTCATCTTTAGCCTCGATGAGTTTTTCTTTTTTTATATTCTCACTTTCTTTTTCAGCGTCTTCTATAATTTGAGATGCAGTCATTTTTGCGTTGGCAAGTTTATTTTTATTTATATTCTCACGCACAATACAGCCTATCGCAAAACCAACGATAAGCGCGATAAGCGCAGCCAGCGCATAATATATATAATCCATAAAATCCTCCTATTTATTTGTCAATCAGCATATATAGCAGTTTAATCTAAAGCATTACTATACAAGTATTTATTCGAAATCTAAAGCAATTAATTATAGCATAATACAAAAATAAAATAAATTCTTTTATTTTATTTTTTATTGAATATGCTATTTTATGTATTTTCATGAGAAGATATATTTTATGTTGCGCGCTGAAACATTTTAACGAATTCCAATATTCATGGTTTTGCCCGTAAAAACGGCCCGCGCCCGCAACGGCCGCGAAGCGGCCCTAAGCGCAAAGCGCTTAGACTGAGCTTAAAGGCTTGTCCTTTAAGCTCAGTTGCGGGCGCGGGATCTTTTAACGCAACTTTCTATCTAAATACCTTAAACATTTATACTGCTTAATATAAAAAAGCGCATAAATGCGCTTTTTTATTCATTGCTAAAATACTTTTTTTGTAGCTGCTCTACTTTCTTCGATTCTGTTTCAGCAATATTGCCCATTGGAAACAAAATATTTAATCTTTCATATTTCGTTTTACAAATATTTTTAAAACCAAGCAGCTCCACTTTTTTTACACATTTATATTGCTGTGTCAATTCCCTTAAACAAGAAAGTTGCTTGACATCATCGTTTAATCCATTAACTATAACTTGTCTTATCCATGTATCAATCCCGCGTTTTTCCAGCATATTTAAAAAATAGAGCGTATCACATAAATTGCCTTTGGTCAAACGAAAATATTCTTCTTTGTCAGTATGTTTAATGTCCAAAATACACAAATCAACATACTTCAAAAGCTCAGAAACATCATCATTCCATAAGCAACCACTAGTATCGAGCACTATATTTATATTCAAATTTTTCAGCTTTTTAAACAGACCTATAAGAGCTGCCGCCTGCACCAAAGGTTCTCCGCCGGATACGCTTACTCCGCCGTCTTTGCCGAAATACGGCGTATAACGCATTATCATATTTACCAGATCATCGACGTTATAAATTTGATATTCATCATCTGCCCATGTTTCGGGATTGTGGCAATACATGCATCTTAACGGACAACCTTTTAAAAACACAACAAATCTTATTCCAGGGCCGTCTAAAGTGCCGAGCGTTTGAATTGAAGATACTTTAATAATATCAGAGCGCTTCATGGAATGTTCTTTTTATTACTTCCTTTTGCTGTTCTTTAGTAAGCTTATGGAAATTTACGGCATAACCTGAAACCCTGATAGTAAGGTTCGGGTAAGCGCATGGATCGTTATAAGCATCAACAAGCATTTGCCGGTTCATTACGTTTACATTGATATGGTGAGCTCCCTTTGAAAAATATCCGTCAAGAATATTCACTAAATTACTGCTTCTTTCCTGCGCATTTGCTCCCAGTGTATTCGGAACTATAGAAAACGTATTTGAAATGCCGTCTCTTGCATATTTATACTCAAGCTTTGACATTGAATTAAGAGCCGCAAGCGCGCCGTTTAGTTCACGGCCATGCATTGGATTCGCCCCTGGTGCGAAAGCTTCACCTTTTTTTCTTCCATCCGGAGTAGATCCCGTTTTCCTGCCGTAAACCACATTGGACGTGATCGTAAGCACTGAAAGCGTATGAATTGCATTTCTGTAAGCCTGTGTTTTTGTAAGGTTCTCATATACAATTTTAATCAGATTTTTCGCAATACTGTCCACTCTATCATCGTCATTTCCAAATTTCGGGAAATCGCCGATTGTCTCATAATCCGTGATATAACCGTTTTCATCTCTTATTGGTTTTACTTTAGCATACTTTATTGCGCTAAGTGAATCGGTTATAACGGAAAGACCAGCTATACCAAAGGCCATAAACCGCTCTATATGCGTGTCGTGCAACGCCATCTGAAGCTTTTCGTAAGCATATTTATCATGCATGAAATGTATTACGTTCATTGTATTTACATAAAGTCTTAAAAGCCATTGCAAATATTCATAATAACGTTTTACGACTTTATCGTAATCAAGATATTCATCTTCATAAACAGCATGCTGAGGGCCTATATCAAGTCCGGACACGCAGTCGTGTCCTCCGTTGAGAGCAATATTGAGAAGCTTTGCAAGATTGCAACGAGCTCCAAAAAACTGCATTTGCTTGCCTACCTTCATAGCGGACACGCAGCAAGCTATGGCGTAATCATCGCCGTATAATGGTCTCATAACATCATCATTTTCATATTGTATTGAACTTGTATCGCATGAGGTTTGAGCGCAGAATTTTTTGAATCCTTCCGGAAGATTTTCAGACCATAAAACAGTCAGATTAGGTTCGGCGGACGATCCCAGCGTATACAGCGTGTTAAGCATTCTGAAGCTTGTCTTTGTAACAAGCGTTCTTCCGTCTTCACCCATACCGCCCAAGGATTCCGTTATCCACATCGGATCGCCTCCAAAAAGTTCATTGTAAGCGGGAGTGCGCAAATGACGAGCCATTCTCAACTTTATAACAAAATCGTCAATAATCTCCTGTGCCGTTATTTCATCAATAAGGCCTTTTTTCATGTCGCGCTCGAAATATATATCAAAGAAGGTAGCCGTACGGCCTAAAGACATAGCGGCTCCGTTTTGCTCTTTGATTGCGCCGAGATACCCAAAATATGTCCATTGAACAGCCTCTTTTGCTGTCTGTGCGGGCAGCGATATATCGTATCCGTACTTAGCGGCCATCTGCTTAAGGTCATTAAGGCTTTGGATCTGTTCAGACAATTCTTCGCAAAGCCTTATATTTTCTTCGTTCATATTGCGGGCGCCTACAGCCTTTTTGTCCTGATTTTTCTTTTCTATAAGATAATCAACTCCATAAAGAGCGACTCTTCTGTAGTCTCCTATTATTCTGCCACGTCCGTAAGCGTCAGGCAATCCGGTTATTACTGCTGCTTTTCTGGCAAGACGCATTTCATCTGAATATGCTTTGAACACACCGTCATTATGAGTTGTTCTGTAGGTAAATTTATCCAAGAGCTCATCGCTCATTTTAAAGCCGTAAGCTTCGCAAGCCTCTTTGGCCATTCTTATGCCGCCAAACGGATTTACGCCTCGCTCCAAAGGTTTTTCAGTTTGAAGCCCTACGATTATTTCGTCATCTTTATCAATATAGCCTGCGTTATGGCTCAAAAGAGTAGTTGCTTTTTGAGTATCTACAGAAAGCACTCCGCCTGAAGCCTGTTCTTTTGCAAAAAGTTCATTAACCTTATTCATAAGCCGGGCAGTCCTGCTTGTCGCTTTTGCAAGAAAATTGCCCTCGCCTGCGTAAGGAGTATAATTCTTCTGTATAAAATCTCTTACGTCGATATCCTCCTGCCAATTTCCTCCAACAAATGAATCCCATGCTTTGTAATTCATTACCAAATCTCCTTAAAATAAAATAGCAACACTAACGATTAAACGCAAAGTGTCGTCCAGACGGCCGGCGTTATATTTTAATTAAGACTTCCATGCGGTAAATCCGCTTAAAGCCGTCAGTTGTCTTAAATTAGCAAGAGTATAACAAAGAGACTATAGTATGTCAATTTATTTTTGAATATTATTTCATTTACATTATTTTTTAACACGAAACTTATTTTTAATTAATTTTTATAACATTATATCCCGAATGCTAATTTTTATTAAGCTAAATCAGATAAGTTACAGGCTTTAATGAGTAGCAGGCTTTATTTATAAAACCATGCGCAAGCCGGACGGGCGCGCCAAGCGCCGTAAGGCGCTTTAGGCAGCGCGGTTAAAACCGCGCTGCCTGGCCTTGCGCAGCAAGGCCAGGCGCGCCCGTCCGCTAAAACAACCACGAACCACCAAAGAATTTTTTACCCAACAGCATCGGCTTTGTTTAGTTCATGCCGGAGCCTGTATAATATAATTGCTGATAAAACAGCAGCAAGCACTGCAGTCCCTGCAAAATTCAGCCATATACCAGTAAGACCCAACGGCCATAGCGCACCTATAAGTATCAAGGGCAAAATAAAAGCAGTGGAAACAGATATAATTGAAGCAGGTCCAGGCTTTTCAATTGCCAGCATATAGCTTTGCGTAGCAAAAGAAAACCATCTTGTAAGGTATGTAAAGCTGAAAAGCTGAAGAGCGTTTACAGACATCCGCAATATATCTTCTCCTGCCTCCGGCATAAAAAGCCGAGTTATTAACTCAGGGGAAAACGCCATAGCAGCAGCCGCCGCTAATGATACTGCTCCGCTGGCAACAAAACAATATTTTTCAATAGCCCTCACACGGGAATATTTTTCAGCTCCCCAATTATATCCGACAGCCGGCTGGAGGGAATCGCACATTCCGTATAAAAGAGGCAAAATAAAACCTTCAGCAAACATCAAGACCCCATATACAGAAACAGCCGTTTCTCCTCCCAAACGAACAAGGATTGCATTCATTAAAATAGCAGTGATCCTTCCGGCAATATTATTCAAAAAATTCGGACTGCCGCAAGCAATTATTTGTCTGATCATACCGCCGTTGAAACGCGGCCGGCAAAAACGAAGCAGCGTTTTTTTTCTGAAAAAGGGAATAAAAGCAAGAACAGCGCAAACAAATATGCCGCTACACGTTGCCAAAGCAGCCGCCCAAATGCCCAAGCCTAAAACAGCCAGGAATAAAAATTCCAATACTCCGCTCAATACCGACATTAATATATTCAAAAACATGCTGCTTCTAATATAACCACATATGCGCAGATAATTATCCACAGCAAAAATAATAGTAGTTACAGGAGAACAAATTGCGTATACTCTCATATATTGCACAGCAAAAACAGCAAAATCCCCTTCAGCGTCCATAATACGGATCATAGCAGGCGCAGCCGCATATAATATTGCGCCTATCAATATGCCTGTGCCTACAATCATAAGGCATGAACACGTAAATATATTACAGGCTTCATTTCTATTTTTCTTTCCTAAACAAATAGATATAGGCACAGCAGAACCCACACCAATAAGATCAGCTAAAGAAAAATTAATGACAACGAACGGCATAGCAAGATTTAACGCGGCAAACGCTGTCTCTCCTATATATCGTCCCACAAAAATCCCGTCAATCGTTTGATACAACGCCGAAGCCAGCATGCTCACAGCTCCCGGAACAGAAGCAAGAAAAAAAAGCTTCAAAGGCGGAGTTTTCGAAAACAATGCGGCGGAATTCATATTTAAATACCTCCTTTTTATATCATGTTTGATGTTTTATAATCGACTGAGTGGCTTAACTCATGTCGCTATTTTATTCACTTAAATAAATGTTATATATCTTTATTATCCCAGACAGGGCGATTTGTACTTGTTTTATCAATTAAATATTTATCCAAAAGCAGACAGTTTCATATTCTACCCTCTGCACAAATATTTGTCAAATAAACCCTCATAAATCATTTGAATCGTTAAAAAAAACGCTTTGTGCAAACTTATTTATGTTTTCACAGAGCGTTTAATTTATTATCAGGCATAAATTCTACTATGAATTCAATCTTCGCTTTCGCTGTTATCCACAGAAAAATCCATAATATGCTTACTGTTCAGCTTCTGCCTGGTTAGATCATCTATTTCTTTAAATACTTCAGGATTTTCCTTTATATATTTTTTGGCGTTTTCTCTTCCCTGACCGATTTTTTCACCTTTATACGAATACCAGGAACCGGCCTTGTCTATGATTTCCGCTTTAACGCCCATATCAATTAAATCGCCTTCTTTCGATATGCCTGTGCCGTACATTATATCAAACTCAGCGGTTTTAAAAGGAGGAGCTACTTTATTTTTTACAACTTTAGCCCTCGTTCTGTTCCCTATTATATCAGCTCCGTCTTTTATAGGCTCTCCGCGGCGAATATCTATACGTACGCTTGAATAATATTTAAGAGCCACTCCGCCGGAAGTTACCTCCGGATTGCCATAAATAACCCCTACCTTCTGACGCAGTTGATTTATGAAAATTGCCGTGGTGTTAGTTTTGCTGACAATTCCCACAAGCTTTCTCAGCGCTTGAGACATAAGTCTTGCCTGCACAGCCACATGAGAATCTCCCATATCGCCTTCTATTTCCGCCTTAGACACCAAAGCAGCAACAGAATCCAATACTACTACATCAAGAGCAGTGCTTCTTATAAGCGCTTCCATAATTTCAAGCGCCTGCTCACCCATATCCGGCTGAGAAACAATAAGCTCGTTAACATTTACTCCCAGCGCTTTTGCATATACAGGATCAAGCGCATGCTCAACATCTATAAAAGCTGCGGTTCCGCCGTTTTTCTGAGCTTGCGCTATAATATGAAGCGCAACTGTCGTCTTGCCGGATGATTCAGGACCGAATATTTCTACAATTCTTCCGCGCGGAACGCCCCCGATACCCAAAGCCATATCGAGTGAAAGAGAAGAAGTTGAAATAACGTCTATATCCAATTTGGATTCTTCGCCAAGCCTCATTATAGCGCCTTCGCCATAGTTCTTTTGTATGCTTTTCAACGCCAAGTCAAGAGATTTCTGTTTATCTTCATTCATTTGCCGTGTCCCCCTGAAAATGTATCAAACATTTGTTTTAATAATATAGAATTTGTTGAAACGTGTCAATCGCTTTTCAGCAACTCATTTAATATTTTAAAAGCATGAGTTGCGCTTTTATGCTGCATTATTACACGCTTCTGTGGAAATATATAGTGAGCAACTTTGATTTTCCCTTTAAAATTTACACAAATATATACAAGACCTTGATTTTTTTGATTTTCACCCTGTTCAGGCCCTGCATATCCGGTTATAGCGACAGCGCAATCAGTCTTAAACAGATTTCTGGCTCCTTCAGCCATTTGAATTGCACATTCTTTGCTGACAGCTCCGAAATTATCAAGGATTTCTTCAGAAACTCCCAGTAATTTCATTTTCGTTTCGTTCGAATACGTTACCACAGAACCGGGGAAAACCGCAGATATACCTGCATTTTCAACAAGTAAATCAGTAAAATGACCTCCGGTACATGATTCCGCGCATGAAAGCGTTATATTTTTTTCCATCAGCTTTTCGGCGACTGCCTGCCATACTTCTTTTCGGCTTTCACTGTAAAGGTATTCTTCTATTACGCTCTTTATTTCTTTGTCATGCTTGTCCGCCGTGTTTTCAGCTTCGCTCAGCGTATGACCTTTTGCAACAGCTTTTAACATTACGCCGCTTCTGCTCAAATAAGTATTTATACTGTAATTCGGATCATAACTTACCGCTGCCCTTACTTTTTTTTCCAAAGGGGATTCGCCAATGCCGCATGTCATATAATACCTTTCGACAAATTCCTTTTGGGTAATCTTCGTTAAAAGAGGTTTTACATAATTTTCGAACATCGGATTAAGCTCAGCCGGCGGCCCCGGAAGGCAAATCACCACAGTATTTTCCTGTTTAATATAAACACCCGGCGCAGTGCCTGTTTCATTAGGCAGGACTATGCATCCCTCCGGCATCATATACTGTCGCGACACACCTTCAACAATGCAGCGTTCACGCTTTTTGAAATACTGCTCTATCTTTGCTTTAACATCGTTATCGCAATACATGGGAAGGCCAAGCGTTTCCGCTACTACCTGCTTTGTTTTGTCATCTTTTGTGGGCCCGAGCCCCCCTGTTGTAATCACGAGCTCAGCTTTTGCGCAAGCGTTTGTCACGGCATCCGATATCATATCCTCATCATCTGATACTACAGCGTGATAAAGAATTTCAAACCCTATTATCGAAAGTTCTTTTGCCAGATAAGACGCATTGGTATTTACCGTCTCTCCGTAAAGAACTTCATCACCTACTCCTATAAGAACCGCTTTCATAATTATCCTTTTATTACGTCTTTATTGTTAATGATATAATTGACAGCCGAAAATACCGAAAACGCAACCGATATATAAAACAGTATGTCCGCCACGACATAAATTGGCATAAATATTTTCTCAAAATGCATCATCGACAGCGCAATAAGCTGAAATACCGTCTTGATTTTCCCATACTTATCTGCTGATATTACTTTTCTGTCCAGGGCTGCTATCCCTCTGAAAATCGTAATAATAAGTTCTCTGCTTATTATTATTATAGCCGCCCATGCAGGTATTCTGTTGAACTGCACAAACATTATGACTGAAGACAAAACGAGCAGTTTATCCGCCAGAGGATCAAGAAATTTGCCAAGGTCCGTAACTTTATTGTATTTTCTGGCTACGTATCCGTCTACGGAATCAGTCGCGGAAGCAACGATAAAAATTACTCCGGCAACATATCCTGACCACGAATTTACAAGATACATAAGTATTATATATATAGGTATCAGAAATATCCTGGAAAAAGTTATCCTGTTAGGCAGATTCATATGATTACCCTTCCCTTCAAATCGTACTCGCCACTTTGCTCAATCAATACTTTGACAATGTCTCCGCAGCGTAAATGCTTTTCGCTTTCAACATATACAACTCCGTCCACTTCAGGAGCGTCAAGATAGCTTCTTGCTGTATATATTCCTTCATTGTGCTTTTCTTCTATCAAAACGTCCAATGTCTGCCCTACAAATCTCTGCAAAATATTTTCCGATATACGTGATTGTATATCCATCAGCGTATTGAGACGTTCAAGTTTGGTGGCTTCATCTATCTGAGCGTCCATTAAAGCAGCAGGCGTTCCTTCTTCTTCTGAATATGCAAAAGCGCCAACACGAAGCATACAAGCGTCTTTCAGAAAATCGCACAACTGATCAAATTGCCCTTCGGTTTCCCCCGGGAAACCTACTATAAAGGCAGAGCGCAAAGCAATACCAGGCAATCTGTCATTAAGCTTTTGGATGAGAGAATATATTCCCTCGCTTGTAATACGCCTGTTCATCCTTTTCAGTATATCATTGTTGATATGCTGAAGAGGCACATCAAGGTATTTTAGTATTTTTTTGCTTTCGGCAATTACCCCAATAAGTTCGTCAGTTATCGTTTCGGGGTATACGTACATAAGACGAATCCAGTATATGCCGCTGATTGTTTCAAGCTCTTTCAAAAGCTTAGGAAGCATGCGTCTTTCATACAGGTCCAAGCCATAGTCACCCACATCCTGAGCGACGACTACAAGCTCTTTGACTCCTTTGTCAGCCAGACTGCGAGCTTCACTTAAAATATCTTCCATTTTCCTGCTGCGCTGTTTTCCTCTTATACTTGGTATGGCGCAATATGTACAGCATTTATCGCAGCCTTCGCTTATTTTGATATATGCAGAGGCTTTCCCCTCTTCACAATATCTTCCGCACTCCGGTATTACTGCGTTTTTATCACGAACATCAACTGCTTTTTCTTTTCTAAGCAAATACGCGATATCATGCTGCGCCGTTACTCCTGCAATTATATCTATTTCGGGTATTTCTTCACGAAGCTCTTTAGAGTACCTTTGAGCCATACATCCCGTTACGGCCAGTTTCAGTTCATTCCGTTCATTTTTCAGCCTTACAGCTTCAAAGACAGCTTCTACGGACTGCTGTTTTGCATCATGGATAAAACAGCAAGTGTTTATCAATATGATATCCGCTTCATCGGCGCTGCTGCATATTTCAAATCCGCCGCGCTTAAGACAATAAATCATATTATCACTGTCGACTTCGTTCTTAGGGCAGCCTAAGGTATACACAAAAACCTTCTGAGCCATTATTTACCTTCATTATCCGAATTGAAAAATTCTTCATATGATATCAGTACACGCCGCGGATTAGAGCCTTGTCTTTCACTGATAAAACCTCTTTCTTCCATTTCGTCTATTATGCGTCCCGCGCGCGCATAACCGAGTTTAAGTTTGCGCTGTATCATAGAAGTAGATATCTCGCCTTTTTCAAAAGCAATTTTCATAGCCTGCGGCACCAGTTCATCGTCGTATTCTCCTCGCGCAGTCAAAGAATCCGTCCCTCCGTTTTCTATGCTTTCGCTAACAGTGTCGTCATAATCTGCCGTTTGGTTTTTCTTTATAAATTCTACAACTTTTGCTACTTCTTTTT
Source organism: uncultured Lachnospiraceae bacterium (assembly GCA_944381375.1). GTDB lineage: Bacteria > Bacillota > Clostridia > Eubacteriales > Anaerofustaceae > CALWKX01. Next base: position 22,300 of record CALWKX010000005.1, read on the forward strand.
CGCTTATAAACGCGCACTGCGCTCTAATTGGCTTTCCGGCTCCCGGCGAAAGATAAAGCATATCGCCTTTGCCGAGCAATTTTTCAGCCCCGCCCATATCAAGTATAGTGCGGGAATCCGTTTGAGAAGATACTGAAAAAGATATCCTTGAAGGAATATTGACTTTGATAGTGCCCGTAATTACGTTGACCGAAGGCCGTTGAGTAGCCAGCACGAGGTGGATACCCGCAGCTCTTGCGAGCTGAGCAAGACGGCAGATAGAATTTTCCACCTGCTGAGCGGATACCATCATCAGGTCGTTAAGCTCGTCTATTATAAGCACTATCCGAGGATATTTCTCCTTGCCTTCGGCTTCCATTTTTTCATTATATCCGGCAATATCGCGCACTTTATTTTCTGCAAAGGCTTCATAGCGCGACGTCATTTCACGCACTGCCCATGCAAGAGAACTCGCAGCAAGCTTAACGTCGGTCACTACAGGTATAAGAAGGTGCGGTATATCGTTATATTCCGGAAATTCTACCATTTTGGGATCTATAAGAATCATGCGCACATCATCAGGCGTGCTGTGAAAAAGAATGGACATAATGATGGCATGCAGACACACGCTCTTGCCGGAACCTGTTTCACCCGCTATAAGTATATGCGGCATTTTCGCAATATCCATTATTAACACATCTCCTGTAAGATCCTTTCCAAGGGCTACGGCAAGAGGAGATTTATTATTTTTAAATTCCTTGCATGATAATATATGCGCGAGCTTAACTATTGCCACCTGCTTATTCGGCACCTCTATACCTATAGCGGATTTACCAGGTATAGGCGCTTCTATTCTCACGCGCTGCGCAGCAAGAGCCATTGCGATATCATCCGCAAGACTTACAACTTTACTCACACGTATACCGGGCTGGAGCTGAAGCTCATAGCGCGTAACGGTAGGCCCCATACTGATATCCGTTACTTTCGCCTCAATACCAAAATCTCTGAGAGTTTTTTCAAGGTGTGATGCATTGGCCACCACTTCCTGACGCTGAGCTCCTGTAGTTTTGCCTTTTTCCACATCCAAAAGCTTAATAGGCGGAAAAACATAAGCTCCTTTTGCTGCCGTATTTTTTTCATTTTCGACGCCATTTTCATCAATATCGGTATCAATAGGTTTGGCGGCAGTAACAGTTACAGCATCTTCAGCATGCGGCTTTTTAGCGTTTTGTTCGTCTTTGTTGCCATTAAAATTTTTTGAAGAAGTATTTTCAAAAGAATCAAGTTTACTGCGCCTCTTTGACAAATCTTTTTGCGAGTGGGTCAAAGCTTCGCGCTCGTCATCAGCAAACGAGTTCAGCCCTGCGTTTTTCAGATTTATTCTTTGATTATTATTAGCGTCAAGACCGAATGAAGGATATGCAAGCTGCTCGGCTTTTTCCTTGCGTTCAAGCTCTTTCTGCCTTTTTTTCTCTTCGCTTCTTTTATTGAAATTTTCTCTGAACTTATCGAAAAGGCTGTTTCTGAATATTATCAAAAACATAATAATGCTGACGCATATTATAAGCAGCCATGCTCCTGTATAAGATAAAAGATTTATATACAGTCTTGACAGCAACTGCCCTATCACTCCGCCAGGGGCGCCTGAATCCACAATATATCTATATGTACTGATTGCAAAAAATGATTCGTTGTTATTAAGAATATTGTTAACCAAACCGCAAACAGTAGTTATATTAAGAACTAATAAAGCTAAAAATAGAGCTCCCCGCTCTTTGGTAAAAGATCTGGCGCGTGCGAAAAGCATAATTCCATGCACGACTAAAGCAATGGCTATTGCTGTACGCCCCTGAGAGCCGAACAACACTACAAGCCATTTTGTAAGAAAATCTCCTACAGCGCCGCCGCTGCCGAAATAAGCGCAAAACAATAAAAATATACCGATAAAAAGAAGTATAATGCCTTTTATCTCGGGCATTTTGACATTGCGCTCTTTAACATTATTCTTTTTGGCGGAAGATGCGTTTTGAGATGATTTATTTTGAGTTTTCGATGTGCTTTTTTTATTAGCGGTAGCCAATTTTTTTCCCTTTCACTTAAAGCAACTGAGCTATTTCAACAATTTTTCTGAGCCGCTTATCAAGAGTAGAACGGCTCAAAGGAGGAACGGCTGCATTTGCAAGCTCCGATAATGAGGCGTACGGATTGTCAAGTCTGAGCTGAGCGGCTTTTATCAGCGGCTCGCTAAGTGTATTTAGTCCTTTGAGCTTTATTATTTTTTCAATAGCCTGCATTTGAACGAATGCAGCTTCAGAAGTTTTATTCAGATTAGCCGTTTCACAATTTACTTTGCGCTGCATGGTGTTTTTCATCTGCCGCATCGCAAGCTTGTCCTCAAGTATAAGCGTATCGCGGTGATCTCCCGTAACAGCTAAAAAATCAGAAATGTATTCGGCTTTTCTGATATATATGATTGTATCATCTTTTTTCATTCTTTGCTTTGATATTATACCAAATTTATTTAAATATCCCATAAAGCTTTCAGCAATAAGCGAATTTTTGAAAACAAATTCCATTTGAATACTTTTTGACGGATCGGCTATATAACCGCACGCCAAAAATACTCCTCTTAAAAATCCGGCCGCGCTTTCATCATCCTGCAAAAAGCTTTCGTCTACGGCTGTTGGCATTACGATACGTCCTTCGCCGTCCATTATACCGTAATAATGCAAAAGTTCTTTTGCGAAACGCGCATCTTCAAACGTTACGATGTAACATGTTTTTTTGCCGAAAGAATTGCTTTGCATTTTAGCAACTACAGGCGGCGCCGAAAAAATGCGCTTCAACAAGCTGTATACTTTAGCCGCCACAAAAGCGTAATCACATTCAAAGCGCAGATTTATATTTCCTCTCCCGAGTAATTCAATAAATGCCCTTGAAACAACAAAACCGTAAAGCTCGGCTGTTTTCACGATAAAATCGTCAGTTTCATACTTGGATAAAACAGATTTGACCTGCTCACAAAAGTTCATATGTTTATTATATTATAAGATCATTTCATAAGATAATATTTTTTGCAGTGTTTTAAAACGCCGCGGTTTATGTTAGAATACTATTATATTTTTCGCGAGGAATAAAAAATGCCGAAATTCAAATGGGTTGTACTTTATATAGTTGCTGCGGTAGCGGCAATAATACTTTTTTCTTCTTTTGAAGCTCAATTTTATTTCACTTACGCAGCGACGATAAACTTAAGCGACAAAATGATGATGCGGGCTTATACGAATGATTTCAGCAATATTGCAAGCGATGGCAGCGAAATTACAGTATACAGCGAAGGCGACAGTGACGATATGATAACGACTTTCAAAGTCAAGCTTTACTTGCTGGATTATATGTCTTATCCAACAGACAATACTTTTGACGCCGCGACAAAAACGGCGGTTGAAAATTATCAAACGGCGAAAGGACTTACCGTAAACGGCATGCTCGACGCGCCTACTCAGGAAGCATTGAATGCAGAAGAAATAGAGTACGTTCAAGGCCATATGACGTCAGCTATAATCCCATATCAGGAGACACTGATCGAACTCGGATATCTTGCAGAAGGCTCACAAGCTGACGGTAATTTTACGCAGGAATTACAGACAGCTATTGAAAGCTACCAGACGAATAATTCTCTAACGGTCACGGGTACTATTAACAAGCAGACGCAGGAAGCATTAAGCAGGCCTATAAGCGAACAGACTCCGGCGACGCCGGCTGAACAATAATAATCAGACATTAAAGGATTAACGCTTTGAATAAAACTAAAAGCTCGGAATATGACGTAATCAAAAAAACTAAATATCCTTCCACTTCTAATACCATTGCGATCGAACTGAAAAAATTAGGCATAAATGACGGCGATACTCTTTTAGTGCACTCATCATTATCAAGCATGGGCTGGGTATGCGGAGGCGCGGCGGCGGCAATAATCGGGATAATGACAGCGGCCGGCGAAAACGGGAATATTGTAATGCCGGCATTTTCTACTGATAATTCCGATCCTGCAAAATGGTCGAATCCCGCTGTCCCAGAGCAATGGCGCAATTATATATATTTGGAATATCCAGCTTTTGATCCAGATTATACACCTACAAGAGGAGTTGGAATAATACCGGAAGTATTCAGATCTTTTCCGAATGTAAGGCGCTCATATCATCCTCAAGTATCGTTTTGCGCAATGGGTCCAATGGCGGAAGAAATCACTTCTGAACACGATCTGACGCCGCAGTTCGGAGAATATTCCCCTCTGGGAAAACTCTATGCGGCAAAGGCTAAAGTTTTGCTTATCGGGTGCGGATATGAAAGCTGTTCTTGTTTTCATATGGGTGAGAGCATGGCCTCTAACATGAAGATGGTAAAAAACGGAGCGGCTGTTTATACTGTATCGTCCCGCCAATGGGTCTGGTTTAATGATTATGATTATGATTCGTCAGATTTTCATGCATTGGGAGAATCTTTTGAAAAAACAAATGAAGTAATCAAAGGCAATGTGGGCATGGCAGAGTGCAGATTATTTGATTTAAAAACAGCCGTTGATTACTCAAAGGATTGGATAGAAAAAAACAGATAACAAAAGGCGGATTTATATCCGCTTTTTCCGTATGCAAAGATATTACATAATGGGGAGGCGGCTTTTGAGAACTGAAAAAGAAATGTTGGATATTATCATTGCCACGGCTGAAAACGATGAGAGAATACGCGCTGCGTACATGAACGGTTCCCGCGCTAATCCATCACTGCCCAAAGATATATATCAGGATTATGATATTGTATATGTAGTGCAAAATATTGATACATTCATACAAGACAACAATTGGATAGATATTTTCGGCAAAAGGCTTATGCTTCAAATGCCGGAATCCATGCGGGGAAGCAAAGGCGATGGACGGATTGTGTATTTAATGCTTTTTGATGATGGAACGAGAATTGATCTGACATTGATTCCTATACAAAAAAAGCATTTGATTACTGAAGAAAAGCTCAGTATTTCTCTGCTGGACAAAGATAAAATACTGCCTTTGTTTGATAACGATCTCAATGTTTACAATATTTCAAAACCTTCAAGGTTTTATTATGAGTCATGCTTAAATGATTTTTGGTGGTGCATGCAAAACGTAGCAAAAGGGATCGCACGCAATGAAGTTTCATACGCTATGAGCATGTATCATGAAATTGTAACAGGCGAACTGAATGAGATGATTTCATGGTATATAGGCACGATACACGATTTCAAAGTTTCGGCCGGAAAGATGGGAAGGAATTTCAAAAGATATCTGCCCGAAGATATTTACTTGAAATATATTGGCATTTATTCAGACGCAAATAAAGATAATATGTGGAACGCTTTGTTTTGCTGCTGCAGTCTTTTCAGCGAAACTGCGTTATCAGTAAGTAAATATTTCGGCTACGAATATAATTTTGAAGATGAAAAAAATATGACAAAATATCTTACTGGAAAGTGATTTGTCAAGGGTGTTTTCTCCACGATATATCACCCTATATCAAAAAGCCAAATAAACATGCCAAAATATCGCTCAATATTACATCGTTCGCAAATATAATAATTGAGAAACCGACAAATTTCTGCTATACTTACTTTTATAACTGATTTTATTTGGACGGAGGATTTTTATGAAAGTCAGCTATAAGAAACTTTGGAAGCTATTGATAGACAAAGATATGAAAAAAAGAGATTTAGAAAGATGT
>CALWKX010000006.1 GCA_944381375.1 uncultured Lachnospiraceae bacterium
GCGGCCACCGCCGACAGAAAGTGCAGATTGTTTGGAACTTCATTGGGGAAGTTAATCTTCCTAACGACAGTCAAGTGATTGAACGGCAAAGAAAAGGCAGAACGGCATAGCCACACGCTATGCCGCCCTGCAATTACCTATTTACTTCCTTATCACTACTTAAGACAGTAAGGCTTCGCTTTTTTATTATAGGCGCAAAATAAATTTTCAGGCATATTACAATGAATCTGAATTTAATACATTATCCCTCATGCGTCTTTTGAAAACCAGATTATTTGCCTTTAGAATCAATACTGATATTACATACGCTCCGCCCAATATCACTATACTCCATATAACAGATATATATACAGGCTGTTCATAAACATAGAGGAACGGATAAGGCCCTCTTATGAGTCTCATAATATTCATGCTGAGTATAATAACTGCATAAACAAAAGTGGGAATCTGTGCAAATAATACCGTTTTTTTATCAGCAATTTCTATATGATCGAAAAAAACAAAATGTACAAAAACCGCTACAGGACAAAGCAAATGATGGTACAGCATAGAATCTTTTGTAAGCAAAGCCCTGTATCCACCCATAGTAGGAGCAAGCACAAAAATGACAACTAAAAATGTTAGTGCTAAGCAGTTAGCCGAAATATATCTCAAAAAAACAGACCACCGCGGTTCACTTTTTTTGACGAGCAAATTCCGTAAAGAAAAATAAAACCCTATCGCAAACGATATCATGGCAAACAAATTGCTGTCCTGAGTATAATACTGAAACAGTTTTATACCGTGCATACGAATACTTATTACTAAACCGATTATTTCCATTATTACGATAGCTGCGCTCAATAACAAAGATATAATAATGCGCTTACTAACTCTCTTGTTCTGTTCCATTATATAACCTTCTGCTTTCATTTAATGCTGCAATATTTAGCAGGATCATGATACAGCTTTATTATCAATCTTCTTTATTTCTGTAACCAGCTTATATATTCCGTAACATATCAAAATAAGCGATATCCACTGCGACGTGGATAAAAAAAACCATATTCCTCTTATTGCGTCACCCCTGAAAAATTCCGTTATAAATCTTATAACGCCATAGCTTATTATATAAACATAAAGAATTTTACCTTGATTATGATATTTTTTTTCGAATATTATAAGCGCAAAAAACAAACATAAATTCAAAAACGCTTCTATAAGCTGCACAGGCAAATAAGGTATGCCGTTAATACTTGAAGGAGAATTACTAAAGGCTATACCAAAACGCTCGCTGACAACGCCATGACAACAGCCATTTAAAAAACATCCGATTCTTCCGAATACATGAAATAAGGGTATGCATGGCGCCATAAAATCCCAATATGTTTTTTTATTTATTGAATAGCGGTTCAGGTACCAGTTTATTACTATAATAAAAAGTATCAATCCTCCGTAAAACACTGCTCCAGACGATACTGCAGTAAAAAATATTTCAAAACTTGAAAAATAATATTCACGATACTTTATTAACACAGGAATAATTGTCAGCGCAAATAAAACTTTCGCCCCTACGACAGCGCCGCATATTCCGATCGCCCCCGCATTGGTTATGTCAACATTTAAAAACGAAAAATCCTTATTTCGTATAAAAAGCATTAATGCGCATACCAAAACACCAATAATATTAATAAGCCAAAATGTGGGTAAACGGTAAAATCCCAAGTCTATATATGGATACATGCCTGCTCCTTTTAGCATTATATATTGATTTAATGTCTATTTATTGATTACAACCAAAAGAAAGACATAGCCTGCTATGTCTTTCTTTTAATCATAAGTAAAACAAGCCACCAGCTAACAGGTTTATTTTAATATCCTGAAAGCCCAATGCCAATGCCTATTATGACTAAGCAAATGAACATGATCAATGTTATTGCAAGGCCGATAATAGACACAACGAAACCAGCAGTCGCCAATCCTGACTGATTTTCCTTGCGAGCCATAGCTCCCAAAATGATACCGACTATAGCGCATGCCAGTGATACATACCACCACCATATACCTACTACGCATGCTATAATACCAAGTACAAGAGAAGCTATAGCTTTCCCGTTGGAACCTGAGTTCTGCGGAGCCCTGTAACCTGCATTTCCGCCGCCTACGTTAGGATTTGGAGCTTCACCCGTAAATGCGGATTTTACTTCCTCAACGACTTTCACCGCTTCATCCTTAACTGTGTCCACAGTTTCATTAATGTCTTTTTTGATATCGTCAGACATTGTCTACCCCCTTATAAAGAATAATTACTCAATAAATAATTTATGTATTAAGCAACTTGATTATATTATGAAGATCATAATTAAGTCAACAAATTTCAACATTTATGTTCGATTTATATTCTATTTTACCTGTAAAATATAATTATTACTTTAAGTCGTTTTATGGTATAATTTTTTATATTATCTTCAGGAGGAAACAAATATGAGAATGAATGCTCCGACTAAAGGACTGTTTATTCTATGCTTTATTCTCATTGTAGGAGCGCTGGTTTCTGCGTTTGTATATATACCTTATGTAAGCGTATACAAATTTTGGATAATGGCGGTAGGCTCCGTTTTATTGCTTTTGTCAAATATGTTTAAGGGCTTGTAAACAGTAAAAAAGCTTTATTTCAACAGATCAAAAATCAAGCCGCCCATTCAAAAAAATGAAACAGCGTTTATCGCAGCCTTTATGCAAAGCGCTGACCCGCTATTTGCAAAAAAATACGGCTGCGTTAAGCGTTTTTCAATTATTTTTTTGTTGCTGAGACAATATATTTTTCATCATCAGACACTACTTTATCGACATTGAAATATTCACTCATTATTTGAGCAAGTTCATTTTCGTCAATAAGCCCGACGGAAACATGCTTGGCGCTTCCCTTATGCATTCCGTCTATTTCTTTTTTACTCATGCCGTGAGCAATAGTGAGCCTTGCTCCTTGTTTTAGATTTTCTTTTAATGATCTAACCAAAACTTTTGCATCTGCAAAATGTGGCAATGCATTATATACAACACAGCAGTCAAATTTCTCATCAAATGTAACACTCTCTATATCGGCGCACAAAAAAGTAACTTCCTTAAAAGGAAATTTCGCCTTTGCCTTATCAATCATATTTGCGGAAATATCTACTCCAACGACTTTTGCAGCTCCTCTTTTTAAATAATCTCCCACAAGCACTCCCGTGCCGCACGCAACATCAAGCACGCTCACTCCGCTTTTTATTCCTGCATAATCCAATATGATTTTTATTGCATGCTCGTTACGTATAAGAGACGAGTCCCAATCATGAGCCAGTGAATTGAAATATTCTGCTACAGCATTTTTATCCATATTGCTCTTCAACCTCTTTAGCGTTATAATAATTTAAACGACCGGCAGTATTCTTAGGCGTCAAGCAGGTTACGCATAAGAGTATTAATCGCAAACCACGCCGGTCGTTTTTTTTTGAATTTATTTCGTATAGCGAGCGGGTATAAGCCTCGCTTTTTGTATTGCAAAAATTAATGTTGGTATAATCGCCAACTGTATAATTATGCCCGGCAGTCCGGTTACAAAATAGCTTGTAGCCCAAGCAGCCATTGAATAGCTGCCGCGGGCAAATATCAATGCGCGCGCTATTCCTGCAACAATCCTACCAGTGATAAGAGCGCTTATAAGGCTGATATATAAATCGGCATATAAGTTTTTCGTATGAACAAACTTCATCATCAAGCCCGTAACCAGACCATATACGGAAAGCTCTACTATCATGGACGGCAGATATGCCATAGGCGGCATACCGGTAAACAAACTTGATAAAACAGGGCCTACTATACCCGTGATAAAACCATATTGCCAGCCGCATATCAGACCGCAAAGCAAAACAGGTATATGCATTGGCAAAAATATGCTTCCGGCATTTTGTATAGAATGAAACGCCATGGGAAGCACTACGCATAATGCTATAAACACAGCAGTAAGAACTGATTTTTTTGTTGTTGTCATAATTAATCAAAACTCCTTTTATTATTAGCAATGCTGTGCGCATGCGCCTGCTTGTATTCACAAACGCGCAGCATGTTATATCATTATTTGCAAAGCGCATACTGCCGCTGAAACAACAAAGCCTGCATATTCCCGAAGGCTGAGCTTTAAGGAACGTTTTTCAGGAGTATTCGCACTGCGATATCCCCTGGCTTCCATGGCCAAGGCAAGTTCATCGGCCCTTCTTATTGCTGATAAAAATATCGGAATAACCAATGCTAAAGATTCCTTTGCTTTCTCAATCAGGCGGCGGCTTTCAAAACGCGCTCCCCTTGCCGTCTGCGCCTGCTTTATGAGCAAAGCCTCCTGACTGATAACAGGAATAAATTGTATTGCTATGCTTATGATCATACATATTTGGCCTACCGGTATTTTCACGTACCTTAGCGGTCTGAACAAACTCTCCAAGGCTTTCGTAAGCTCAACCGGAGATGTGGTGGCTGTCAAACATGTGCTGAACAGCATTACGAGCACAACTCGCAACACAACATGCACACCCTGAAGAATACCTTCTTTCGATATGTTGAATATCCACCATGAGACTAGAATGTTTTCGCTCGTAAAAAACAAAGCGTTCATTACAAATATTATTATTAGAAAAAAACGCAGACGATATAAACAGCTCAAAGCAATTTTAAACGGAATACGAGACAGTACAATAAAAACAAATGCTGTACTGAGAATGACAATGTATCCTACCAGCGTATCTGTAATAATTACGGATACGATAAGCGCTAAAAAGCATACCAGTTTGACTCGTGCATCAATCGAATGAATGACCGACTCAAAAGGCATATACATTCCTAAAGGCATCCTGTTCATTTTCCGACTCCTGCGTTTTTTATTTTTTCGGCAACAGCCTTAACAATCTCTTCATAGCGATACAGCTTATCGTCAATGCACATACCGCGTTTTTTTAAAAGGTCTGCAAGATATTTCGCTCCGTTTACTTCAAGTCCTATATTTTTAAGAGTTTTACTATCGGCAAAAACCTTAGCTGCCGGGGCGTCTTTTATCAGTTTTGTATTGTCAAATATCAAAATTCTTTCAGCGCATTCAGCTATTGCGTCAGCATTATGCGAAACCATTATTATTGTAATTCCGGCTTTATTCAGTTTTTTTACCGTATTCACAAAATCATTGCGGCCAACAGGATCAAGGCCCGCCACAGGCTCATCGAACAATATCAATTCCGGCTCAGCCGCTAAAACTCCGGCTATAGCAACGCGCCTTTTTTCGCCCCCTGAAAGAGCAAGCGGAGACAAATCTTTTATTTTATCAAATTCGAAACCTACAGTCTCCAAAGCGTTTTTAACGCGTCGGTGTTTTTCATCTTTCGTGTATTCAGCATGTTTCAGTCCAAAGGCTACGTCTTTATACACGCTGCTTTCGAATAATTGATATTCAGGATTCTGAAATACCATTCCTACATAACTTCTGAGTTTAGCTTTATTGTAAGAGTATGCATTTATATCTTCTCCGTTAAAAAAAACCGTACCGGAGGATGGTTTTTCCAGTCCGGCAATTATTTTGAGCAAAGTGGATTTGCCGCTGCCCGTTTGCCCCATAACAGCTATAAATTCACCTTTTTTTGCACTAAAGCTCACATCGCTGAGGGCCTTTGTTTCATACGGAGTCGATATAGCATAAGTAAGCGAAATATTATTCAATTCAAGCTGCATATCTCTTCACTCAACTCCTCAAGAGTAAGCGGACATTTTTTTAGTCGTATGCCCATCTTAATCAAATCATAATAAAAACTGACAGCAAGAGGAGCAACCAGCCCTGCTTGATTTAACAAATCCATATCCGTGAGAACTTCGCGCGGGCTGCCGCCGCCAATCAGCTTGCCTTCAGACAATACATACACTTTTTCAGCTAATACAGCCTCTTCAGCGTAATGAGTTATCATAATAACGGTTTTGCCTTTTTTATTTAGCTCGCTTACCAAAGACAAAATCCCGCGTCTGCCTTTGGGATCAAGCATTGACGTTGCTTCATCAAACACTATTATTTCAGGTTCTAATGCCAATATCCCTGCTATTGCCGCACGCTGTTTTTGTCCGCCCGAAAGCATGTGAACAGAACGGTTTTCGAATCCTTTTAAACCGGCCTGCTCAAGCGCTGATGATATGCGATAATCAACATTATCCGTTATGGAATAATTATTAAGTCCGAATGCGATATCCTCTTTAATAATACTTGATACAAACTGATTATCAGGATTTTGGAATACCATTGCGCAGTATTTTCTAATCTGCCATAAAAGATTTTTATCGGCCACATTCATGCCTCCCACAAAAAGAGTTCCGTGCATAATAGGCACAAGCGCATTAAAATGTTTCGCAAGAGTAGACTTGCCGGAACCGTTGCGGCCTATAATTGCAGCAAATTCACCCTTTCGTACAGATATATCAATATTTTCGAGCGATAAAATGCTGCTGTCGGCACTGATATATGAATGTGTTAGATTAGCGGCTTTAACAGCGTATTCCAAAATATATGACCTTTCTTTAATATAATTAAATCACAATTATTTAATAAGCGTAAGCCCCGCAGGGGGATTGCAAAGCATGCTTTATATGATAAAATATTTACAAACGGAGTATAAGGACATGAACCAAAACGAAAAAATTGAATATCATACGCACACACATGAAGACGGATCTGTGCACGCTCACTCTCATACAGGCTCGCACACACATACGCATACAAACACAAAAGCTGTATTGAACCGCATGTCGCGTCTTATAGGTCATATGAATGCTGTAAAAACCATGGTGGAGGACGGAAGAGACTGCTCTCAGGTTTTAATCCAGCTTGCAGCCGTAAGGAGTGCAATCAATCGAGTATGCGAGATTATTCTTAAGGACCATATAGACCATTGTCTTGTAGACGCCGTAAAGACCGGCGACAATGACGCTATTGAAGAGCTAAATAAGGCTATAGATCTTTTATTGAAATAGATTATTATAGCGGGGGACAGGGCGCGAAGCGCAGGCAAGTTACGGCCATTGCCGTAACTTGCTTTCACATCAAGGCGTTCGCCTTGATGTGAACCGCCTGAAAGCCCTTTAGGCTTTCAGGCGGCGCTTCGCGCCCCCTAAAACCATACCTTTTTATTACGTTCATGTATAAAATAACGAACGCCTTTTACCTGTAGAATAAGTACGTACAGAGGTGGAGAAGATACGTATTATGTACGGTAAAAAGCGTTACGTATTATATATAGAAAACGCAAAGCGTTTTCCCTTCTATTTTTTAATACTCATCGACAAAAAACAATTTATCTTGCTTTAAATAAAATGTCAGTTTTTATAAGTATCCACTTTATATTCTCCATCATCTACAATAAACGTTATAAGACCGTTATCCATAGTAGTAAAAAATTGAGTATCTGTTTCATAAAGCACATCATAAAATTCATCTTTGGGAAGTCCATATGAATTGTTGGCAACGCATATCACGCAAATATCAGGATCCGCTTCATCATAAAGCCTCAAAGTATAGTCATTGTATTCGCCATGATGATTAGCTTTTATAACGTCCGTAGCCGCTAAATAATAATTATCAAGCAATGTTTTCATTCCGTAAGTTTCTATGTCGCCCAGCAAAAGAAAATTCACATCTCCTGCCGTCACAGACAAGACTATGGAAGTATCATTTATATACTCTTCTTCTAGCATCTCCTCATACGGAAGCAAAACATTAAACACTGTATCTCCAAATTTTAATACATCTCCCGCATACAGCGGCTTTACAGGTATATTATTACTCTGAGCAGCTTCATATACTTCGTAGTACAAATCAGTATAATCTTCATTTGCATAGACAGTTTCAATATTTACACCGTGCTCAATGAGCTTGTATATTCCATAAATATGATCGCTGTGAGAATGAGTTGCAATAACAGCGTCAAGACTTGTAATTTTGTAATATTCCATAAACGGCATTATATTATACTGCGCCGTATCTCTTTCAAGATAACCTCCGGCGTCTATCAATATGTTTTCTCCAGTGTCAGTCATTACAAGACAGCAATCTCCCAACCCTACATCAATAAAGCATACTTTTGTTTTGACCGGATTTAAATAAAGCGTTGCGCACCATGCTGTCATAACCAATGTTGCGGCGCAGAATATATACAGCCTCTTTTTATTCTTACTGAGCCTGAAATACCCGAAGCAGGCAAACATTAGAAAATAAAACAACACAATCTCACGAATACGCGGCGAAGGAACATAAAAATACGTAAGTTCTATTTCAGAAAGTAACCTTGCTACTTCTATAAGATATTTGAGAATCACTCCCATAAGACTAAAAAGCGCAGGCGCGGCAAACGGAAGAATCAAAGATACTACCATTATAATAAGACCGCCCACAACCACAACTGAAATTACAGGCACTATTAATAAATTGGCAAATACGGAAATCAGATTCAAATTATTGAAATAATATACGCTTATGGGAGTCAAACCTATCTGCACTATAACGCTCAGTATTGTCAAAGACCTCATGCTGTTGATAAACGCATATTTCGTCTTTTTTAATTTCACTTCCACGATATTGACAAAAATCAATATCGAAGCCGCCGCACAAAATGACATTTGGAACGAAACCGAGTAAAACGTCATCGGATTGTACAAAAGCATGATTATTGCCGCTATGCATAAAAAATTAAACGAATCACTCTGAGTTTTTACAACCTTCGTCAGGCTCATCAGCGTTATCATCAGAGACGCCCTGATTACAGAAGGCGAAAATCCTGTTACCGCGCAATAAAAAAGTAAAATAAAAGCTCCTGCGAAAAACTGCGCTTTGTGCGAAAATTTGAGTTTTTTGAAAATAAAAGAAATAAATCCGTAAAGAATACCGACATGAAGGCCTGATACTGCAAGCACATGCGCGGCGCCTATGGCCCTGAAACTGTTGAGCACATCCTCATCCATGTATGATTCGCCAAACAAAACGCCGGATAAAAGTCCCGCCATATCAGAATCGAGATTTGTTTTTATAACCTTATCCAGAGTGGAACGAACGGATAAAATGTCATCGTATATCAACATAATATCGTCATGACGCACGTATTCAGGCGCGGAATACACATTCATATACGATTTTATATTCAGCGTGCTCAGATAAGTCTTATAATCAAACCCTCCGGGATTAGACGCGCTTTGCGCAATTCTCAGCACGCCTGTAATTTTATAAACGCCGCCCGGAACAATATCAATATTGTCATCATAAAATTTTACAAGTATTTTTTCAGGTTCTGTTTTGCTGCCGTTTATTTCCAGGGTTTTAAATATGCCTTGCGCATCCGTTTCACCGTACTCGGGATAAGTCACAAGCTGCGCAGTCAGATTTATCCTGACCGAATCGTATTCCAAAAGAGCGCTTTGAGTTTTGTAAATAAAAAGTCCTCTGGCATAAGCTAAAATGACCAGCAGAATTGCTGCATACGTAAGTAAGCCTATTTTGAATTTAACGGATGCAGCAATAATAAGTATCAAAACTGCGCACAAAACATATACTGCGGCTTCGTTTTTTACGGCGATGGACGTCAGTATAAGCAGCAGCATGATTATAAGAGAAGGTCTTTTTATTTTTACGCGTATGTTGTTGTTTGTTTCAGAATCATGTACTTTCATGCCATTATTCTTTTGAGGCATTTTTTTACATGATATATGTTTTTGCAATAAAAAATATCCTTATGACAGGACATTTTTTATATCACAATTCAACAGTAACCGTTGTACCCTCTTCGACTTTGCTTTTGATCGCAACACTGCCGTTATGAATCATTACGCCGTGCTTTACTATCGAAAGCCCAAGTCCCGTTCCTCCCGTTTCCTTTGAGCGGCTTTTGTCTACTCTATAAAAACGCTCAAATACGCGATCCATGTCTTTTTCAGGTATGCCTATGCCCGTATCTTTGACTATAATGCGCGCTTTGTTATTTTCCGCTTTCCCAACAAACATATCAACATTGTTTTTATCATGTGAATATGACACGGCATTATCCAAAAGATTATATATTATCTCATACAGCACATGAGATATACCGTTTACTGTAACAGACTCTCCGCTTAAAGAAACTTTGATTTTTCTTTTTTGCGCCTTTTCATTTAGGTTCTGCACGGCTTCTTCAGCAAGCAAATAAAGGTCGACGGGTGATTTTTCGCTTTCGTAGCTGCGCTCCTCAAGATTTGACAGCCTTATAATATCGTTAATAAGGCTAAGCTGACGCTGCGCTTCTTTTCTGATCAATCCGGCAAATTTAGGTATATCTTTCTTGTCCGCAAGACCGTTTTCAATAATTTCGGCATATCCCGTAATGGAAGCAAGCGGCGTTTTGAGTTCATGAGACACATTAGCGGAAAATTCGCGTCTCATCGTTTCAGCTTCTTCGTTTTGAGTTATATCCATCATCATCATGATAAGCGCATAACTATTGTCAAGTTTATCCACTGCACAAACGCTTACCGCGTAGGTTTTGCCTGACATTGACATTTTGAAAGAAGAGTCTTTGCCGCTAAGCGCTTTTTCAACGGCTTTCAAATATTCACCGTCTCTGCAAAGCGCCGGATATCCGCATCCTTCAGCCTCCTTGAAAATAAGCTTTGCGCTGCGGTTAAGATACAGCACGTTTCCCTCCCGATTGAATATGATGAAAGACTCTTTCATATTTTCCATTATATATTCTATCTCATTTTGCTTGGTGGATATCGTTTCTATTTGATCAGCAATTGTTTTATTCTGCTTGTCTATTCTCACCAGCAGAGGAGCAAGCTCGTCATATGTTTTGTTTTCAAGCGGTTCATCGAGCCTGATATTGTTTATAGGGCTTACTATGCTTTTAGTAAGCGCCTTTGATATCAATGCCGCAATAATCAAAACAGCGGCGCATGTAATAAGAATATACCATACTGAAGAAACCAAAACACCGAACAGGCTTTGAGTCGTAATTGCCATTCTGATTACATTTCCATTATCCAAAAGCTGAGCGTAATAATATGTCTTTTCGCCGAGAGTATCAGATAATCTTGTCGATTGACCGCTGCCTGAGGATATCGCCTGTGTGACTTCAGGCCGGTCCAAATGATTTTCAAGCGATGAAGCATCCGCTTTATTGTCAAAAATTACTCTTCCGTCCGATGCTATAAGCGTTATACGGTTTTCCGATGAAAAATTATGCGTTAAATATTCTTCACCATTAAGATTCAATGCCGTTGCTATATATTCACATTCCTGAGCAAGCTGCCTTTTTACTTCTGCAGAAAAATTATTATAAAGAATATAGATTATAAGGCTTCCCGCCATAAATATAGTAAGCAAACTTATAGCGCAAAGGCTTAGAAAAGTTTTGTTATTTATTTTCATATACCGCCTCTGATACGATAACCGACATTGCGCACGGTTTCTATTATTTCAGCGCCTTCGCCGAGTTTTCTTCGAAGCGTTCTGACATGCACGTCTAACGTACGATTCTCGCCCTCATAGTCGTAACCCCAAATACTCTCCATAAGCGCAGTACGTGTAAGAACTGCTCCTTTATTTCTCAACAGCGCTTCTAAAAGTTCGAACTCCTTAAATGTCAAATCCACAGGCTTGTTATCAACCGTAACTGTATGACTCAAGTTGTCCAAAACGACCTTGCCTGCCTGAAACCGCGTATTATTTGAATTCGGATTAGTTCTTCTGAGCAGCGCTTTAATCCTTGCGGCAAGCTCCATCATTCCGAAAGGTTTTGTAATATAATCATCGGCGCCATCCTCAAGACTTGCGACTTTATCGTATTCGTTTGACTTGGCCGTTAACATTATAACGGGTATATTGGCTGTCTTTGTATCTTTTTTCAGCTTAGCTAAAATCTCATTGCCGCTTATTCCAGGCAGCATTATATCAAGAAGCACAAGCTCTGGAAGATTTTTTTCAACGGCAGCGAAAAAATCATCAGCATTTGCAAAGCCTTTTGTCTCATATCCCAGCTTTGCCAGACTATATACTACAAGCTCTCTTATAGAATTATCATCTTCGGCATAATATATCATAATTTACTCCCACTCAGGATGATTCCCTGTAATGGCAAATTCTACCCATTCAGCGATATTAGTCGCATGGTCTCCGATTCTTTCGAGGTATTTCGCCATCATAACTATATCTACCATATTTCCTCCATCACACTGGCCTGTGGAAATTCTGTTTATTACGCTGTCGCGTATATTTACAAAAAGTTCATCCACTATATCATCATACTGCATAACCTGCCTTGCAAGCGCAATATCACGTTTAACAAAAGCGTCTATACTGTCTGTTACCATTTTTGAAGTAGCCTGAGCCATTTTTATAAGAACAGGACTCAGCGCATGGGTGCTGAGATTGGTAAAACCTATAATTTCAGCGATATCCGCAGCCTGATCTCCGATTCTTTCCATATCGGTAATCATCTTAAGCGCGGAGCTTATAAGCCTTAAATCTCTTGCTACCGGCTGCTGCTGAAGCACAAGCTTAAGGCATGAGCTTTCGATATCACGTTCCTTCAGATCTATATTTTTATCATCTTCAACTATACTTTTTGCAAGATCTTTATCGTCGTTTTCCAGCGCCTGTATTGTTCTTTTAATTGCGGCTTCGCACATCGCGCCAAGTATAATAAGCTCGTTATTAAGAGAATCCAGTTCGCTGTCAAATTTACTTCTCATTATCCGAACCTCCCCGTAATATAATCTTCCGTACGCTTATCCTTAGGTATACTGAAAAGCTTATCGCTTTTATCGAATTCTATCAGTTCTCCCAAAAGGAAAAATCCTGTACGATCCGATATTCTTACTGCCTGCTGCATATTGTGCGTTACTATAACAATAGTATAATCACTTTTAAGTTTTATCGCAAGCTCTTCAATTTTGGCTGTAGATATCGGATCAAGAGCGCTTGTCGGCTCATCCATAAGCAATACTTCGGGATTTACGGCTAAAGCTCTGGCTATACAAAGCCTTTGCTGCTGGCCGCCTGACAACGAAAGCGCGCTTTTTTTGAGGCGGTCTTTTACTTCATCGAAAATAGCAGCGTCAGTCAGCGCCTGTTCTACTATTTCGTCAAGCCGCGCTTTTGCTTTAATGCCGTGAGTACGCGGTCCGTAAGCGATATTATCATACACGCTCATAGGAAACGGATTGGGTTTTTGAAAAACCATACCCACGCGCTTTCTCAATAAATTAACATCGATATCCTTATAAATATCTTTGTTATCAAGCAAGACCTTTCCTTCGACCCTGCAATCCTCCACCAAATCATTCATTCTGTTGAGCGTTTTCAAGAGAGTGGATTTCCCGCAGCCGGAAGGGCCGATAAAGGCGGTAATTTCATTTTGGTAAATACCCATATTAATTGACTTAAGCGCCTGAAAATTACCGTAGTAAAGATTAAGATTATTAATACTTATTTTATCCAAAACCTATTGTCCTTTCATTAACCTTTTTGCGGCCGCATGAGACAGCGCATTAAGCCCGACAACTATTATCAGGAGCACAACGGCAGTAGCGTAAGATTCGTTTGTATTAAATCCTTCATTCCACAAAACAAACATATGAACCGACAGCGTTCTTCCGGAGCTTAAAAGATCAGAAGGTATTTTGGCAACTGTTCCCGCAGTATATATAAGCGCCGCTGTTTCTCCTACAATTCTTCCTATTGAAAGAATTATTCCGGACAATATACCCGGCACGGCTGACGGCAGCACTACCTTAAATACTGTTCTAAGTTTGCCCGCTCCGAGACCAAAGCTGCCTTCACGATATGAATCGCTCACTGATTTCAACGCTTCTTCAGTTGTACGCATTATTACGGGCAGTATCATTATTGACAAAGTCAAAGCTCCTGCAAGAAGAGAATAACCCCACCTAAATGTAGTCACAAACATCAAATAGCCGAAAAGACCGTAAACTATTGAAGGTATACCTGAAAGCGTTTCCGCCGTCATTCTGATAATGCCTACAAATTTATTGCCGCGCTTTGCATACTCAACAAGATATATTGCAGAAAATATACCTAAAGGAGCAGCAATAAGCAGTGCAAGCGCAGTCATTGTTACGGTATTTACGAGGGCGGGAAACAATGAGACGTTTTCCGAGTTGTAATTGAAACTAAAAAGCGATAACGATAAATGTGGTATTCCCTTTATCAAAATATACAATATTATCGCTATTAAAGCCGAAAGGCAAAGCAGTGCGCCTGCATAGACGATGCTTCTTACTAAAAGACCTTTTTTGCTTTTCATTTTGCGCTCCTCCTTTTCAAAAGGCTGAAAAGCACATTGATGATAAGTATAAACACAAACAGCACGACTGCTGTAGCTATAAGAGCTCCTCTGTGCAGATCTGTGGCATAGCCCATTTCCATTACTATATTCGCCGTAAGCGTTCTTACGCCCCTAATAAGACTTGATGGCATAACGGCCTGGTTTCCGGCAACCATTATGATAGCCATTGTCTCTCCCACGGCTCTGCCTACGCCTAAGATAACGGCCGCCGTTATGCCGGAAGAGGCTGCGGGTAGCACTGCTTTAAAAACGCTGCGCTCATGCGTTGCGCCGAGTGCGAGAGAGCCCTCATATATTTCATTCGACACGGCTCTGATGGCTGATTCGCTTACGCCTATTATTGTTGGCAATATCATTATACCCAGAACAATACAGGCGGAAAGCATGCTGTTGCCGCTGCCTCCAAACAAGTTTCTGACGAGAGGCACAATAACCATAAGCCCGAAAAATCCATATACTACTGACGGGATACCAGCCATAAGGTCTATGGCAGGTTTGACTATTTTATATAGCTTTTTATTGCAGAAGCGTGCAAGAAATACGGCCGTGAGTATTCCTATAGGGACTCCTATGATCAGGGAGCCTGCGGTAACGTACAGGCTTGCAAGGATCATCGGGAGCACGCCGTAAATATCGTTTGAAGGTTTCCATGTTTCGCCTGTTATAAAATCGAACAGTCCTATTTGTCTGATAGCCGGTATGCCGTTGGCAAAAAGGAATACGCAAATCAGCGCTACAGCCAATACTGACATAAGCGCTGAAATGAGAAAGATTACATGCATTAAGCTTTCTTTAAATTTCATAATTTTTAGTTGGCTACATCCGCCCAATTCGTTATTTCACCGATATATATTTTCATTATATCTTCGCTTGAAAGGTTATCGAAAGTATTGGCTGTGTTAACGATAACAGCGATACCGTCGGTAGCTATTGTTGTAGCGGTTACGCCTTGTGCAAGCTCAGAATCTTTCAACGCTCTGGAAGCCATTCCGATATCGCAAACGCCTTCTATCGCTGAATTAACACCTGTTGTCGAATCTGACTGCTGAAGATCAATCTCGGCGTTCGGGTTTACAGTTTTATAAGCTTCGATAAGCTTTTCCATTACGGGCGTAACAGAGGAGCTGCCTGCTACTGTAATTTTACCGGAAGGTTGCGTGCTTGTATAATCCGAAGCTGCCACAGGTATATAGCCTTCATCTTCTACAACTTTTTGTCCGTCAGCGCTCATAATAAATCCTATGAAGTCCTGCGCTGTTTCAGACAGATCAGCCATGGTAGCAATTACAAACGGACGAGCGATTTTATATGTACCGTTTTCTATGTTTTCCACTGTCGGAGCCGCACCGTCAACTGACAGAGCTTTAACCGTATCATTAAGAGAACCGAGGGATACATAACCTATTGCTTGTTCGTTGCCTGCAACGCTTGTAAGCATAACGGATGTGGAATTTGTATTGTCAGCCGTTGCAATGGTTCTGTCAACGTCATCTTGTTCTATTCCAACAAGCTCTATGAAAGCGCCTCTTGTACCGGAGCCTTCTTCTCTGGTGATTACTGTTATATCACCTTGAGCGTCGAAGCCTTTTCCTCCGCAGCCTACGAGGCTAAGTGAAATGAGCGCTATTGTAAGTACTGCGCACAATATTTTTTTCATTGGTTTCTCCTTATATTTATCTTTGTTTACGTTAAGGATGATATGACAGACGTGTTAAATTCAAAGGCTCAGATATCTTAAATCAATGTTAAATGATTATGTTAAATCGGAAAGCGGCAAGACGATAGTTTTAAGGGCGCGCAGCGCCTAAGCAGCAAAGGTATGGAAAGCATGCTTTCCATACCTTTGCTGCTTAGTAAAAGCGCAAGTAAACTTGCGCTTTTGCGCAGAAAGAGAGGAATGAGATATTCTCATTCCTCTCTTTCTGCGCGCGCTGCGCGCCCCAACAACCATCTACCGTAATCCCAACTCATCATTACTTATAAGCCCGTCAAGTTTCATAACTTCATTTAGAGCTGAAATATCACTTGATATATCCATAATCTTTTGCCTGTTCATATCAATATAAATCGTGTTAAATGCCTCTTTCAGATTGAACAGACTCTCTTCTATCTGGTGTCTAAGTTTATCTGATTCCTTAACGTATACGCCATCTTTATCAATGGATATATATGCTACAACGAGTTTTTCCATATTCGGCAAATAATAACTGGTAAGCTTAGAAAGAGCTTTGCGGTTTGCAGCAAATAATTCTTTTTTACTTGCAATGGCCTTTAGCGCATTCAGGGCTTCGTGCGCAATATCTTTCACCTTGATAACTTTTATTTTTTCACAAAGCAGCTTAATCTTTTCTGCATAAGAGCTAATTACATAAAGCGTGTTTTCATCCAATACGTCTTCCGCACTCCCCTGCGCAGTTTTACCAAACGATCTTGACGGCAATCTGCTTACTGCTAAGGAGATTATTGCCTTAAGCTTATCGTTGCTGCCTTTGTGCTGGCGTTTTATCATATCAACTTTATAGCTCTTTACTTCGAGCGTTGTAAAATAAGTGTCTTTCTCGTCATAAGAATCTATCAAATATATTTGATCAAGAGGTATAACTATATTTTCTTCTCCGCTTGCAAAAATAATTTTTTTGTCAGTAAGTACAAATACTCCTTTGAAACTGCCTTTTTGAGGCATTGTATCATCAGGGGAGCTTTTCAGAGCAAATTCAAATGTATCAATTATTACATATTTTACTTCTTCAGCTTCTTCTACAAGCGATTCCGCGTGAGATATATCTTTACTATATACTGAAATCGCTTCTCCTTTTTTAACTATATTATCAAGTATTTTATGAGACATCATCATACCGCCTTATAATTTTATGTAAAGATTATAACCATTCTACCCCATAATTGATATAGTACACGATTATTATAAATTTATTTAAAATAAATAAAATATACTATTGACAGTTGAACAATCAATCAACTATAATGTTTTTACAGTTGTTTAATTGCTCAATTGAAAAATGGAGTTTGTTATGGAAAAAGAAAATTTTTTTTGCGATTGCAATGTAATACATTATGATGTGGTGAATAAAACAAAAGAAGCAATGCTTTCGGAGGAAACTTTTACTGATTTATCTGAATTTTATAAAGTATTCTCCGACAGCACAAGAATTAAAATAATATGGGCGTTAGACAACAATGAAATGTGTGTATGCGATTTATCCAATGTACTCGGCATGACTAAATCGGCAGTATCTCACCAGCTCGGAATATTAAGGCAAGCAAAACTCGTAAGCTATAGAAGAGAAGGCAAGAATGTATTTTATGCGCTAAAGGACGAACATGTAAGGCAAATCTTCGAAGCAGGACTTGAGCATATTAATGAAAGGTAGGATTATTAATGAAAAAAACTTATTTACTCAAAAACTTAAACTGTGCTCATTGCGCAGCTAAAATTCAGGACGCTATCGGGAAAATAGAAGGCGTGAAAGAAGTTCAGATTAATTTTATGACTACCAAAATGATATTAGAGGCTGACAGCAAAGAATATGACGAGATATTGGAAAAAGCGAAAAAAATAATCAAAAAATATGAACCAAAGGTAATTGTATCACTATAGTACAAAATTACACAAATCATAACGAGGCTTTGAATGAAACTGCGAATTACGCGCATTTTACTGAGCGCCGCATTATTTGCTGCGGCAATGCTTATAAAAACAGACAACGAAATTATCACGCTTATATTTTATATTGCAGCATATTTGATTATAGGTTATGACGTTATATTTAATGCTGTAAGGAATATTTCAAGCGGCCAAATATTTGACGAAAATTTTTTAATGCTCATTGCAACAATAGGAGCTTTCGGGATAAAAGAATATCCTGAGGCTGTTGCAGTAATGCTTTTTTATCAGATAGGAGAGACATTCCAAATCTATGCTGTAAACAAATCGAGACGCTCTATTGCAGAGCTTATGGATATACGTCCTGATTATGCCAATCTTATACAAGATGACAAAACTGTCAAAATTTCCCCTGATAAAGTTAATCCGGGTGAATTGATTTTTATAAAACCAGGAGAGAGAATTCCTCTTGACGGAATTACAGTAAAAGGCGTATCTACAATAGATACATCGGCGCTCACAGGTGAAAGTCTGCCGCGCGAAATTCAAGCAGGTTCAGAAGTTTTAAGCGGCTGTATTAACATAAGCGGAGCGCTCACTGTAAAAGTAACAAAAGCCTTTACGGAATCTACGGTAAGCAAGGTGTTAGAACTTGTAGAGAACGCCGCTAATAAAAAGTCTACCGCTGAAAATTTCATTACTAAATTTGCAAGATTTTATACGCCGGCCGTTGTAGTCTCTGCCGTTTTACTTGCTGTAATCCCAACGCTGTTTATCAAAGATCAAATTTTCAGCGTATGGCTTTCAAGGGCTTTGACATTTTTAGTTGTTTCCTGCCCTTGCGCTCTTGTTATATCGGTGCCGCTTGCATTTTTCGGCGGAATTGGAGGCGCGTCAAGAAGCGGCGTATTGGTTAAAGGAGGAAACTATTTAGAAGCGTTGTCAAAAACCAAAACGGTAGTTTTTGACAAGACGGGTACGCTGACAAAAGGAGTATTTGAAGTCAGTGAAATTCATGCTGAAGGGATAAGCAAAGAAGATCTTATAAAGGCAGCCGCATATGCTGAAAGTTTTTCCGCACATCCTATATCTTCATCCCTGAAAAAAGCTTACGGCAAAGAAATAAATACATCGCTTGTAAGCGACACTGAAGAAATAGCCGGATACGGCGTACGTGCTGTTGTAGAAGGGAAAAATGTGATTGCAGGAAATATGAAGTTGTTTGAACGTGAAGGTATAAAAGCAAAAGATATTGCAGCAAACGGAACATGCGTACATGTTGCAATTGATGGTATATATATGGGAAGTATCGTGATTTCTGACAGGATAAAAGATGATTCAATCGACGCAGTACAAAAGCTCAAGGCATTAGGTGTGAAAAAAACCGTCATGCTGACGGGAGATAATGAAGCTGCGGCTAAATCAGCAGCCGATAAAATGGCAATAGAAGAATATCATGCTCAGCTTCTTCCGGCAGATAAGGTAAAAATATTAGAAGAAATTATGGATAAAAATCCTGACGGAAAAACGGTTTTTGTCGGTGACGGAATAAATGACGCTCCTGTGCTTGCCAGAGCAGATATAGGAATTGCAATGGGCGGATTAGGCTCTGACGCTGCTATTGAAGCGGCTGATGTAGTTATAATGACTGATGAGCCTTCAAAAATAGCTACGGCTATCAGGTTGGCAAGACGGACTGTTAATATTGCAAATCAAAACATAGTCTTTGCTCTTACTGTAAAAATCGGAGTTCTTATCCTGAGCGCAGCAGGTGTTGCTACTATGTGGGAAGCGGTTTTTGCAGATGTAGGCGTAGCAGTAATTGCTATTATCAATTCTTTAAGAGCTCTTAAAATTATTATTTAAATTATTCCCCGGGAAATTTAAAACCCACCCGCCCGCCCAGCGGGCGCGGCCGCCGCGAAGCGGCTCTAAGCGTAATACGCTTAGCAGCGCATAAGACTTTTAGTCTTATGCGCATGCCGCGCCCGTTGGGCGGGTGGGTGGGTTTTAAACAACTGAAACTGTCACACACCATTGCCTCAAAGAAAAACTGCGCAGGCTTAAATGCAGTCACATAAGCCTGCGCGTTATTCAAACGGGAGTTTTATTAAAATCAGTGAGTTTTACTCAAAACCTTTTCCCAAAGCAATCGGACTTTATCAGCACTATAAAGCCGATTACAAGCCCTATGCCCACGAGTATGATGCAAATCCATTCGGGGATTATAGTTACAAACAGTACAAAGCACAGTATAAATAAAAATAAATCGAAAACTTTGCCCGTAAGCCTTTTAAACATTTTGTCAATCCCCCTTATGAATTGTTTCGCTATATAATATGCCGCTGCCAATAAAAAAGTTCAAATGAGGGAAACCCAACATATTATGCATATAAAAAACTTCGCATTATTATGCGAAGTTTTTACATATACTTTCTTATCTTGTAATCATAAGCGGCTGTCCGACTTTTACATCATCTTCACATTCCAGTGAATTATCTCTTAGAATCTTCATAACGCTGCTTCTGTTTTCCTTTGCTATATTCCAAAGCGTTTCGCCTAACTGAAAATAATGTATTTTTATTACCGTATAATTTTCATCTGATTCTTCATAATCATTAGCTTCAATATCTTCTATCTCTTCTATTTCGCTATTTATTAGAGATATAACTGACAAATCAGCTTCAACGCTGACATTAAGCCTGTCGCCAGAAATTTCCGAAACTAATCCGTTTACAGTCAAATCAACACAAATATCCTCTATACTTCCACTCTCATCAAGCATTTTCGTAAACGGAAGCTTAACATTAAAACTCTTTGCGTCAGATACGCTTTCGCCGACAATAAAAACATTCAAACTGATGCTGCCGGAAACTTTAAAATCCTCATCCTCAAGCAAAACGTCATAATCGGTGCAAAATCCCGTTTGCGCAATTTTTAAAACATCAGATTCCAATGTGAGCGGCAGACTTTCGCTAAGAGTTATAGTCTGCTTTTCACCACGCCTTATATTGC
The DNA here is from genome assembly GCA_944381375.1 of uncultured Lachnospiraceae bacterium. Classification (GTDB taxonomy): domain Bacteria; phylum Bacillota; class Clostridia; order Eubacteriales; family Anaerofustaceae; genus CALWKX01. Next base: position 21,010 of record CALWKX010000006.1, read on the forward strand.
TAACGCCCTTCATATTTTTCTTAGCAGTTATAAGCTTAGCTGGAGAATATATATCGCTTATCCTTTGCCATGAGACTTCTTTCATCAAAAGCGCATCGAAACAAGCATTAGTTTTAAACTTTACCTTAATACCGTCTTCACCGAAAACGAAAGATGCGTCTTCTAGGTTTATATCAGCTTTTACCGTATAATCGTCAAATTCATCACTTATTGCAGTATTAATTACCTGATTGACAGGAAACGTATCACTGAATACTCGATATGAAAGACCTCCGTTATCCTCTTCGCATGAATATATTACCTCGGCCTTCATTAAGGCATTATAAAGAATAGCGCTTCTGCCGCTCGTAGTTGTGGGGTTTATCAGTCTTACATTCGCCGAAATAATTTTACCAGGAGCGATTTTACCTGGATCGAATTCAAATTCATAATCATTGCTTAACGTTAGGACTCTTATAATCGAAGCGCGCTCCTCAGCAGTACATGTATATATTTCATCTTTATTCTCAAGCTGGAAGCTTTGGGTTGCATTGCCGGATACCGCAGCAAATCCGCGTATTTTTACTGTCGCATCAATATCAATTCTTCTTTGCCTCAAAGGCTCAGTATTAATTCGCTCAACTGAAGCGCTGACAAACAGCGTTTTGTTTTCTCCTTCAGGAATATCCCCTACGATTTCAAACGGAATACCGGCGCTCATACTTTCGATTTGATCATCTTCAGAAAGATAAAGAGTATTAACTCTGAGCTGGCCGCGAATAGTATATGTATCCAGATATACGCTTTTGTCAGTTATGGTAACATTCCCTGAAGAAAATAATATTTTATTTAGGTTAGCTGAATTATCATTAATCTTAACGGAATCGGATACATTTATTTCACTTTCTATTTTTTGTGCTTTGCCTATGATTTCAAGCGTTTTTTTATTTATGAGCGCAGGCATAACTATTCCTCCTTTATACAGGCTTTTTACTTATCAGCCTTACATTAACAATATGCGCCGCGCTCATCGTTTATTACTCAATACTGCATAATATTTCCCAGAAAACTTGCCCCTGTAGCGGCATATTCCTTCAACGACATATCCTGTTTTTCATTAATCAGAATCAAACAACCACATACCGCAGAATCGCTTATGATTGGCGATATAACTTCGTATGCTTCATCAGACGGCGTCATACTTTGAGATATGCTTATTGATTTGGCATACGGCACACTTACAAACTGCTGGCGCCTGCGTATTATCTCTGTAAGCATATCAGACAGTCTTTCTCCCATAATATGTTTTTGGGAGTTATCCGATATGCTTATTACATGGTCGTTATCTGTAATAATGCATAAACATCCTGTAGCTTTGTTTACAGCATTGGTATAAGCTTGAGCGTATTGCGAAAGTCTTTTTACAGGGGAATATTTTTTTAATACAACCGTCTCATCATCCTGCGTGAATATTTCAAGCTGCTCGCCTTCCTTCATTCTCAGCGTGCGCCTTATTTCTTTCGGAATTACTATTCTTCCGAGTTCATCTATCCTTCTTACCATGCCCGTTGCTTTCATACTATTCTCCTTTAAAGTAAAACGTGATGTTAGTATTTGTCAAAGGAGAAGAAATATACTTAAATTGTGAGCGAAAAATTATAAGAACATCATCTAATATGGTTTTGCCAACATGTATTTATTATCCCGTCCGAAATATAAATATAAATTTATGCAAACGAAGCATTTATCATTTTTTTGTTGTATAATACTCAGGAAATAAAAACAGAGGTGACAAGCATGAGGATTTATTTCTTTAGCTGCGGAAGTCTTACAAGTAAAAAAAACGTATTTTATGATGATGCTCCTGATGAAGATTTTGAAGTTCCCGTTCCTTTTTATTTGATAATTCACAATGACAATTATATATTATTTGATACGGGTAATCATAAAAATGATATTGAAGGTCATTATCCTCCTTTGGTTACAGGTTCTTCAAAACCGCACTTCACAAAAGATGAATGGGCTCCCAACGCTATGCAAAGCATAGGAGTTGAGCCGGAAAAAATAAATTATATAATAGCCTCACATTTGCATCATGACCACTGCGGAGCTCTTACGGAATTTCCTAATGCACAAATTATCGTACAAAAAAAGGAATACGAATTTGCACACGCACCTACGGACAATATGAAACGCGCATACTATGAATGCGAATTCCCTGCTGATCTTGACTGGAAATTTATAGACGGTGAGAATGAGCCGGTATTTGATTTGTTTAATGATGGAAGACTGCTGATTTATTTTACTCCAGGACATACTCCAGGTCAGCAATCACTGCTTGTTAAGTCTGATAATAACGGCAGTCTAATGTTTACTTCTGATGCGTGTTATCTTCAAGATTCAATAAAAAAAGACGTCATGCCCGGACTTATATATAACAAAGACGCCTACATTAAAAATATTGCTTTATTTAAGCAACTCAGCAAAAATGGCGTAAAAATAATAGTGGGCCATGATCCTCAAGCTTGGGCCGCGTATAAGCATGCGCCGTTATATTATGAATAAAAGCCATACAGGCTTTTTTTATTTACCACAACCCCATGACTCTCTGCATAAGCAAACTGACAACAGTGATGCTTACCCAGCAGCAGAAACCAAGAGCTAACGGTTTCGCGCCGGATTTCATGAGTTTGACAATATCGGTATTAAGACCTATGGCCGCCATAGCCATAACTATTAAAAATTTAGAGAGCGTTTTAAATGGACTGAAAAATTCTTCAGAGATTCCCAAACTCAAAGCTATTGTGGTAATTAAACTGGCTAAAACAAAAAACAAAATAAAAAACGGAAATATTTTTTTTAAGCTCACTTTATCTTTAGATGAGCCGGAACTTTTTTTCGCTCTAAACAATGCCAAAATCAGCGTTATTGGTATTATGCCAAGAGTTCGAGTAAGTTTTACTGTAACAGCTTTGTCCAAAGTAGCGGAACCTAAAGAATATAATGAATCCCAAGTAGAAGCAGCCGCAGTTACAGAGGAAGTATCATTGATTGCTGTTCCCGCAAATATACCGAAAGCTTCTCCTGAAGTTGTAGAAAAACCGATCAATGTTCCAAATGTCGGAAATAATAAGGCTGCCAAAACATTGAAAAAAAATATTACTGATATGGACTGCGCAACTTCTTCATCATTTGCAGATATTACCGGAGCGGTAGCTGCTATAGCGGAACCTCCGCATATAGAGGAGCCAACGCCTATTAACGTTGCAATCTTTGAAGGCAATTTCATGACTTTACACAGTATATACGCGACAATCAAAGATATACCTATAGTCATAATTATAATAGGCAAAGACTGTCCTCCTGTTTGCACAACAACAGAAAGATTCATTCCAAAACCCAACAAAACAACAGCGTACTGCAATATTTTTTTGGAAGTGAAATTTATTCCGCTTTGCAAAGATTTTTTTTCTTTGAAAAAAATTGCGATTATCATTCCGATTATAATCGCAAATACAGCCCCTCCGATTACAGGCAATAAATTGCCGAGTATCCATGATGGCACACTGATCGCGAGGCAAAATAAAACGCCTTTCCAATTTTCTTTTATAAATGTCATAACACAAGCTCCTTTGGGGTATTTTATCATAAACGGAGCTGATAAATGAAAAAAATTATAATAATAATTTTGATTTTTTTTATATTTTTTTGTTTTGTTGATCAATATTCAATATATAACGGAAACATATTTGTTTTAAAGTTTTATTACGAAATGAAATTTATCTACATATAGTGCACTATAATAAAAAAAAATGTATAATTATAACACAATAAAAAAAGAGGTTTTAAAGATGCCAAAAGAGCCTACAAAAAGACAGCTTCAAGCAAAAGACACAAAGGAAAGGCTTTATAAAAATGCAATAAAGCTTTTTCAGCAAAAGGGCTATTCAGCAGTAACTGTTGAAGAAATATGCAAAAAGTCGAATGTTTCAAAGGGCGCGTTTTACGTACATTTCAGTTCTAAGCATGACATTGTTGTAACGCAATCAAAACGAAACGACGACGCGCAAGTATCCTTCTATGAAACTATGGATAAAACATTGCCATATACAGAGCAGATGGTACTTTTCGCAGAATTTATTTGCCGCAATATAGCTCAAGATAAAGGTCTTGATGCTGAACGCGCAATATATACTGCAGAATTAAATACATTAAACCAACCCAAATATATATGTAATGAAAACCGTCCGCTATACCATATATTCAAGGAAATATTTATAAACGGACAGCAAAAAGGCGAATTCAGAAGCGACGTTGACCCAAATGATGCTGTAGAAGTATGTATTATATGCATAAGAGGCGTATTGTACGAATGGATGATAACGATATCCACGAATGAAAGGGATCCTGGACAAATGTGCCGCAAAATGGCGAGCGCTATAGTTTACGGGCTCAAAAAGTATGATTAACCGGCTTGCAACCGGCAAAAAAAGTATGGCAAATTTTGCCATACTTTTTTTTCTGCGTAAAAGCATATAAAACTTGAATTCTAAAACAGTTTATCCATACATTGGTTTATTTCCGCCCGAAGGAGCATCAGCGGCATCCCTTTGATCAAGCGGTTTTTTATAATACTCATTATAAGAAGGATCAAGTTTGTGTTTCATATATGTCTGACAGTATATCGCTCCCACAGGATTGTTCGCAAGCGCCCTGTCTTTTGCAATTAAAGTGCTGCATAGTGCGTCTGAATATTTCGTAAACAACGAATCATGCCCTACGCACAATCCGACGATGACATTAAAATCTGTTTTTTGTTCATTCATAAGCTTTGCCTGAAGAATAGGATTGCATATCGGTTCAAAAACATCTTCATCGCGTACTTTCATTCCGGGATCAATCCCTACTTTTTCTTTTGCGATCCCTCCAACTTTGCATATAATGGAAACAGTCTCAAAATTATGCTTACGAAACACATCACAGACAACTTTCGCTTCGCTAGATAGTCCACGGCAAAATGCAACGCCTATTTTTTTATAATTCATGTGCTTGCATAATTCAACGGTATCTTTAAGCCTGGACCACAAAGCCCAGCCCAGAGCTTCTATCTCGGAGGATTTTATGTAAAACTCATAATTTTCTTCTTTTTTATAAAGCTCGAAATTCTCTTTTACTATGTCTTGGTTCTTCATAGGACAGTTTGCGGGCATTTTATTATAATCTTCCTTACCGCATGCCCGCACAGTACAATATGCGCATGTATACATATAACGCACCTCCGTATTCAGTATTTATCTAAATATAGCAAAAACAAGACGCTCTTGTCAATCTGCTTGCAATTCTTATAATGACTCTTTCTCTTAACTCTTAATAATAAAAAAATATTAAAACATATTTGCTAATAAAACTTTGCATGATATAATTAAGCACTATTATTTTTAAGGAGCTAAAATGTTTACAATAATGAGCGCCGATGAGGCTGTAAAACTAATCAAAGACAATGCATGTATAGGACTTAACGCTTTTCACGCTGTAGGCAACCCAGAAGCGCTGCATGAAGCGCTTGAAAAAAGAATATCGGAAAACGCTCATCCATGGAATATATCAATAGTTTGCGCCGCAGGATTCGGCACATGGGAAAACGACACTTTTGTAGAAACCTATGCCGACAGCGGAGCCATAAAAAAAGTATTATGCGGCCATTATTCCAGCATGCCTGTAATTGAAAAATGTATATCTCAGAACAAAATGGAAGCATACAATATGCCAATGGGCACTATAGCTCACTGTATACGTGCGGCTGCCTCAGGCAAAGATTGGTATTTTACCAAAGTTGGACTTAATACTTTTATAGATCCACGATTAGAAGGGCCTGCATTAAACGAAATATCAAAAGAAGAGTATGTAAAATATCTTCTGATTGACGGTGAAGAATATCTCGCATACAAGACCCCAAAAATCGACGTTGCGTTGCTTAGAGGGACAAAAGTAGACCCGAACGGAAATATTTCTTTCAAAAAAGAGTATTTGACTATAGACGCTTTAGCCATGGCCCAGACAGCGAAACGCAATGGCGGTATTGTAATCGTACAAGTAGACGAAGTAAGCAATAATTTTGAGAGGCCTATTAATGTTGTCATCCCGGGGATGCTTGTGGATGTTGTTGTAGTATCTAACGAAAAACAGCTTGCTGCAAGAGAAAAGACATATAATCCATCGCTTTCAGGCGATATTCACGTGCCTTTATCACACATGAATTACTGGCTCAATAAAATCACTGAAAGCAAACCTATTAAAAATAAGAAAAAAGAAGAATATTCCGAAATTATTGCAAAACGCGCGGTAAAAGAAATAAAACCCGGAGACAATGTCAATATAGGAATAGGAATCCCTGGCGCTGTCGGCAAATACGCAGCAAAGACGGGACTTATAAAAGACCTCAATTTAACAGTGGAATCTGGAGGTGTTGGAGGACTTCCTGCGCCCGGCACAAGTTTTGGAGCTACAATCGGAGCAGATATGCTTTGCAGCATGTCATCACAATTTGATTTTTACGAAGGCGGAGGTCTTGATATATGTTTTATGGGCGCTTTGGAAATAGACAGTCACGGCAATGTCAACTCTCATAAGATTGAAGGCAAGCTTGCCGGAATCGGAGGTTTCACTAACATTACCGTATCGACTAAAAAAGTTGTTTTCTGCTTAAGCTTTACAGCTAAAGGTCTCGAGGTTGAAGAAAAACAAGGCAAAATAAATATCAAAAGAGAAGGTAAATTAACAAAAATCAAAAAAGATGTAAGTTCTATAAGTTTTTGCGCAAAAAATGCTTTGGAACGCGGACAAGAAGTTATTTACGTTACTGAACGCTGTGTATTCAAATTAACTGAAAGCGGATTGAAACTTATTGAGGTTTTTCCTGGAATAAGAGAAAAAGAAGATATTCGTGATATTCTTGATTTTGAAGTGTGAATACGGCTTGAAATCAATATCGCTAAAATATATAATGAAATAGAACAAAATCCAAGGAAAGAATTATGAGCGAAGAAAACAAACAGCTTCAAAAAAAACCTTCTAAATCAAAAAAAACGGTGGCGCAGTCTAACTGCATATATTCAAAAGTAGAAATCATACTTGCGCTGTTTATTATAGCTGTAGCTTCAGTACCGTTAGTATTTATACTGGCAAACTCCATAGTTTACAAAACAGGAAATATCGTACAAACAGGTATTATTATAATCTGCGTACTCGCAATTGCATTTGCATTTTTCATGATACAAGACGGCTTTAAAAGAAGCATGCTGGTAAGACTTTTCAGAGATTATACAAAGAGACTTACAGATGATCCAAACAGATCTATCGTTACGCTTGCCAAAGCAAAAAAGGTCAGTGCAAAAACAATAAGAAATAATTTGGAATATCTGATTGATAAAAAATGGTATGTAAATACAAAACTTGATCTAAAAAACAAGCGGGTCATTTTTTACAATGAAAACATACCGGACGCAATAGTACCGCTCAGTAAAGCTTCATCAATAATTACATGCAAATATTGCAGGGGAATTAATTATACTACTGAGAACAATTATGAAAAATGCTGTTACTGCGGGTCTCCTTTAAAGAAATAACTAATTTAAAATAGACTGATATTTATAATGCAGTTTGTATTTTTCGATTATTTTTATTTTCGGTATAGCGACTGCCGGCGCGCAGCGCGAGCCTTAAACCGAAGCGGCGAAAATATTTCGCCTTCGGTTTAAGGCTCTTTATTAAAGGCAAAAATTTGCCTTTAATACGCAAAAAAACAAAGAGGGGAAATTTCCCCTCTTTGTTTTTTGCGTGCGCTGCGCGCCGTATCATGCTGCTTAATTAAATCATTCTTTAACTTGACGCTTTTTTTAAGTGAAACTATAATTATATTGTTTGAAATAAACGAAAATAAAAGGAGCCTTCTCATCATGAACAAAAACCCTGCTGCATTTACGCCATATGAAGCTTCGATAGCAGAAATAAAACAGGCGCTTGAAAAATCTGAAATTTCAAGCGAACAGCTCGTAAAATATTACATCAGACGCATAAAAGTCTACGATAAAATTCTGCGCTCAATCATCACTCTCAATCCTTCAGCGCTCAATGACGCAATAGAACTTGATAAACTGCGCAAAAAAGGACAGATAAAAGGCGCGTTGCACGGCATACCGATTGTAGTTAAAGACAACTGCGAAGCTGTTGGAATGCCGACAACAAGCGGCTGCTGTTCACTTCGTAATTATTATTCATCAAACGATTCTTTCATTGTTAAAAAACTCAAAGACGCCGGAGCAATCATTTTAGGTAAATCAGCGCTTTCAGAATTCGCCGTGGGCGGTATGGGTTACAGCTCTTTGAATAAACAATCCTTGAACCCGTACGATCTGACTCGTACTCCCGGCGGTTCCTCATCAGGCTCAGGAAGCGCTGTAAGCGCGAATTTTGCTTCCGGCGCAATCGGTACAGATACAGTCAATTCCCTCCGTTCTCCTGCAAGCGCTTGCAATATAGTTGCAATAAGAGCTACCAGAGGTCTCATCAGCCGCAGCGGTATTTTCCCTCATACGCTGACACAGGACTGTGCAGGCCCAATGGCTAAATATGTAGAAGATATTGCTATTATGCTAGGAGCTGTCGCAGGATATGATCCCGAGGATGAATTCTGCGCTCAGATAAAAGATATGCCGGTTGAAGATTACACTAAATATCTTAATGCAAACGGTCTGAAAGGCCGAAGAATCGGTTTGCTGGTCAACAATATTGGAGACGATCAACAAGTAATCAATGTAGTAAATAAAGCCGTTGCTGACATAAAAGCTTCAGGCGCTGAGGTAATAAATATAGATGATGACGCTTTGCTTGCATCATATTTGCTTGAAGCAAATAAGCTTCAATATTATGCTGCCAAAGATGATGCAGATGAATATATAGCCAAGTCTCAGCCTGCGTTCCCGTTTGAAAATCTTCAAAAACTTGTAGACGATAATGCAAACGGAAACAAAATGGGCAAAGAACCTTATGACAGATTCGTAAAAGCGCTCACTTCAAACGTCAGCAAATATTCTGAAGAATATATAGCCAAAATTAAACAAACGGATATCCTGCGCGAAAAAATAATAAATATCATGAATGAAAATAATCTTGACGCGTTTATGTATCCGCTTCAGAGCATGCTTGTCGCCAAAACAGATTATGAAAAAGGCCAGGCCAAAAGAAACGGTATCATAGCGGCAATCACAGGCCTTCCTGCCATTACCGTGCCTGCCGGCTTTTCTGAGGCCACTTCCACAGCGCTTCAAGGCGTGCCTGTCGGGATTGATTTTTTAGCGCGGCCGTTTGAAGAAGGATCCCTTATTGAAATGGCGTATGCTTATGAACAAATCACTAAACACCGCAACCCGCCTGCAGGATTTGCCGATTATGATTTTTCGTCGATTGAAATCGATTAACTATCTATGTAAATAATACATTTAATACGGCTGGAATACATTCGATTACTGAAAAAAAATAAACCCATTGCTTCTTAATTTAAAAATATTCATAAAAAAAACGGCTGCGCCGTTTTTTTTTTATGAATATCGCTTTGTTTTTTTAGCTTCTTTCTCAAGTACTTTGCGCTCTTCCTCGGCGGCTTGCCTGCTGTAACGTTTTGACGTTAGAGTAAATATCAGCTTATATATGCCGAAGCCTACGAGAATTGCAGCTATAACAAACTGTATTATCAATGCCGTAAGATTGGAAACTCCCGCTGAATAATGATTGTAGGAAAACCAACCAACTCCCGCTCCGCCAATAATAGCGATAACACTGCCTACAATCATATTTTCACGGCTCGTAATGATCCTTTGCGGTCTTTGCTTTTTTTCTCTTCTGCTTTTTTTAGGAGTTTTATATAAATCCATATGAATACAAAGCCTTTCTTTTATTAATACATATTTATTATAGCAATTCCTTTATATTTATCCAATATTTTTGTGATGAGAAATTTATAAAAATTTAATTATCAACGCTATTTGTCTTCAACATACCTTCTTTATGCCGTCTGCATCTTATAAGATTAAAGTAATGTGTTATAATATAGCATAATCCAAAGCATAAGGTTAAAGGGGCTCATAATGAAAAAAAAGCCGTACGGCAATATTACATCTTTTTTATTCAGTACTGCAGGCGTAACCGCTGAGCAGTGCTCAGCTTACAGCGCAGTAAGGGAGGGTGATGAAACATTAATAAAAATATCGCGCTTTATAGAATCAAAAGGCACTGTCGAAATCGAGTTTAGGACATCATTGGAAATATTGTCAGATTTGAAGAATTTGATTTTGGACAATAATCTTGATTTATGGGACGGCTTCAAGCCAATAAGTTTTACCAAGCTTGATGAAACCGGTTTTCGGTTTGAAGTTATTTTTGATAATAAAACTCGTATAAGCGCAGAGTCATATTGTAAAAAGCCCAAAGGATACAATGAAGGCAAAGATGCCGTTATAAAATATTTTATTAGTCAAATTGGACAATTTTAGGTATCACATAACATTCACATACTGAATAATTGATGAAAAAACTTATTAATAAACCTGTTTTGTCTTTCTGATAGGACATTCTGTGAATTTTTTATATGTAAACTGATTTAGTATCCTTTCGGAGGATAAAATCAGTATGAAAAAAATCAAAGGTATTGGACAAATCAACATCACAGGAGACCGAATAAAAGAAGCTCGTTTAAGAGCTAATATTTCTCAAAAAACGTTAAGCGAAAGGCTTGAGCTTTATCCTGTTTACATATGCCGCGGCTCACTATCGCGCATAGAAAACGGTCAGCGTGCAGTCAGCGATATAGAAATAGACGCTATATCAAAAACACTTAATGTTTCTTTAGATTATTTATTCGGAAGAGTTGATAAAATTAATCGTTAGCAATTAATTTTGTCAGCGCTGAATATAACACCTTGCATCATAACAAAAGCACTGCTTTAAAATAAGCAGCGCCGGGCAAGGCTGGTTTCTCATATAAAAAAACGAAATTTGATTATCGAATTTTTGTTTTAAAATGATGTCTTTACAAACCGTTCAGATGATAAATATACGGAAACATTAACTTAATCGGTCTGTGAATAACCTGTTTTTTTACGAAGTCGCCTTCTTTTTGTTTCGCGTTTTATTATTTTTTTGTTACTTTGAGATTCTTTTATAAACAATCCTACGGCATGTTTCATAACGGCGACTGATTTTTCGTCCATATGGCGGATAGCCGATATGGTTTTCATCGCTATATCAAGCTTATTTTCGCTCAGTTGTGAAAGAGTATGCGCTCCTGTTTCGTATAGTATATTGAAAAATGTATTGATAATGTCTTTTCGCGCTTCTATCGGCATTTCATTCATCAGCTTGCTCAACGTCTTGTCGAGATTAGCGCTTTTAGCGCTTATTTTGTCTGTTCTGACGAGTTTGTCTTTTTTTATCTGCCACATAAAGCAATCATGCTGCAAATACCCCTCCTTACGGCTTTTGACTACTTGATAATCCTCCTTTTGTTCAAGAAGCATGCCTATAATGGAATCTTGAGGCACTATTTTGCATATTTTATGCGCAATTTTTTTGTATCCTTCTTTTTCAAGCATATGAGGCAAAAAACCCGGCCCATCAAAATTATAAATTTGAGTTATTCTGTTTGTAAGAATTTCGTCTACGGCAGCACAAGCGTATACCGATAAATTGCCGCCTTTGGAATGTCCTGCAACGACAAAACGGCCTTTAAAGCTTGCAGCCGCTTTGGAAAGGTAATCTGCAGCTTGTATTTGCGAAGGTACTGTTTCCATAAAAGACATATTGAAGTTTTCCTTCCAGCCTGTAAGCGTATCGTCTGTACCTCTGAATACTATATATCTGAGACGTCTGCGGGTATCTATCGTCATAGCGGCGAATTGCATTTCATTTTCTTCATCTATTATGTCCGCATAATTGGAAAGCCGTATATTCATAAAGCGGGGCTGGTTTGCAATATTTTCAAAAAATGGTACAAGGTAAGGCGTTGTAAGCGCGCCCGGTTTGGTTGAAACGTCCCGTCCCATGCTGACGAATCTGTTATAAGCTTCTTTTAGTGTGATATATTTGCGCTCATTGAGCAACGGCACTATACCTGAAAGATCAAGAGAAATAAGCTTGGAAAATGCAAGAGCGTCTACTTCATTAAGTCCGCTTTTATTAAAAGGGATATCTCCTCTGAAATCAAGATAATCAAAAAGGTTGGGCATAGCGGTTTCCTTTCATCAGCAATTATAGCATAAGCAAAGATACAAAGATTAAATGATAATATAAATTTAATGAAGGACGGTAGCCGCGCTGCGCGCAGTGAACTTCGCGGCTGAAATAAAAAAATATCATTATGAAGCTGACAACAAAACCATATGCATGTATAATTAAAAGCATCCATGAAAAAAGAAATAAACCAAAATAAATTCACAGCAGGCAAAACTATAGCGGCAGTTAATATCGTAATCTTTGTATTATTAATGATCGTTTTCATTGCAGGCTATAATATAAGCATAATAAGCGAAATTATATGGGACGTCGGCAGGGGATTGCTTTGGGTCGCGATGTGTATTTTTACAGTAGTTTGCGCTTGTTCGGGCAACGGTATATGCAGAAAAAAAGGATGGATAATTTTTATTATCATCGCTTTAATCCTGCGCTTAATATTATCTTGTATAAAAATTTTCAATATCGAAATGAGCGTTCTGCTGTGTATAATCACAGCGCTGAGTTTGACAGCATATACTCTTATATGCGTTATATCATATATAGCGTTGATGATGAAAGAATACGATATGATGCGTCTGAGCGCCGTTTTGAGTATTTTTATGAACGTTATATTCACAATTTGCTTTACAATAGGAGTTGTAAACGCTTCGGGCCTGTATGCCATTAACGCCGCTTTGTCATTTTTCGTTATTCTGATTATAATGATTCCGATAAGTATAATAGAAATCATGAGCAGTATTTTACTATTATGTTTTGCTAAAAGATACGGCGGAAACGAATAATGGACAAAATCAATAATGAAATAAATTTTAATTATATCCAAATAGAATATTTTGACAGAAAAACGAATCGCTCATGCGCAGCTTTTCAGGCGGCAGCCGCTTTGATTTTTTTTATTTTTTTCGTCTTTGTAATTTATGACTATATAGCAAATTATGAAAGCGGCATTTATATCGGGAAAATTATTTTAGCATTTTTTGCTTTCGTATTTTTCCTTGCAGCTTTTATAAATTTCGCGGAAACGGTTAAATATACCAAAATTTTATTGAAAAGAAATATTTGGAACATACATGATTTTTCCATCGCAATAAATAAAAATGAAATAAAATCCAGACAGATTCTCACAAATGTACTAAGTGCCGGTTTTTATTTAAGTGAAAACAGTTATTTGAAGTCATCCGATTCATCAGACGAATAAGCCGCGCCATCTGAATCAAAAGATCTTTTAAGCATGTTCTCCGTAAAAAAAATCGGTACGACAGCCGCGCACAACTGAATAAAAACAGCAACAGTATATATGATTAGAAAGTAATTAGATTTAAAGAAAACAGCTATCGCAGCAGCAGCTGTAATCAGTGACAAAATACCGCTGATAAGCCAGAGTTTGCCAAAATAATTATGAGCTTTATTCCATGCCTCAATGCTCCTCATAGATCTTCTGGTGCGGTAACCATAAAAAATATTTCTATAATCAGGAGGACGTTTCTGCCATAAAATCCCGAAAACGATCATAAAAACAGGCATTATAATCAATGTAACTGCATAATATAAAAACATTTATTGGTAACACTCCCGTGTCTTTGACTAAATATTAATAAACTGAAATTTATTTGGTATACTGGAAATAGTAAATTAATTAATAATAAAAATCAATATAAAGAGGTGTATTTATATGAAAGCGCTGCTGATTAATGGCAGTCCTAACGAATTCGGATGTACTTATACCGCTCTGAAAGAACTGGAGGAAACTTTAAATAAGCGCGGAGTTGAAACAGAAATTTTATATCTTGGCAAAAAGCCCGTTGCCGGATGTATCGCCTGCGGCAAATGCCGTCAAAACAACAAATGTGTTTTTGACGATAAAGTAAATATAATTATGGAAAAAATCGAAAATTATGACGCTATCGTAGCAGGTTCGCCCGTCTATTACGCCGGGGCGTGCGCTCAAATAACGGCTTTTCTCGATCGGCTCTTCTATATCGCAGGCTCAAAAATGGCCGGCAAACTTGGCGCTTGTATAGTCTCATGCCGCAGAGGAGGCGCAAGCGCGGCCTTTGACAGACTGAACAAATATTTTTCCATAAGCAATATGCCTATAGTCACTTCTCAGTATTGGAACCAGGTGCACGGGAATACGCCGGCTCAGGTAAAGCGCGACGAAGAAGGGATGCAAACGGTTCGTACTTTGGGCGAAAATATGGCATGGCTTCTGAAATGTATCGAAGCAGGGAGAGCAGCCGGAGTTACTTACCCTGCTTACGAGAAGAAAATTATGACTAATTTTATAAATGAGTAATATAAATTTTGCGTATGAATAAATTTTTTTGAACGGATACAAAATGCATTAAAAAATAAAAAGGCATTAATGAACAAATGCCTTTTTTTATGCATAATGATTTCCACAAACAATGATTAATATCTGACAATATAAAACAATTTTTTTATAGTGTGAATTATATATTATACCTATAAAAAACATGGGGAGCGCGCAAATGGATCTGAGAAAATTTTCAACTGAAGAATTGATAGAAGAATTGGAAACAAGGATGATAATGAATTACATTAACATGCTTGACGAAAATCCAGAATCCGCAGCCGACAGCAGTGTGCAAATTCAAACTTGATTTTTTGGAATCAAAACGCTCGTGTTCATAAATAAAAACCGCTTTGCCAAGCGGTTATATTAATTGTATGGCGCGCCTGAGATGATTCGAACATCCGACACACGGTTTAGGAAACCGTTGCTCTATCCTCTGAGCTACAGGCGCGCGATAAAATATTTTAACATGGAACTGCGTATTTTTCCACCGCATTTTTAATTTCCCCGAAAGCGGATGCTGATAAAGCAATATCAGCATCCGCTTACTCAATTAAATCATATCGTTGGCGATATCTGCCGCATCATCCTCCCACGGTCCATCGTGGCTGCAGCCGTGAATCATTTCATGGTCTGAGCCGAACATTTCGTCAAAATCTTCTTTTTGTGCGTTTTCCTTTTCTATTTCGATATTTCCATAACTTTGTATGCCCGTACCGGCAGGTATGAGTTTTCCTATAATTATGTTTTCTTTAAGACCGATAAGCGGATCTATCTTTCCTTTTATAGCTGCGTCTGTAAGAACTCTTGTCGTTTCCTGGAAAGAAGCGGCGGAAAGGAATGAAGAAGTGGCAAGTGAGGCTTTTGTAATACCTAAAAGCGCTCTTGAAGCTTTTGCGGGACGAAGGCCCATTGCTTCAGCTTTTTCATTTTCTTCTTCAAGATCAACCCTGTCTACAAGGCTGCCCGGGATGATATTGGTATCACCGCTTTCTTCAACTCTGTATTTGCGAAGCATTTGCCTTATAATTATTTCAATGTGTTTATCGCTTATATGAACTCCCTGCAGACGGTACACTTTTTGAACTTCCTGAAGGATATACCGCTGAACTCCGTCAACTCCTTTGATCTGCAAAAGATCATTCGGATTTATGCTTCCTTTAGTTATCTGCTCTCCGGCTTTGATATTCATGCCGTCTCTTACCAAAAGGACTTCTCCAAACGGAATTTCGTATTCTTTTTCTTCTCCCAGCTCGTTTTTAACGGTAACTACTTTTAAGTTTTTCTTGTTCTCGCTTATATAAACCGCTCCGTCGATTTCGCTTATTATTGCAACTCCTTTCGGACGGCGCGCTTCAAACAGCTCTTCGACACGAGGCAGACCCTGAGTAATATCATCAGCTCCCGCAACGCCCCCTGTATGGAATGTACGCATCGTAAGCTGCGTGCCGGGCTCGCCTATGGACTGAGCGCCTATTGTGCCTACAGCTTCGCCGATGTTCACAGGCTGCAATGTTGTAAGATCCATACCGTAGCATTTGCGGCATACGCCGATTTTGCTCTTACAATTAAATACTGTGCGTATTGAAACCTTTTTGATGCCCGCTTTTACAATCTCGTCAGCTATAGCATGAGTAATCATCTGATCTTTGTCAATTATCAATTCGTTCGTCTTTGGATCATATACAGGCAGGAATGTATATCTTCCCGTAATGCGCTCTTTGAGTGTCTCTATAACATCGTTGCCGTTTTTAATCGCTGTTACTTCAAATCCTGTATCAGTACAGCAGTCCTCTTCGCGGATAATCTGATCCTGGCTTACATCTACAAGACGTCGCGTAAGGTATCCGCTTTCAGCCGTTCTGAGCGCCGTATCGGCAAGACCTTTTCTTGCTCCGTGCGTTGAAATGAAGAACTCCAGAACATCCAAGCCTTCGCGGAAGTTTGAACGTATGGGAAGTTCGATTATTTCTCCTGTAGGAGAAGCCATAAGTCCGCGCATACCGGCAAGCTGTCTTATCTGGTTCTGGCTTCCTCTTGCTCCCGAGTTTGCCATCATATTTATTGGGTTTTTCGGGTCGAGGTTATTCATAAGAGCGGAGGTTACATCATTCGTAGCGTTTGTCCATACTTCAATCGTCTTTCTCTTTCTTTCATCGTCAGTATAAAGACCTCTTGCAAATTTATTGTATATTACGTCTATTTCTTTATCTGCATTTTGAAGTATTTTCGCCTTTGCCTCCGGCACCTGCATGTCGGAGATACCTATGGTGATTGCTCCTTTTGTAGAATAGCTGAAACCAAGCTTTTTGATATCGTCAAGCACTATGGAAGTTTTTGCGGCTCCGAATGTGATAAAGCATTGATACACAATCTGAGAAAGCGTTGATTTATCAACAACGCAGTCTATTTCAAGCTTGAACATATCCTCGAGGGAATTTCTCTTGATATAGCCCAGATCCTGCGGAATTATTTGGTTAAAGATAAAGCGTCCGACAGTGCTTTCTACAAGCCGCGTATATGTTTTCCCTTCAAATTCACGGCTCATACGAACTTTTACTTTGGCATGAACATCGACGTCGCCGTTGGCATAAGCCATTTCCATTTCGGCCATATCAGTAAATACCTTGCCGTCCCCTTTGACTCCGTCTTCTTCCATTGTAAGGTAATAGCTTCCGAGCACCATATCATGAGACGGGCTTACTACGGGGCGTCCGTCCTGCGGCTTCAAGATATTGCAGGCAGCCAGCATAAGAATTCTGGCCTCAGCCTGCGCTTCAACGGAAAGAGGCACATGCACAGCCATTTGGTCGCCGTCAAAGTCAGCGTTGTAGGCCTGGCATACCAACGGGTGAAGTTTAATGGCGCGTCCTTCAACAAGAACAGGTTCAAACGCCTGAATACCAAGCCTGTGAAGCGTTGGGGCGCGGTTGAGCAAAACGGGATGATCCTTAATAACATCGTCCAATACGTCCCATACTTCCGGACGCTGACGTTCGACCATTCTTTTTGCGCTTTTGATATTTTGGGAATATTTTCTTTTTACAAGCTCTCTCATTACAAACGGCTTAAAGAGTTCTATCGCCATTTCTTTGGGCAAACCACACTGGTACATGCGAAGCTCTGGACCCACAACAATAACCGAACGTCCTGAATAGTCTACGCGTTTACCCAAAAGATTCTGTCTGAAACGTCCCTGCTTTCCTTTGAGCATGTCGGAAAGAGAACGCAAAGGACGATTGCCCGGGCCCGTGACCGGACGTCCGCGGCGGCCGTTGTCTATTAGGGCGTCAACGGCTTCCTGAAGCATTCTTTTTTCGTTTTGTATTATAATGTCAGGCGCATCCAAACTAAGAAGTTTTTGCAGACGGTTGTTTCTGTTTATAACCCTTCTGTAAAGATCGTTAAGATCGCTTGTGGCGAATCTTCCTCCGTCAAGCATAACCATAGGACGAAGATCCGGCGGTATAACAGGGATAACGGTAAGAACCATATCCTCGGGAGAGTTTCCGGATTTTTTGAAAGCTTCTACGATTTCGAGCTTTCTTATGGCTTTCATTTTCTTTTGTCCGGTACTGCTTTCTACGATATTTTTAAGCTCTTCGCTCTCCTTGTTGAGATCTATTTTCCTGAGAAGATCCAAAACAGCCTCAGCTCCGATTTTGGCCGTAAAATCATCTCTGAATTTTGCTTTGTTTTCTTTATATTCAATCTCGCTTAAAAGCTGCTTAGGCTCTAAAGGAGTATTTCCGGGATCCGTCACTATATAAGAAGCGAAATATATTACTCTTTCCAGATCTTTCGGAGAAAGATCCAGCATAATGCCTATACGCGAGGGTATTCCTTTAAAATACCATATATGCGTTACGGGAGCCGCAAGCTCAATATGGCCCATTCTTTCACGGCGGACTTTAGATTTTGTAACTTCAACTCCACAGCGGTCGCATATGACTCCTTTATTTTTAAGCTGTTTATATTTTCCGCAGTGACATTCCCAATCCTTCATAGGACCGAATATCTTTTCGCAAAACAGTCCGTCCTTTTCTGGTTTGGAAGTTCTGTAATTTATGGTTTCGGGGCGAAGCACTTCGCCGTAAGACCATTCCCTGATCTTTTTAGCCGAAGCCAAGCCTATTTTAATCGACTTGAAATTATTTAATTCGCTCAAAGCTACTCCTTCCTTACTTAACCATTATAGCCGCTATTCGTCCTTAAGGAGCGAATCGACAATATCTTCCTTGAGTTCTTTTGTAAGATTCATCAAATCTTCTTCACTCGGCTCAATATCGTCTTCTTGCGCATCATCGTCCAATTCATCGTCCGTGTTTGCAGTCATATCAAAATTTTTATCGTCATCATATTCATCTTCATCATCGTTATTGCCGTAACCTGCGCTATCTTCCATGTCATCGTCAAAGTCGAACATGACGGTATCTTCACCTATTGTCTTCTGCTTTATAAGCGGAGAAGCCGGCGAAGCGTCCACATCCTCAGTTATTTCTATTATTTCATTATTTTCACTGAGCACGTTAATGTCAAGGCACAGACTCTGGAATTCTTTTATCAGAACCTTGAATGATTCAGGTATTCCGGGCTGCGGTATGTTTTCGCCCTTCACAATAGCCTCGTAAGCTTTTACTCTTCCGATCACATCGTCGCTCTTTACGGTAAGGATTTCCTGGAGCACATTCGCCGCTCCGTACGCTTCGAGAGCCCAGACTTCCATTTCTCCGAATCTTTGGCCTCCGAACTGAGCTTTACCGCCCAAAGGCTGCTGAGTAACAAGCGAATAAGGTCCTGTGGAACGTGAATGCATTTTGTCATCAACGAGGTGGTGAAGTTTCAGCATATACATATAACCTACTGTCACGGGATTTACGAATTTTTCTCCCGTTCTGCCGTCATAAAGCTCAACTTTACCAGTTTTGTCGAAACCTGCTTTTTCAAGGCATTCTATTACATCGTCTTCGCTGGCGCCGTCAAATACAGGAGTGGCTATTTCCCAGCCCAAGGCTTTGGCCGCCATTCCCAGATGAACTTCGAATACTTGTCCGATATTCATTCTGGAAGGCACGCCGAGAGGAGACAGCACTATTTCCAGAGGCGTTCCGTCCGGCAAAAACGGCATATCTTCCTCAGGCAGAATTCTGGAAATAACGCCTTTGTTTCCGTGGCGTCCTGCCATTTTGTCGCCGACTGATATTTTTCTTTTTACTGCTACATATACGCGAACAAGCTTATTTACTCCCGGCTTAAGCTCGTCTCCGTTTTCTCTTGTGAATTCCTTTACATCTACAACGATACCGCTTTCGCCGTGAGGCACTTTAAGAGAAGTGTCTCTGACTTCACGCGATTTTTCTCCGAAGATAGCTCTCAGCAGTCTTTCTTCTGCGGAAAGATCCGTCTCCCCTTTGGGGGTAACTTTGCCAACCAGGACGTCATCACTGCTCACTTCAGCGCCTATTCTTACTACGCCGTTAGCGTCCAGATTTTTGAGCGCATCTTCGCCGACATTCGGTATTTCCCTCGTTATTTCTTCAGGACCGAGCTTAGTCTCTCGAGCTTCCGCTTCATATTCTTCTATGTGGATAGATGTATAAACATCGTCTTTTACGAGTTTTTCACTTATAAGTATTGCGTCCTCAAAATTATAGCCTTCCCATGTCATAAATCCTATAAGCACGTTTCTGCCCAAAGCGAGATCACCCTTATCCGTGCTGGGTCCGTCAGCTATAACTTCTCCGGCTTCGATATGCTCTCCGACTTTTACAATCGGGCGCTGATTAATGCAAGTACCCTGATTTGAACGCTTGAATTTAAGCAGCGGGTATTTATCGAGTTGCTTTGTATTATCGTTGCGCACCAAAATCTGGCGGCCTTCCACACGCTCTACTGTGCCGGATTCTTTGGCGAGCACGCATACTCCCGAATCCTTGGCCGTCTTATATTCTATGCCAGTACCTACAATAGGCGCCTGCGGATTGAGCAAAGGCACTGCCTGACGCTGCATGTTCGCTCCCATCAAAGCGCGGTTGGCGTCGTCATTTTCAAGGAACGGAATCAGCGACGTCGCTACCGATACGATCTGGCGCGGAGATATATCCATATATTGAACATTTTTAGCTTCTACAGTAACAAAATCACGGAGCTTGCCTGTTCTTCCGGTTACTCTTTCATGCACGAAGCAACCGTTTTCATCAAGCGGCTCATTTGCCTGAGCTATTGTATATTTGCCTTCTTCGTCAGCCGTTATATAATCAATTGTGCCCGTCACGCGCCCGTCTACGACTTTGCGATACGGTGTTTCGATAAATCCGTATTTGTTAACTCTGGCGTATGTGCTGAGCGAACCGATAAGACCGATATTAGGACCTTCCGGCGTTTCTATAGGGCATATTCTTCCGTAGTGTGAATGATGAACGTCTCTTACGTCGAATCCGGCTCTTTCTCTCGAAAGGCCGCCCGGCCCGAGCGCGGAAAGCCTTCTTTTGTGCGTAAGTTCTCCCAGCGGGTTTGTTTGATCCATGAATTGCGAAAGTTGTGACGAACCGAAAAATTCTTTCAGCGAAGCGCTTACGGGACGTATATTAACAAGCTTCTGCGGGGTGATTTCCTCCGGTTCCAATACGGCTATACCGGCCATTCTTTCACGCACGCTTCTTTCGAGGCGCGATAGACCTATGCGGAATTGATTTTGCAAAAGTTCTCCGACAGAGCGTAATCTTCTGTTGCCAAGATGGTCTATATCGTCAAGCTCTCCGATGCCATGATCAAGACCGAGATTATAATTTACGGCTGAAATGATATCGTTTGCGGTTATGGTTTTCGCAAGCAGATCATTTTTATTTTCTTTTAAAAGTTCTGCGAGCTGCTTGCCGCTTTTATTTTCGTTCAGGATTTTTTCGAGCTGTTCGGTTGCGACCATATCGTCGATTCCGGCTTCATCCAAAATCTCTTTATCTACTCCGTATGCGGCGGCATCAACAACGCCGTTGCCGATAACAATAAAATCATTGTCGTCTTCCACTTTTATTGTAACGCGGTTAATGCCGCAGTTTTGGATCGCCCATGCGGTTTTTTCATCAATTGTATCGCCTTTTGCGCACAAAAGCTCCCCTGTTTTGGGGTCGGCGATGTTTTCGGCGCTTATTTGTCCAGTTATTCTCAACGCAAGGGCCAGTTTTTTGTTGAGCTTATAGCGGCCCACATGCATAAGATCATAACGTTTCGGGTCGAAAAACATAGACATGAACAGCGGGCGCGCGGAATCTATCGTTGCGGGTTCGCCCGGACGCAGTCTTTTATATATTTCGGTAAGTCCTGTCTCCACTGAATCTGAAACGTCTTTTTGAAGCGTAGCAAGAAGGCGTTTTTCTTCGCCGAACGTTTCGATTATTTTCGCGTCAGTTCCAAGGCCTATTGCCCTGAGCAAAACACTTATCGGTATTTTTCTGGTCCTGTCAACTCTTACATATAAAATATCGTTTGAGTCTGTTTCAAATTCCAGCCATGCGCCTCTATTGGGTATTATCTGCGAGGCATAAAGGTCTTTGCCGTGCTTATCTATTTCTTTTGAAAAGTAAGCTCCTGGAGAACGAACGAGCTGGCTTACCACAACTCTTTCGGCTCCGTTTATTATAAACGTACCCGTATTGGTCATGACGGGAAAATCAGCCATATATATATGCTGTTCTTTTATTTCCCCTGTAGTTTTGTTGGTAAGGCGGATTTTGATTTTAAGGGACGCAGAATAATTGGCGTCGCGTTCCTTACACTCTTCAACGTCGTATTTTGGTTTTGAATCTAATGAATAATCAATAAATTCAAGGTAGAGGTTGCCTGAAAAATCGACTATTGGATTGATATCGTTGAATACTTCCATAAGACCTTTTTTCAGAAACCAATCATATGACGACTTTTGTATCTCGATAAGATAAGGCAGATCCATTACATCGCCTATGCGGGAAAAGCTCATTCTTTCCCTTTTGCCGATTTGCTCGCTGTGTACCAATTTTTATCTCCTTACAATTGTTGAAAGACGAAAAAAACGCACTTAATTTTTTCCCGGCTATTCAGCTCAAATGTTGTGTTAAGTGCTTCCTTTCGACTCTTTTTTGCGTGTTTCACGCTCAAAATCAGTAATTTATTTAGTTCATTCGCGAGCAAGTATTATATAATAAAAAAATTAATTTGTCAACTATATTGATGATTTTTTTTGTTTTTTGAGCGCGCGAGCGCGCATGCAGTGCGTATGCACTAATGCAGTGCTCGCGCGTGGGCGGGTGGGGAGGGGAAACAAGGCGCGCTGTATCGCGCAAGCGGCACTTGTGCGCCTTATTAATACAAGCTGCTCTTTTTCAGCACTTTCGCCGTTAAAAACGCTGTTACAGGCATGCTCAGCGTCATCCCAATAGCAGCAGCCAGGAATCTGAAAAATTGCGTTGATATAACATCCATATTCATAAGCTCGTAAAGAGGCGTATCATAAGCAGCATATATAAGCCATGTGGGCATTATACTTGCTATCAGTACGAAAAAAATCGTATTTATATTATCGGCAATATAATCCCTGCCTGCCTTAAATCCACTTAAAAACAATTTTTTGAAAGATATATACGGATTTACTTTTTTTGCAGTTTCAATTTCCCATGCAACGTTTTGGCACACATTAAGTATCCCTCCGAATCCTATAAGCATTACACATGCAAACAAAAGTCCCGAAAAATCTATATCAACATGGTTTGGAGTATAAAACAACATATTCAATTCGGTCTCTCCAAGTCCTGTTATTTTAGCGGTTTTTTCCATTATAAATCCCGTTACTCCGGCCAATCCGACTCCTATTACCGTACCTATAAGCGCCGCTGTATTCGGAATTGTAAAACCTTCGTCCAATACCGTATTCAGCAATGCAAGAATAATGCACACAGGTATCATCAAAAGCGCTGGAGAAACACCTTTTAAAACAAGAGGTACAAAATAAAACATAAGGCTTAATGCACAAAACCCGACATTTATTATCACTTTTACACCTTTCAACAAACCGATAATTAAAAGAAGGGCTATAAGCACTGCTGAAAAAACAACAAACCAATTTATTCTGAAATAATCATATACATATATATTCGCTATGTCGCTGCCATCTTCCGTAAGCTGAGCCGAAAGCATTACCTTCGTGCCTACTTCCATTATAAGCTGCTGCGGCTGAGAATAATTCACATTAACCTGTATTTCATATACTCTGCCTTCAAATGGGCCTGTGAGTATTTCTATTTCGCAGATCTGTCTTAACATATTATATCCCAATGTACCGTCTTCGTTAGGAGTAATTTTCTCCACACGGCTTACATTACCCATATAATATACTACATTCGCCGTTTGCGTACTTTGCTGCGAACTGTCCGTCTCATCGGCAAAAACAGATGTTGCTGGAACAGCGGTTAATATTGTCAGTATAAACAATGCAATAAGCCTTTTCATTCTTTAAGCACCTTTTTTACATTTTACGAGCTCATTTTAACACAAATATCGTTCATTACATAATCCAACAATATTTTATTGTCAATTCATATACTATGATTTTGCACACAGTGTTGTTTTATTCACATTAATCATATATAATTATATTCAAACTATTTTAAGGAGCCGTTTGATGCACAACACAAAAACAGACAGAAGAGTAAAATATACAAAACTTGCATTGAGACAAAGCCTCATGGAACTGTTAGAGAAAAAAAACATAAATAAAATAACGGTTAAAGAAATTTGCGAAAGAGCCGATATAAACAGAGGCACTTTTTATTCTCATTACAAAGACGCCTATGACTTAATGAATCAAATTGAAGACGAACTGAGAACAGAAGTTGAACAAACGATTGCTAAACATCAAACGCAAGCTATGTTTACACTTGATTTTATACATGAGATAATTGAGAGCATATACGTCAACAGAGATCTGTGCAAAGTACTGCTTGGAGAAAACGGCGACATTGCATTCATAAAAAAAATTATTTACATAGCGCACGACCGGTTTATAGAGCAATGCAAAGAAATATATGATGAAAAAAGTGATGAATATTATGAGTATTACTATGAATTCGTTGTAAACGGCTGCATCGGAATTATACGCCGCTGGGTAAACAACGGTTTTTCCGAAAGCCCTGATTTTATTTCAAATCTTATACTGTATTTAGCGGCAAACGCAATAAACGGATGAAATTTAATATTAATTTAAACTTAGCGCATTAATATATTTTATAAAATCAAAACAAGGAATAAATATTTATGAGAAATTTTATGTACGGGCGCTACGGAATTGATGAACTGGGCAAGTTCATGGCTATAATAATGCTTATTCTGTATTTTATAGGAGCATTGTTTCTTAAGGGAAATCTGTCAATAGCGTTCAGAACTGCGGCAGTCATTATTTTTATAATATTTTGTTTTAGAGTTTTCTCGCGCAATACAACAAAGCGCTATGATGAAAACACTGTATTTTTGAATTTTAAAAATTCTGTTTCCGCGAAAAAATATAAAATCAGATCTTCAAAACGTTCGAAAACTAAAGCAAACAAAAACTCACAGGAATATGCATTTTTCACGTGCGAGAACTGTGGCACTATAACACGAGTCCCGAAAGGCAAAGGCAAAATCATAATAACATGCCCTATATGCAAAAATAAATTCGAGGCGAAAAGCTGATATATGTTTGGCTATGCTGTTGCAAATAAGCAAATAATGACAGAGGACGAAATCAACCGCTATCGCGAAGTATACTGCGGGCTTTGTTCACGGCTCAAATACAAATACGGATTCACAGGCAGATTCGCGCTTACGTATGATATGGCGTTTCTTATTTTAGTTTTGTCATCTGCATATAATTGCGAAGGGAAACGAAAACAGGCGCGGTGTGCGGTACATCCTGTAAAAAAACACAGCGAATGGACAAACGAAATAACTGATTACGCTGCTGATATGAACATAATTTTAGCTTATCACAACGCTGTTGATGATGTAAAAGATGAAAATAACGTTTCGTCAAAGGCAAAAGCATTGTTACTTTCATCAAAAGCAGGCATGCTCAAAAATATTTATGCTTCAAAATACGAAAAGATAGCCTGCTGTCTAAAACGTCTTACGCAAATAGAGGAAAGCGGAAAGTGCCTGCCGGATGAAGCAGGTAATATTTTCGGAAAAGTGATGTATGAAGTGTTTTTATACAAACAAGATAAATTGGGTGAAGAAATAAGCGACATGGCTTTTTCACTCGGGAAATTTATATATATTCTCGATGCATGCACTGATATTAAAAATGATATAAAAAAAAATAATTACAATCCTCTTATGGATATGTATAATGAAAAGGGCTCGATTATTGAATTTAAAGAAATTCTGGAAATGCTCTTAGGCGAGTGCGCTATCAAGTTCGAAAAATTGCCGATATCAAATGACGCTTCAATAATAAAAAATATACTTTTCAGCGGTATATGGCTGAAATATGAAGCCGCGTGCAATCAAATGAGGTAACATATGAACAGGGATCCTTACGAAGTATTGGGAGTTACTCCCGATGCAAGCGATGAAGAAATTAAAAAAGCTTATTCCGCTCTGGCTAAAAAATACCATCCGGATCTGAACCCAGGCGACGCATATGCTGAGCAAAAAATGAAGGAAATAAACGCCGCTTATAATCAGATTATGAAGGGCGAAACTGATTCGGATGACACATATTACAAAAGACAATATTCTTCTGAAAGGGAACCGGGCTTTGAAGGTTTCGACTTTGGCGGATTTGGAGGATTCGGCGGATTTGGAGGATTCGGCGGGTTCGGATACGGAAGCGATTATTATACTTCGCCCAATGATCCGACAGAACCTAATGAGATACGCGCCGCGCGCAATTATATAAATGCCAAACATTACAAAGAAGCTTTAAATGTGCTCAACAATTATCAAAACCGCGACGCCAAATGGTACTATTTGAGCGCACTGGCCAATGACGGCATAGGAAACAGAATAACGGCTTTAGAGCATGCTAAAAAAGCCCGCGAACTTGATCCTGATGAACCTGCTTATGCCAATCTTTTAAATAAGCTGTCTTACAGCGGCGATTATTACCGCAGATCTTCCGAACCATACCGTCAGATAAAAGTAAATCCTGCTATGCTGTTTTGCAGTTTATGTTTTATGCAGTCATTTTGTTTTAGATTTAGATGTTTTTAGAAAAAAAGCAAGGGGCGGCGCCGGTGCCCGATAAAATCGGGCAAGAGCGCTTAAGCGCTCTTCGGCGCGTTAAGCCAAAGCTTAACGCGCGCCGGCGCCGCCCCTTGCTTTTTTAAAACGCGTCACAAACACTCCTGCTCATCATAAAATCTTATACTCGGCAATTTTGATGCGCCCTTTGATATCCATCTGTTCAGAATTGTAAAACCGTCTTTCAAAAATGTACTCGTAGTGCTGCAAAGATACTTCAAGACAAAGCATATATATTCCCATATCTATCGAATTAAAATAACTTATCATTGCCTTCGGCAAACGTGCAGCCACATTTGTATCACGGTATACGGAAATTAAACCGTCTTTCCCCTCAACATACCACGGCTGTGTATTGCATGCACTCGGAGCGTAAAGAGAAGTTTTCAAAGCCTCTAATGCAGTATTTGAATCAAAATTTTCACTGAAAGGTTTTCTTAAGAAATCACGTCTGTCATATCTGAAATCCTTCTCGCCGCATTGCCCGAAAGCCAGCATTATAACAAAATCAAGACCGCCGGCATCGACCTTTTTTTCAGGCTTGGCAAGACCGTACCAGCAAACGCCAATATTATTAAGTGCAAAATACAAATCCATTTGTTCCAGCATATATCCCGCATTAATCAGATATCCCGGCTTCTTTTCACTGTACATCAATAAACAGTATTCTCCAAATTTAGCGCTGGTATCTCTGCGTTCTGCTATCTCAAAATTTACTTTTATATCGCCATCCAAAGGCATAAGCATATCAAGTTTTTTCATTATGTTATCATAAACATCTTTGCTTATTTTACAGTCATCGCTGAAATCTCTCACGGATTTCCTTTTACACAAAGCTTCGAAATATTCTTTCATTTTATCCTCCTTTTCTGCGCACAGCAAATATCTTATCAGTTGCGCTTATATTCCTAAAGGTCATATATTCACTATACTTGATCGCTTTATATCACTAAATGTCAATATAACATATAAAATGACAGCGGTACAATATGCGAAGAACACGTATTCTAAAACCATGAATATTTTGCAAAAATAAAGCGCAGGTTAAAATCTGCGCTTTTCCAATTGATCATTTACTGCAACGCTGTGACATATACGCCTTCAGCCAAATACGCAAAGTAATTAGGAAGATACTGTCTGACGTCATTGTATCTTATCTCGAAATGCAGGTGAGAACCGGTTGAATATCCTGTGCTGCCCATATATCCTATTACCTGCCCCTGAGTTACCTGCTGGCCGACCGATACATTAAAGCCGTTCAAATGCCCGTAGACTGTAGAATAACCGCCTTCATGTTCTATAACGATCGAATTACCGTACGAGCCCCACCATGAAGCCATTGTCACAACGCCCGAATCAGAAGCATATATATATGTGCCCAGCGAATTTGCAATATCAACCGCCATGCATCCTGAATGGGAGCTGCCTGGCCTGTCAAGATCTGTTATAAGTCCCGAAGTGGGCATAACAAACGTACCAGTGCTCACAGCAGGAGGAAGTATTTTTGTTCCTCTTGCTATTACTTGATCAACAGGCTCGCTTACAACAGTCTCAGATATAATCTGCCTTTGCGTTTCCTTACCATTTACGTACGTAATTATAGCCGTCACTTCTTTGGTCCCGTATACTCCGGCGGATATCTCTTCAGTTGTCCCGATGTAAATGTCCGGATCATCCTGATAAGTCACGCCGTATGCAATGTTTTCCTTAAATTTAACTTCTCTTACGCTTGTAATCGTAAGTACAGGATTAGACGTAAGCGGAGTAAGGGAATAATCATCCGAACGAAAACTAAGCGCCGTCACCAAACCAAGGTTGCCGTTATTAGTTGTCAATGCCTGTTCCAAAGCATCAGGCGAATTATCCTGCGTCACTACCGACGCTGTTTTTAAATTAGCGCTCGCTGGCGCACCTGCGAAGCTTGCTGCATCCGCCGAAGCTGTCAGCATACTGCTGTCCACGCTTTCGCCTGCTGACAGCGATAATAAATAATTTACCGCCGTATCAAGCGAACATGCTGACCCAACGCTTATAAGTTTTTCCTCAACAATGATTTCCTGATCTACATTGGATTCTATTACTTCCAGCACTTCAGCGTTCTCAACGCCGCCGACATAAAGTTCTGTCACTTGTTCAATTGCTGCATTAGCTTCATCAACCGTCGCAAGACGTACCGTTTCAACGCCGTCTATCAAAATTACCGCGCCTTTTGTAAACAATGGCAGCTCGCATGAAAGAATTTTTCTTTCACAATCTTCAATATCAAGAACGCTGCTGCGATCACTTATGAATACGCTCCTCAAACTTACAGTCTGTTCAAATTGAATATCATTGCTGCCATACCATTCCGCAAGGTTATTGTTTACATTATCTACCGCTTCATAAAAATCGTTGATATCATCAACAACTCCTATATTATAACCGTTGAATATTACCTCGCAACCAAACAGCTTGCTGTATGCGAATTTGGCTCCCAACGCCAAGACCAGTATGCTGCATACTGCTATTATTTGGCGTTTTCTGATCAGTACCTTATCAACGATATCCAAAAAACCGTAATAAATATGAAGATATACTGATTCATAAGAAAATATTTTTCTTTTTACCGCATAAACCGCTTTTTCAAGCTTTTTTCTTAATTTGCTGTCTAAATATTTTCTAAAGAGCTTAGATTTCTTAGCAGGAACCTTTTGATATTCGTAATAATTTTTTCTGTCAAGGAGGGCTTTCTTTTTTGCCTTTCTTACTTCAATAAGATCCTCAACGATATGGTTTCTGTTTTGTTTTCTTCTCAGACGGCTGCACATCTTGTCAAGTCGTGATTCTTCGTCTATTTGAAGCTGAAACTTCAGATCCATAATTCCTCCGATATTATTACCGTTTTGTTACAAGTTTGTTACAGTTTAACATATTTTAGTCCGTTTTGGAAGAATTTTTTTTAAAATATGAAAAAAAATCTTCTCAATATACAAATATTGTATATTTTTAAAGCATACGGCAAATAATAATTCCAAGGAGGCAAAGACATGGCTGATATACTTACGCTTCATGATATAAAAGAAAGCATACAAAATATTGAAGACGGTGAACAAAAAGAATTTACTGTTAAACAATCAAGGGGCAGATACAAAACATACAAAGGCGCCCTGGAAGGCGCCTACAAAAATATATTTGTTATGAATGTGCACGAAAACGGTTTTTCTGAAAATCTTGCCTTTAATTATTCAGATATAATTTCGGGCAAAATAAAATTTTTGTAAATACGATCAATCAAGCTTCATATCACTGAGCAAGCCGTCTATATTATCTAATGTTTCAAAAGACATTGATTTATTTATAATAGCTTCAGAGCTTTCCTCTGACAAATATCTGCTTACACAGCCTTTGTATTTCTTTATTACATCTTCGCTTGTAATCGGATTTTCCTTAGCGCTCTTTTCATATTTCTGTTCTCCCTCAAAAACGCGCCCGTCTTTTAATGTGATTTTGAGTTTCGCAGGCATATGTCCTTTTACTGCAACTGATTCGTCCGTAATAAACGTTATGCGGTCTATCATCTCAAGCACATTCGGATCCTTTGTGTATTTCAAATCAATCTCTTCGGCAGTAATCTTCCCATTTAATGCAGCCATCGCGAGAATATAATAAAGACTGAACTTCATCATGTATTCACTTTCGGGCCTTATCTTTACATTTTTAGGTTCGCATATCTGAGAAGCGCACATATGAGTTCCTCTTGCTTCAATTAACTCAATATCATTTGCGGATATTGAATTTTCTTTCATCAGTTTATGCAGCACATCTATAAAAGAATGGTTATGATGACAGCAAGGATAAAGCTTGAAAGCTATATCAGGAGTAAGCCATTCACTGCCCAGCGTTTCAAGTCTTTCGGGCAGCGTTTTTACAGATCCTATATGCACAGGATATACTCCGTATTGCCCCTCAAAGACTGTTTTAGGGCCGCTGAGACCGGCCTCAGCCATTTTCAGCGCATATACTGCGCTCATCGCTCCCCAGCCTGTATGAACCATTTTTACTAAGGAACCATCATGCAGAAATTCCATGATCGTACCTGCCTGGCTTCCTGCGACACCTAACGCATTAAGTATAGTATTTCTGCTTGCACCGGTTAATTTGGCGGCTGTGATTACGCACGCAAACGGCGCAAGTATGCCGGAGGGATGGAATCCATTGTCGTGAAAAGCGCCGTCAGCAGCCAGCCCCATTCTGATTATGACTTCATATCCGGCAACTGCAGCAGTAATGATATCTTTCCCGCTTTTTGAAAGTTTTTCGCCGTAGGCGAAGGCTGTTGCCAAAATAGAAGCGCTCGGGTGCGTGATTGCGCCTGTATGAGTATCGTCAAAATCAAGCCCATGAATGATAGTGCCGTTGCACAATACCGCATCGGCAATACTGACTTTATTATTGCTTCCCCACAGCGTACATTCATTAACGCCTTTATCGTTAGCTACTTTTTTCATAACGGGAGAAACAGGGGATGTATTTACAGAAAGCAAGCCCACCCCTATCGTATCAAGTATGTGCAATTTTACTGCATCAACGACATTCTGCGGTATATCTTCATATCTTAGCGACAATGCAAAATCGGCCATCTTTTCAGACAATGTTTTACTAAGCATGTTCTATTCTCCTTAAGCTTTATTATATATGTTAATTATAGCTTATAGCTGTAGTCAAATGAAATATTTTTATAAAATTGTTTTATTTATTTAATGATAATTTATATCATGCCGCGCCTCGGGCGGGTTTGCCTCTGACAGGGGGAAAATCCGTATGGAAATATGCGCTTGCATAAGCGCTTTTCCAACCGAAACGGACGGGAATTAAAAAAAGGCTTTACGTATAATGCCTTTTTTATAATAATGGAGCAATAAGTCTCAAAATCTGCCAAATGAGTTTTTTATACCATCTAACGTTTTCGCAGTCCTGTATGCTTACCTGCCTGCAGGATGACAAAATATTTAAATAATCGCTTTTCATTGACGCAATACTTGAAGCATTGTAAAGCCAAATGCCGCACTCATAATGAAGATACAAGCTTCTGTAGTCCAAATTTATAGTTCCCACCACTGCATACTTATCATCACATATAAAATTTTTTGAATGTATTATACCATCCTGATATTCATAAATCTTTACTCCGCAGCTAACGAGCGGCTTGTAATAAGAATGGGTCAGAGTGCTCACTATTTTACTGTCTGATTCTTTCGGAGTTGTAAGAATAATCTCAACGCCGCTTTTTGCCGCATTACACAACGCAGTGATCATCTCATTATCTATTATCAAATACGGCGTAGATATATATACGTATTCTTTGGCCCTGTTGATCATATTCATATATACGTTTTCACCTACTGCCTCAAAATCAAGAGGCGTATCAGTATACGGCTGCACATACCCGTCATTTTTAATGTTGCTATATAAATTATAATCAGGGGCGCATATATGGTAATCGCTTTTTTCCTTTCTCAGAAAATCCCACATAGAAAGAAACATCACGCTCATACTCCAAACGCCTTTGCCTTTAATCATTACGCCGCTGTCAAGCCAGTGGTCTTTTCTTTTGGCGCGGTTGATATATTTATCCGCTATATTAATGCCTCCGGTGAATCCCACATTGCCGTCTATAACGCATATTTTACGGTGATCTCTGTTGTTGAGTCTCGCTATAGTAAGCCAAGGCGTAAACTTATTGAATACGCACGCTTTTATCCCTTTCTTTTCCAAAATTTCATCATAATCATGAGGCAAAAAAGTAAGCGAGCCGAAATCGTCGTATATAACTCTTATATCGAGTCCTTCCTGAGCTTTGATTTCAAGTATTTTGAGTATTTCATCCCACATGTATCCCATGTCTATAATAAAATACTCCATATATATAAACCGCTTTGCTTTTTTAAGTTCTTCTGTCAGACGTTCAAGCATTATTTCGCCTGAAGGGATAAATTCGCTTTCCGTATGAAGATAAGGGCCCACGCCTGTAGTGTTCATTATATAGCGGCTTTGTATGGAAGCTTCGAAGCTTTCTGATTTAAGCTTATCAAAATCTGAATCCATATATCCTATTTTATCTGAGTAAAATCTTTGTATATCAAGAAACTTCATCCGCGTTCGTTCCGATAAATAATTTCTGCCGTACAGCAAATAAAATAATACTCCGAATATAGGCAATACCAATATAGGAATGATCCATGCGATTTTATAAGCAGGATTACTTTCAGAATTAACTATATAAAGTATAACGCAAATAGTTATTAGGATGCTTACGATATATATTTCCAAAATATAATCCATGAACGCAAAGAACACGGCAACAAAAAAGGCAAGCTGTATTACCATAAATATCCCGACTACAACTATTCTTTTTAATGCCGTGTTCAAAAGCCTCTTCATACTATGACTCCTGTTTTATTCAACAGTTTTTTTATCAAACCCTTCAAGTTTTCTCAGCGTATTGTAAACTATAAAAAGTGCTACTGCGTAAATTATAAGGCATATTCCTATAACCATGCTTATAGCGAAAGAGCCTATTGCCGGTGTAAGAATCGAAGTAATACCAAGCAATATGCACACAACGCCAATGGCAAGCGTAGAAAGCCATCCCTTGCTGTCCTGTTTTTTCACATTAAACGCCTGTACCGCCTTATCAATACCGCATATAAGCATCCATGCGCCGAAAAGTATCGGAAGCGCATCTACTACAAAACTACTGTTGAATGTAAACATTATCGCGACAATTACGGATATCACGCCGTCAAACAACAGCCAGCCTGTAGAAGGAAGCCCTTTGGCCATTGAAAAATAAAATATAAGCGTATGAATACCGGAAATAAGCAAAAATATACCTGTGACTATCGTTATTGTTTGAAGAGTTTGCCGCGGATTAAAAAGAGCATACAGACCAGCAGCCAAAGCGAATATCCCTGCTATGATTAACGAAAATCTGTAATATTTTTTCATTTGTTTCTCCTTGTTCATATACTTGTGATTCAAATAAGTAAAAAAATTCCTGTATTAATTTATTATAACAGAACTAAACAAATTTTTTCATTTTTTCACCTTATTTTAACAAACTGCAAACCATTCTATAATGAAGGTATTATTTAATCCAGTGTATTTTGCGGAGGATAGCATCTACCGCCTTCGCACACATAATACGTCACAGATGAATTTATAGCAGGATACTCTTTGTTTTGGCCGTCTTTATTTACGACAACCCAATTGGTACGCGCTTTAAAGTTCTCGTTTTTCTTGCATGCAGGCACGCTGCGGATTATTTTTTTCACAGGCATCATACTGTAAAAATAAAAACAAAGAGCCTGAGGATATTTTTCAGCGTATCCGTTCATTAATTCACTGTGTTTCTTCATTATTTCGCTGAGCTTATCATTATCTTCAATAAGACACAGCCTTGACAAATTATAGGCCATAACGCTGTTGCCGGAAAAAATAGCGCCGTCGTAAATTTCTTTTGCGCGTACGGGAAGAACATTATTTTCATGTGAAGTAAAGAAAAAGCCCTTATATTCTTGATCCCAGAATAAATCAACAGCCTTTTCCGCAAGCATAACCGCACGTTCAATATACTTATCCTCCAAAGAGGCATGATACAATTCTATAAGCGCAAAAATGTAAAACGCATAATCATCCAAAAAAGCTTTCGCCCCAAGCTTGCCTTCAGTAATACAGGAATATAATTCGCTGTTTTTGAACAAGCGTCCCTCTATGAAGTTGTATATATCAACAGCTTCGCTCATCATCTTTTCATCTTGCAGTATTCTCGCTCCTGCTGCATACGCCGCCAGCGCCAGAGAATTCGATGAAGCGAGTATCTTATTATCGGTTTTAAGCGGATAGCGCGTCTTGCGGTACAAATACGCCTTTTGTATCATTTCATCATCCACTGGCTCTATATCGTGCGTCATAATCAAATTAGGCAAATTTTTGCCTTCAAAATTCCCTTTAGGAGTGATGCCGTATCTGAGAGCGAAATGATCCGCCTGTTCTTTGCCGAAAAGGCGGTATATTTCTTCCGGTTCAAATAAATAATACTTGCCTTCTTCGCCCTGAGAATCAGCGTCCTGCGAGGTATAAAATCCGCCTTCATTACTTTTCAGTTCAAGCGACATATAACCAAGTATTTTTAATGCCGTTTGTTTATAAATACAATTATCTGTAATCTCATATGCAACAAGATATACATAGGCCAAAAGCGCGTTGTCATAAAGCATTTTTTCAAAATGAGGTATAAGCCAATAAAGATCTGTAGAATAACGGAAAAAACCCCCTCCTATATGATCGAATATCCCTCCGCGCGCCATATTAAGCAAAGTCTTTTCAGCCATAGACCTATCTGCATAAAGCAGAAATAAAAGATTATGCGGCATGGGAAATTTCATTACCATGCCGCAACCGCCGTATTTATCGTCAAAATCCTCTCTTAACGCCTTCAGTGCTTTAAGTGTGGAAGGCGCATCTTTGCGGCTTATATCATTTGCAGAAAAATTAATCGCTTCGGTAATACTTTTGGCGCTTGAGACGAGTTTTTCATGCTCATCATTCCAAAATTTACTGATTTGATCCAAAAGATTTAAAAAAGATTTTTTAGGGATGTAAGAAGCTGCGAAAAATGCGTCTTTATCTGCGCTCATAAAGATATTCAAAGGCCAACCGCCGCTGCCTGTAAGCCGCAGCGCCGCCTGCATATAAACCATATCTACATCGGGACGCTCTTCTCGGTCCACTTTAATACACAGAAACTCTTTGTTGAGCGTTTTTGCAACTTCTTCGTCCTCAAAACATTCCTTTGCCATGACATGGCACCAGTGGCATGACGAATAGCCTATACTCAGAAAAATCGGCTTATTCTCCTTTTTCGCTTTTTCAAAAACCTGGTCGTTCCATGCGTGCCAATTGACCGGATTATGGGCATGCTCCCTCAAATAAGGACTTGTTTCATTTATAAGTTCGTTTGTATATTTCATATTTTTATCTCCCGGGATATTATTGCCAATACTCAAATGAATTATAATGACTCTGCCTTAACATTTAATTAAATGAAATTCCGATGGGAGAAACTTGCGTGTATAATATTTTTTTAGCAACAAAAACGGATAAAAGCAAAATTGCTCTTATCCGTCTGCCGCGCTTTTATTCTCTGCTAATTTGATCTCATTTTATATGAAAATCCAAACTATTGATACGGCGTATAGTTGTCATAATTGTTATTTTGGTTATTAGTATTATCGAACATCATTTGATTATATTCTTTGTGGAAATTAAAAGTTCCTATAATACCCATAACATAAAGGCCGATGAATATGATCGATAAAGCGATTGTAAAATAAGATATATTGGACATTGCTAAAATCAATATTCTTCCTATAAAATACCATACACCTACTATAACAGCGCAGACACGGCTTCTTGCAAGCAGCAAGCCAAGTCCCAAAGCTAAAAAGACAACCATATCCAAAGCCACAAAAATAGCGTTAGACATATAGCCCATACTTAAATAACTTATAAAAGTTAATACATTTAAACCGCCGCAAAGCAAGCTTATAACACCGCCTGCAATAACAAGACCTTTCGTTGAACCTGAGACACCGTTTTTCCAAAATTGCTGTTTTGTCATTAAATAAAAATCCTCCGATAACTATAAAATAATTATATTACTATATATATAGCTTGTCAAATTTAAATACTATTAATAAATCACAGTTTTTCAAAGAATATATCAGGACGCAAAAACTTCGCGCCGTATTCTTCAAACTCAGCTGCTTTTTGCACGATTTACAGCATTATGCCATTGTTCAAAACAATCTTTTGTTCGGATTGATTCCGCGGAAGGAACAAAAATTCTTTCAGTTATTCTCAGCTTTTGAATCTCATCAAAACTGCCGTAAAGCCCGCAGCTCAAACCGGCCAAATATGCGGCTCCGGCGGAAGTCGTCTCGATATTTACAGGCCGGTTTATCACTGTATCAGTAATATCTGACTGAAGCTGCATTATGAAATTATTAACACATGCGCCGCCGTCAACTCTAAGCTCGCTGATTTTTATCGACGAATCTTTCTGCATACCAAGCATAAGATCAGCGCTTTGATAAGCCATGCTTTCCAGTGCTGCACGAACAATATGCGCTTTTCCGCTTCCCCTGGTAAGACCTGTAATTATACCGCGCGCATACATATCCCAATACGGCGCTCCCAACCCGTTAAACGCAGGCACAAAATATACGCCTGCATTGTCTTTTACGCTTAGAGCTACACTTTCACATTCAGCGGAAGAATTTATAAGACCCATCTCATCTCTCAGCCACTGAACAACGCTTCCAGCATTAAATACGCTTCCTTCAAGAGCATAAGAAGTATTGCCCGCAACAGACCAGCCTACGCTTGTTACAAGTCCACATTTCGAGCGCACGCTGTCGCTGCCCGTATTCATAAGCATAAAACAGCCTGTGCCGTACGTATTTTTTGCCTGCCCTTTTTCAAAACATCCCTGTCCGAAAAGCGCCGAAGGCTGATCGCCGATAAGCGCGCATACAGGCACGCCTTCAAGCGCTTCTATACCGCATATCCCCGCCGCTATTTCGCCTACTTTTTCGCTTCCGCACACGGGATAAGGCAGCATGCCCTCAGGTATGCCCAAAGATTTCAAAAGAAGCTCGTCCCACTCAAGCCGGTCAATATCAAAAAGCATCGTTCTTGACGCATTCGAATAATCGCTTACATGTACGCGGCCTTTCGTCAGATTATATACAATCCAGCTTTCTATCGTACCGCACAGAAGATTTGCTTTTTCAACGGCGCTTTTCGCTCCTCCTACATTATCGAGAATCCATTTGAATTTGGTAGCGGAAAAATAAGCGTCTATCAAAAGACCCGTTTTCTCCTGTATATAAGCGCCCATACCGTCTTTTTTTAGTTCTTCGCATGTATCAGCAGTTCTTCGGCACTGCCATACAATTGCGTTATAGATACTTCTGCCGCTGTCTTTTTCCCATACTACGCTGGTTTCTCTCTGGTTTGTTATGCCTACCGCCGCTATGTCGCTTCTTTTCACTCCGCTTTTTTTAAACGCTTCACTCAGCGCTTCAAAAAGCGTTTTTATTATTTCCTCGGGATCATGTTCCACCCAGCCGGGACGCGGATAATGCTGAGTTAGAGGTTTCTGTGCAAACGATTTTACAATACCGTTTTCGTCATAAATAACGGCGCGCGAACTCGTCGTTCCCTGATCAAGCGCTATTATGTACTTTGACATTTTTTACTCCTTATTGCGCCTTTTCTTGACAAACAACGGCGCTGAAATTACACTTAATATATGATAATTTTACATTATCGAGAGTACGGAGGCAATCAAATGAGAGAAATAGAGCAATTTAATTTTCTTTCATCAAATAAAAGATCAAATATAAACGCTGTTTTATGGCCGGCCGATAATGAAACAATCGGTGTTGTGCAAATCTCTCACGGAGTCGCCGAGCATATAAAACGATACGATCATTTCGCACGTTTTCTGAATACGCACGGTTTTGCAGTCGCAGCCAACGATCATATAGGTCATGGAGAAAGTTTTGAAAATGATGAAGATTATCTTTATTTCGACGACGATAACGGTTGGTTTTGCGTAGTTGAGGATATGAAAAAACTGCACGACATAGTAAGCGAAAAATATGCAAAAGTCCCTTATTTTATTTTCGGGCACAGCATGGGAAGTTTCCTTACACGTTCATATTTAATCATCTACAATAAATCGCTCAGCGGAGCAATACTCAGCGGCACGGGCTATACCCCGTCTTTAATATTATCCGCCGGACGTGCGGCGGCAAGCGTCAGTGCAGCTTTTAAAGGGAAACGTACACGAAGCACACTTTTAGACAAGCTTGCCTTTGGCGGATATAACAAAGCCTTTGCACCAAACCGCACAAAGAGCGACTGGCTCACAAGAGATAATACTGAAGTGGACAAATACATATCCGATCCCAAATGCGGAGGAATACCGACTACAGGACTGTTCATGCAAATGTTCAGAGGAATAGCTTATAACCAAAAGCCGTCAAACCTTTTATTGATGGACAAAAATTTACCGGTTCTGTTTATATCCGGAGACGCTGATCCTGTAGGCGGATTTGGCGAAGGAGTAAAAAATTCATATAAAACTTTTGTAAAAGCCGGTATGAAGGACGTTAGTTTCAAACTCTACCACAATGCAAGGCACGAACTGTTGAATGAAACGAACAAATATGAGGCTTATTCATATATCAGCGATTGGCTGCTTTCTAAAATAAACAGCAAAAACGAATAAAAAGCTTTTGAGACAACTCAAAAGCTTTTTATATTACAATACAAATTACTTTAAATTTAAAAATCCCTCTGAAATCAAATATATCAGTTACAGTGTTCGTCAAAAAATTTTTGCATATCCTCATGAGATATATTCAAATTCAAAGCGAACTTAAGCAAAAGCCTCGCTTTGGAGCTCGGAAGGCTCCCGGCAAAAACAGCTCCCGCTTTTTTCAGCGATACCCCGCCTCCTGCGTACGCGTACAAAGGCATTACCCTTCCGCCGTAACAATGAGTAGTAATAACCACTTCTATGCCTGCAGCGCGCGCTTTGACAATCTCATTATAAAATTCATCATTTACGTTGCCCGGTCCCACAGCTTCTATAACGATGCCACGCACTTTACGGCTGACAAGGAATTCTATCATTTTAGCGTCCGCGCCGCTGTAAAACATGACTATTTCAACCGGATAATCAATATATTCATTAAGTTTTAAAGGGTTCCTCTGAGAATTGCGGTAATATACAACTTTATCGGGATACACATATCCTAATCTGCCTTTATCTCTCGAATCAAAAGGATCTAAAGACCATGTATGTGCCTTGTGGATTTCCTTTCCCTGATGAATAGAGTTGGAAAAAACAACCATTACTCCTTTGCCGCGAGACTGGATATAAGAAGCCACTCTAACCGCTGCGGCGATGTTGCCGGGGCCGTCCGGCCATGGGTCAGAACCTGAACGCTGAGCGCCTGTTATCACGACCGGTTTTTCCCCTGCCAACTGCTTCGCTGAAGCCGCAGAGGAATAAACCGCCTGCGGCCTCAGTCTTTTTGATATTTACTCATACGGTTTTTTCAAACCGTTCAACTTATTGATTAATCTACCAAAGCTACTACTCTTGCGGGAGAACCGTCTCCGTGCTCCACTTTGAGCGGGAAGGCTATCAGCGTAAATTCTTTATCCCTAGGCAACGCTCCGAGGTTTACGCAGTTTTCGATAAGAGGAATTCCTTTTCTGAGGAATATACGATGTACAGGGAACGGATCGCCCTGATCAACAGCGCAGTCAAGAGCAAACGCTTTTATGCCGCTTTCTGCCAAATATTCGGCCGTTTCTGTATGAATATAAGGATTAGCTGTGTAAAAATCTTCTTTATTCCAATGTTTTTCAGCCCATCCGGAATGGAGAATAAGTCTTTTATCTTTCAAAACATCATAACCGGGAAGGCCGGCTTCTTTAAGCATATCAACCGTAATGGGTTCTTTGGATTTAGCTTTATCCGTCACGTCTACAACCAATGCAGGTCCGATAAAGATTTCAAGCGGCACGTGCTCAATCGTGATTCCATCGGGAACCATATGGTACGGAGCGTCAATATGCGTACCTGTATGAATACTGAAAACAACCTTTGTATTTGAGCGAGTATGCTCTTCATGTGTCGTTAAAGGCGAAAATTTAATACTCGGAAGTCCGGGCACGGGCGTGATTTCAGTACCCCATACCATTGTCAAATCAACGATTTTCTTCATTACAATTACCTCTTTTTTTTATTTTATTTTTTCTGGAGCATTTTAATGTTGAATCTGTTTTTCGTCTCTTCTGAAATCTGCTGTTTTGTCAGCAGGCTTACAATTACAAACACTATAGCGTTTGCAAGCAATCCGTATATGCAGCTTTGAAATCCGAACGGATTTTTAATGACAAAGTGGAAGAACGCTACGCAGAATACTCCCGCGCAAAGTCCTGCAATCGCCCCCTGTTTTGTAGCCCTCTTCCAAAAGAAAATTCCTATCAGAGGGAACAAAAGCTGCGCCCATCCGGACATTGCAAGCTTGGAAAGCGCCATGATGCTTTGGACCTCCGCTAAAGAAAGAGCGACGACAAGCACAAGTATTGCTAAAACAACATTCTTGCCAATGCGGCTTATTTTTTCTTCGGACATATCCGGTTTGGCCGTTTTTATCATATCCACAGATATAAGCGAAGACGAGCATATTAGCTGCGCGGAAAAAGTTGACATTGCGGCTGCCAATATTCCGATAACGACCGCGACTGCCCAGCCAGGGAAGTGATCGAAAGATATCGTCATGAATATCGTATCAACGTTGGCAAGTTCCGGATAGAGCATCATGCCTGCAAAAGCTACCAGCAATATCGGGAACATGACTACGAATACGTAAAACGGAGCCATAAGTCCGGCCATGCGCCTGTTCGTTTTTGCGCTGTCCGCTGCATACATTCTCTGCCATACATAAGGAGAAAGAAAATTGCCAAGTCCCTGCGCAAAGAAAAACGACGCGTATGTTTTCCAATTGAAATTACCGTCTAAACCCTGATACAGCATCAAATCGGTATTTTCAGACAGATAACGGAACATGTTTTCGAAGCCGCCAACCTCCGGTATGCCTACGAAAAGAAATACGCTGGCCCACATAACGACAGTAAAGATCACACACTGAAGCGCGCCAACCCATGCCTGCGATTTAAAGCCGCCTTTGTAGACCATAACGCCTACAATCAACGCAACATACAGAACTCCGGCCCAGTAGGGAATAGCTCCGGCGGAAACTATCTCAAACGTAAGGCCGATAGCCGTAGCTTGTATCATCATGTGAGGAATACAGAAAATAACCTGGGTGACAGAAGTTATTATGCGCAAAGCTTTGCTGTCATAGTAATCGTCCAGCATATCAGCCGGAGTTATGTAGCCAAACTTGTTTGCGAGCGTCCAGAATCTCGTACCGAAAATTCCCATCATCATTACAACGATAACCTGCCACATCATGCTGGCCATAAAGCCTACGCCGTTTTGATAATAAGACCCTGCCGCCCCCATAAACGCCCAACTGCTGAAGCAGGTTGCGGCTGTCGTAAGGTATAGAATTAAGAGCTTGGTGCCCCCTCCCAGAAAAAATCCGGAGGCAGATTCGTTAGTTTTTTTGCTGTAGCCCTTTCCGAATCCGACTATAAGGATAAACGCCGTATAAATAACGACCGCGATAATTGCGATAATAACAAATAAAATAAAAAGCTGAAGTTAAAGTTTAACTTCAGCTTTAAGTTTAATTAATTATTATTTATTATTTTCAAAGCGCCTGTCGGGCAAAGATCCGCGCATTTATGGCAATCGGCGCAGACTTTAATAGTTTCCGGATCATTGAATTCCGGCTTGATGACAGTCTTGAAGCCCCTATCTACAAGCCCCAGAATACCTTGCTTGGCAACTTCTGCGCATACTCTTACGCATTGCCCGCAAAGAATACATTTATTCTGATTGCGCTCAATGCTTATGAGTCTTTCTTCCACAAATCCGGGATGATGTTCGCCTTTGAGCCTCTCAGGATGAATATCGTACATATTGGCGTATTTTATGAGTTTGCAATCGCCGTAATCGTGGCAGCCACATTCAAGACAGCGTTTTGCTTCTTTTATTATGTCCTCTTTTGATATGCCAAGGTTGATTTCTTTGAAATCTTTGCGCCTTTCTTCAGCGCTTCTTTGCGGCATCTTCACACGCGCCTGCTTAGGTCTGTCTGCAAAATCTTTTTCCGTTACTTCAGTTTCAGATACATAAGCCGGCTTGTAACCTATCAAATTCCCATTTAAATATCCGTCTATAACATATGCGGCTTTATTCGCTTCGCCGATAGCTTCTATGGCTATTCCCGCGCCTTTATTCGTAGCGTCTCCTGCGGCAAATACTTTTTCTTCGCTCGTTCTGAAAGTAGCTTCGTCAGCGGATATAATACCTTTTCTGTTGAGCTCCAGCCCGTCAAATCCTTTCGGGTCCACTTTCTGTCCTATGGCGGCGATTACTGTATCTACATCAAGATACTCGAATTTGCCTTCTACGGGCACAGGAGAACGTCTACCGCTGGCGTCAGGTTCTCCCAATTGCATTATCTGAAGTTTTATTTTTTTGACGTTTCCGTTCTCGCCTATAATTTCGGCGGGATTTGTCAAGAACTTGAACGTAACGCCTTCCTCTAAAGCCTCTTCGTATTCGATCTCTTCCGCAGGCATTTCCTTTTGAGTACGGCGGTATATAACATATACGTTTTCAGCGCCGAGCCTTACGGCCGTGCGGCATGCGTCCATAGCAGTATTGCCGCCTCCGACAACAGCGACGTTTTTGCCTATGTCGGGAGCATTTCCAAGGCTCACTTCTCTTAAGAAATCAATGCCTCCGAGTACGCCTTTGAGGTTTTCGCCCTCTACTCCTATTTTCGTACTGGACCACGCGCCTAT
Source organism: uncultured Lachnospiraceae bacterium (assembly GCA_944381375.1). Classification (GTDB taxonomy): domain Bacteria; phylum Bacillota; class Clostridia; order Eubacteriales; family Anaerofustaceae; genus CALWKX01. The sequence continues at coordinate 64,412 of CALWKX010000006.1, forward strand.
GGTTACTAATACCGCGTCGTGTTTTTTCTTTACATCGCTGAAACTGATATCCGCGCCTATTTTAACGTCATTTTTCATTTTTACGCCCATTGAGGCTATTTCAGCTATTTCAGCATCAAGAATTTTCTTGGGCAGTCGATATTCCGGAATACCGTAACGCAACATTCCGCCCATTTTAGGCATGGCTTCATAAATTGTCACGTCATGGCCGAAGGATCTTAAAAAGTAAGCTGCTGTCAGTCCCGCAGGGCCTCCGCCTATAATACCGACGCTTTTGCCCGTATCCGCGGCTATAGGCGGCAGATAATGCTTATTGGCATTCAGCAGTGCGTCCCCCGCATACATTTTGATATAAGCTATAGATATAGGCTCTTCCACCAAACGTCTGCGGCATGCGCTTTCGCACGGATGAGGACATACTCTGCCTATGGAAGCCGGAAGCGGAAGTTTCTCTTTTATAATTCTGACAGCTTCATATTCGTCCGCATTGGCAATGGCTTTTACATACGCCTGACAATCAGTGCCGGCTGGGCAATTAAGGGAGCATGGGCCTTTGCAGTCTCCTTTATGGTCGCTCATCAAAAGCTCAAGCGCAATTTTTCTGGCTTTGACAACACGTTCGCTTTCCGTGTCGATCACCATACCGTCTTTTGCAAGCGTAGAGCAGGCTCTCAAAAGCTTGGGGCTGCCTTCGGCTTCCACCACGCACATTCCGCATGCGCCGTACGTTTTAAGGTTTTGCGCATAGCACAAATTAGGTATTTCAATACCGTTTTTCAGGGCTATTTGAAGAATAGTTTCTCCGGATGTTCCTGTCAGTTGTTTTCCGTTTATCTTAAGTTTTATTTCGCTCATCATATCCCTCCTATTCAACCCGCACCGCGCCGAAACGGCATGCGATTTTACACTGGCCGCATCTGATGCATTTTTCAGGATCGATCTCAAACGGTTTTTTGATCTCGCCCGTAATTGCCTTAGCGGGACATTTCTTTGCGCACAGTCCGCATCCTTTACAGGAGGCTTCATCTATAGTATACGTAAGAAGCTCAGCACATTCCTTCGCAGGACACTTCTTCTCGTTTATATGCTTAATATATTCATCCTTGAAATAGCGTATAGTGGTAAGCACAGGGTTAGGCGCCGTCTGACCCAAACCGCAAAGAGCGCCGTCCTTTATGGCATAGCAGAGCTCTTCCAACAGCTCGATATCGCCTTCTTTTCCTTTGCCGGAAACAATGCGGCTGAGGATTTCGAGCATTCGTTTTGTTCCTATGCGGCAGTGCACGCATTTACCGCAGGATTCTTTTGCAGTAAAGTCGAGGAAGAATTTCGCCATGCCGACCATGCATGTGCTTGTATCCATAACAACCATACCGCCCGAACCCATTATGGCGCCCGTTGCGCTCAGCGCTTTATAATCTATTACTGTATCCAAAAGGCTTTCCGGAATACAGCCGCCGGAAGGACCGCCCATTTGAACGGCTTTGACTTTGGCGTCTCCGCGTATGCCGCCGCCTATATTGAATATTACGTTTCTGAGCGTCTCTCCCATGGGTATTTCAACAAGTCCGCCGCGCTTTATCTTGCCCGTCAGTGCAAAAACTTTAGTGCCCTTGCTGTTTTCCGTACCCATAGCGGCGAATTTTTCTCCGCCGTTTGTAATTATCCATGCGACATTGGCGAACGTTTCCACATTGTTGATATTGGAGGGCTTGTCATTGTAGCCGCATTCAGCCGGGAACGGGGGTTTAAGCCTGGGCATTCCGCGTTTTCCCTCAAGCGATTCTATGAGAGCGGTTTCTTCGCCGCATACGAACGCTCCGGCGCCCGCTTTTATTCTCATTTCGCAGCTAAAGGAACTTCCCATAATATTCTTGCCAAGAAGTCCCGCCTCGCGCGCCTGTTTCATTGCTTCTTCAAGACGCACAATAGCCAAAGGATATTCGGCGCGCACATAAACGATCGCTTCGCCCGCTCCTATGGCGTATGCCGCTATAAGCATGCCTTCTATAAGATTGTGCGGATCGCTTTCTATCACGGCGCGGTCCATGAAAGCGCCCGGGTCTCCCTCGTCGGCGTTGCATATAAGATATTTGGTTTCGCCTTTGGATTTTCTTGCCGCGTCCCACTTAAACCAAGTGGGAAATCCGGCTCCGCCCCTGCCAGCTAATCCGGAAATTTTTATTTCTTCTATAACGCTTTCGGGATTCATTTCTTTAAGCGCTTTTTTCAAGGCGCCGTAACCGCCGTTTGCAATATAATCGTTAATATCCGTCGGGTCTATTATACCGCAGTTGCGAAGCGCAATTCTTGTCTGCTGATTCAAAAATCCTTCATCGTCCGCTGTGATTTTTATATCATCGAGCTGATTAAGTTCATTTTCTCTGACTGCACTGACGATTCTTTCAGCGTCTTTCGCATCTACTTTTACAAGACGCGCTTTTAATTCTCCGTTGTCGTATATATCCACTATCGGCTCAAGATAACACATGCCTATACAGCCTGTTACTTTGAGTTCAATCGAATCGTTTTGTTTGATATTTTGTTTTATTGCGTCATAAACTTTGCCTGCGCCGGCGGCAAGTCCGCAGCTTCCCTGACCTACGACTATTTTCATTTGGCAGCCTCCTTTGCTTTAAGCTCGTTGATTATTCCTATGGCTTTTTCTGGAGTAAGCGAGCCATATGTTTCATCTCCTATCATCATTACAGGAGAAAGGCTGCAACAGCCGAGACATGCTACGCTTTTTATACTGAAAAGACCATCCTCGGTAGTTTCGCCGTCCTTAATTTTGAGTTCTTCGCACAAAGATCCCAATATACGGTCAGCGCCGTTTACATGACATGCCGTACCTTTGCATAAAAGAATAAGATATTTGCCTACAGGCTTAAGCCTGAACTGCGTATAAAATGTTGCTACTCCCATTACATTAGCCGGAGTGCTGTTTGTACGCTTTGCGATATGATATATAACGTCTGTAGGCAGATAACCGTATATATCCTGCGCATGCTGCAATATGGTAATCAGACTTCCGCTTACGTCCTGATATTTATTAAGAGTTTCCTCAATAAGGCTCAGGTCGCTTTTTTCGTGACATTCACACATTAATGTTTACCTCCTTTTGCTCTAAGCCGGCTTATTTATGCGCATATTTGTTTTTTTATCACATTAGATTATATTTTATCAAAATGATATGAATATGTCTATTGATTTGTTCAAGATTTACACAAAACAAAGAAATGCGCTTTTTTTTATTTATTTGTATAATCGCGCCTTATTCGCATGACAGCTAACGGGGCTTGCCTATACGGGGCAAATCGCAACGCAAAGCGGCAAAGCCGCTTTGCGTTCATTGAACGGGCGGGGATTTTACGCGGCGCGTATCAGGGCCTGTTTGAGCGCACTGCACTGTCATATTCGCCGCGGTATACATAAACCGAAAATACTGTCTGCGCTGAAAATTTTTCATATCCATAAAAAATAATCGCTCAAAGCGATTATTGATTTTTTATGGTGACCCCTAGGGGATTCGAACCCCTGTAACCGCCGTGAGAGGGCGGTGTCTTAACCGCTTGACCAAGGGGCCGGCTGATTAGTTCTTCACTATTATATATGGGAGAAATGCTAAATGCAAGCTTTATTTGCTCAGGGCGTTTTCCAAACGCTTTCGAGCCGTCTCAATCCGAAGCATGCTTTCTTCTTCACCCAGTATTTCCATGATCTCTGTAGCTCCCCCCGGCGTAACAGCAAGACCCGAAAGAGCAATCCTTAAAGGCCACATAACATGCCCCGTCTTTATGTTCTTTTCTTTGGCATATTCGCTCAAAACGCTGAACAAGCTGTCATTATCCCATGATTTGACGTTGGATTTTAAAATTTCCGATAAGTCTGACAATACGCTTATGCTCGTTTCAACGCTCGATTTATTCTTTTTGTTTTCATATAAAGCAATATCATAGTCGGGCGTTTCGTTTAAAAATGCTATTTTCTCCGCCACTTCGTCAAGGCGGGAAACACGGGTTTTCAAAATCGCTGCAACTTTAATCCAATTCGTTTTAAGATTGTCTTTGATATCTCCCGCATAAGGATAGCTGAGTTGCGCAAATTCCTCATCGGAGAGATTTGATAAATACTGTGAATTTATCCAGTCAAGCTTTTTATAATCAAATACGGACGGAGAACGGCTTATTCCCGCTAAAGAAAATTTATCTTCGAGCTGTTTAAGCGTAAAAATTTCTTCGTTTGTTTTAGGATTCCAGCCCAATAAAGCAATATAATTAATTATTGCCTCGCTCAAATATCCCATATTCATAAGGTCTTCGAAGCTTGTCGCGCCGTGACGCTTAGAAAGCTTTGAAACGCTTCCGTCCTCATTTTGTCCCATTATCAGCGGCAAGTGAATAAACATCGGCACCTCCCAGCCAAAGGCTTCATACAAAAGCTTATATTTGGGAGTCGATATTATATACTCGGTGCCTCTTATTACATGGGTTATATTCATCAAATGGTCGTCCACAACATTTGCAAAATTATACGTGGGCATGCCATCTCTTTTTATCAAAACCTGATCGTCCAGTTCACTGTTGTCAACTTTTATTTCGCCAAATACTGCGTCATTATAGACGGTTACGCCCGAAAGAGGCATTTTCTGGCGTATTACAAAAGCAGCGCCGTTTCGGACTTTTTCAGCCGCCTCCAAAGGATCTATTCCGCGGCAGCTACGATCATATCCGGCAAAATTTTCCTTGTCTTGCATATCATCTTCAGACTTGTCACAAAAACAGTAGTAAGCAGCGCCTTTTTCGACAAGCATTTCAGCGTATTTTTTATATACGTCGAGTCTTTCGCTTTGCACATACGGGCCGTAATCGCCCCCGATATCAGGGCCTTCATCGTACTTCAGGCCGGATAAAGCCAGCGTTTTATATATAACGTCCACAGCGCCGTCCACATAGCGTCTGCGGTCTGTATCCTCTATTCTCAATACGAAAACGCCGTTATTCGCCCTGGCGTACAGATAAGCGTAAAGAGCTGTCCTCAAATTGCCTATATGCATATAGCCGGTAGGGCTCGGAGCAAACCGCGTGCGTACAACAAAATTGTTTTTCATATAATTTCTCCTCTTTGCAAATTGATTATAAAGTCTGCGCCTGATTATTGCAAGACGCTGTATATCAGTTTGTTTTGTCAATATGCATATTACAGGCAGCACAATTACTCATACTGTGAAAATCAAACGATATTTTGCATTAAATTTTTTTTCATGAAAAACTACTGCGCACATGTTATGTTTTTTCGTCTTCATAAAAGATAATGTTAATATTCGGCAGTTATTACAGCTTCGCCCGAAAATCAATTTAAGAGGTAAACATCATGGAACAAAAACTTACACAATATCTTAAATATCTCAAACAAGAAGAGCGCAGCATCTCGACGATTAAACAATACAGGCGTGAAATCGTTAATTTTTTGCACTTTGCTCAAGGAAAGCAAATATCCAAAGAAACAGTCCTGGATTATAAGAATATGCTTATGAAGATTTTTCAGCCGGCGAGCGTTAATACAAAGCTTGCGGCGCTAAACGGTTTTTTTTCTTTTATAGGAAAAAATGCACTGAAAATACGCAGTCTTAAAATTCAGCGTCAGGCCTTTTGCAGCAAAGAAAACGAATTGAAGAAAGAAGAATATATCAGGCTTGTGAAAACTGCCAGAGCGCACAATAATGAAAAACTCGCGCTGCTTTTGCAAACTTTGTGTTCAACGGGCATACGCGTTTCCGAGCTGAGCGCTGTTACAGTTGAAGCGGTTAAACAGGGCAGAACGGTTCTTCATCTCAAAGGTAAAATCCGTATTATTTTAATAGGCGGGAAACTGAGAAAAGAGCTGATAAAATACTGCAAAAAGCACAGAATCAATTCCGGACGCATATTCGTGACACGCGGAGGCAAACCGCTGAACAGATCGAATATATGGAAAATGATGAAAATGCTGTGCGACGAAGCAAACGTAAATAAAAGCAAAGTTTTTCCACATAATCTTCGTCATTTATTCGCCCGAAGTTTTTATGACAGTGAAAAAGACATCGCAAAGCTTGCTGATATACTGGGTCATTCCAATATAAACACCACTCGCATATATATAACTTCCTCAGGCGAAGAACACGTAAAATGTATGGATTCTCTGGGACTTATTGTGCAATGATATCAACATGAGTTATCACATAATCCGCATTATGTAGTAATTATAACATAAATTTATTAAAATATTTAAAATATAGTAAATAATAAGAAATTAGAAAACCAAAATTAAATTCATATTAAGGCTGTAAGCCGTCAAGTTAGTTTATTTAACATAAATTTAAATGAAATATTATCTTTCGCAACAGATAATTTTATCCTGAACACTGCATTGGATTATATTATTTAACTACATAATGCGGATTATGTTGTAACTTATTTTGCATTGTCGAACCGATAAAAAATAAGTAAATGCGAACAAAGTTGTTTGTTGGGAGAGATTTAACATGAAAAAACGTTCAATTTTCAAATCACAAACTGTAAAAAAAATACTTTGCGCTGTATTAGCGTGTTTGCTTTTTACTTCTATTTTACCTTTGCAAGGCTACGCTGCAAAGTCCGAAAGCATAAACTTACAAGAGGATAACGTTACCGAAAATAAAGAAACCGGCAATCCTCCTCAATTGGATATTTCTTTAAATTCCAGCAAGGAAGCTCTTGAGGTAAACGAAAACTCTTTTGAAGATTTTTCGTATGTCTTAACTGTTTCTTTGCAAAATGAATCGCAGGAAGTTTCGGATTATGCGAAAGAAGTTTTTTTCGATTTCAAATTGACTACGCCTCAAAGCGTTTCGCTTCCAGAAGAAACATATATTTACGATTCTGAAAACGCTTGTATTTTTGCGGGAGAAAAACCGTTTATGAGTTTTACCGGCTTACCTGAGAACGCGGAAGTATTCGCCGCGCTCAAAGACGGAAACACTCTTTGTTTCACTGTGAAACTCATTGATAATGAAGATGCGGTAATACGTCAGCAGTCCGCTTTGACATTTGAAATTCATTTTTCTTCTTCCTCTTATCTTTCTTTTGACGCTGATAATATTCAAAAGGATGATTGCGTTAAGCTGAATCTTACGGCGTCGGCAGCGCTTGCGTCTTCACAAACAATCAGCGCTCAGGCGGAATCCGTAATGCCAGTAATCATTAAAACGCCCGCCACTCAGCCGGAACAGCAAAACGATGATGAAAAAGACAGCGAGAAAGCTCAGGAAAACAATCAAGTACAAACCAACAATACGCTGGAAAGAACTTCTCAGTTCACAGTGACTGAAAATGATCAAATCATAATCGACAGCTATATGCAGGCATACAATCAAAATATATTTTTAGTCGACAATAACAACGAAGCCAATCTGCGGCCCGAAGCGCAAAGCTTTTATCCTAAACTCATGTTTTCCATAGACGGCGGCAATTTTGTGGAATTGACTGCGGAAAATGCAGCTTTGATAGGCTTGACCGGTATGCCTCAAGTTAATATTGACGAAAACGCCGGCATTGGTCTTTATGTTTTGACTATCCCGGGTAATACGCTGCCCGAATCTTTTACAAAAATCGACATGTACTCGGACCAAACAACACATACGGTAGAATGGAAGATTTTGCCCAGGGAAATAAACGGATATGATTTGACTGATGTAACGGAAGAAAATCTGCCGCAAAATCCTTCCGTTACACGCACTGGATGGTATTATACGCTTCTGGCCGATTTTGTGTTCGAAATCAATTTGCGTTGGGGAACGCTTGGAAGCGCGCCGGGCATCGCTGATGCAATCCTTGAAAATTTCGCATTTTACTGGCATACTTCGGGAGGAATTCAGGGTTCAAGCGTTTTATTCGACATGCAGGACCAGTTTGAACTGGCGCCCGGCACGGGCGGAGACAATCCGACGAACGGCATAATAACTATTCACAATACCTGGAAATATAATCTTGACGGCAGTCAAATCACATATTACATAAAAGAAATACCTTCATCTAACGGAATAGTAACTTCAAATCTCGAAAGCGGAGATTTTTTCAAGCCGTCATACGACAACACCTCCGCGCCGAATTTCAGCTCTGTGACTGACAGAGTTCATAATAACGGCAAATTAATTTTTACGCTTACAGGAACGGAAGAATACAATTCTTATAAAGTATGGCTCGATGATGACAATGAACAGAACAGGCCGGAAGGAGAATTTCAGCTTTGGCGTTACAGACAAGGGCAAAGTTATACCACGGCTGCTCCCGTTCGCGATGCAAACGGCGATATAATTACTTTGTCCTTAGACACTAAGGGCAGTCAAACTATTAATTTTGACACACTTGAAAAGTATGACGCAGAAGGCTACAGGTATATTTACGTAGTGAGAGAATATCTGGAAAGTTCAAACGTATCATACGAACAGATATTCGGAGAAGTTGAAGAGGATGGAACCGTAAACGACAGGGTGGATAAAAACGGAGTTATTACCGATACTAACAACCCTCAAGACCGTCCGTCAGGAAATACTTTTCTTTATAACGGAGCGACTCTTTCCAACAGGATCACAGCAGACCAAAACGTTTCTGTGACAAAGCAATGGGCAGCGGCAGCTTTTCAGGCTGAGTTTGAAGATGTGAGCATTGAACTCGTACTGCAGTCGCGCCTTGCTGGAAGTGATGACGAATGGGTAAATACCGGCGTTGTTGCAACCATGGATAATTTCTTCGCCGAAAATTTAACCTCAACCGTAAGCCGCAGCGCCTCAAAATATGATGCTCTCGGGCGCGAGCTCGAATACAGATGGGTGGAAAGCGCCGTATATCAGGGTAACTCCGAGAACCTTTTAGCGCCGGATGAAGACGGCGGTACTTTCACCCTGAATCAAAACGGACGCAATATTGTTTACCGTTCGGATTCTGTCATACAGACTGACGGCAGTACTTATGTGTTGAACTCAATAGCCAATACTATTGATTATAATGTAATAAAAATCTGGCATGACGCCCAAGGACAGCCTACAGCCGCTCCGAACGGAGCTGAAGTTACTTTCAGCATTTACCGTACAATTAACGCCGAAGAACTTGAAACGCCTGTGGCAAGTTTCATCATGGACGGGACAACAGACGCTGAAAAAACTCTCGTTAATTCTTCGCTCGGCATTTACGCTCAGGAAACTTCCCCGTGGGAAGTTACAGTAACGCCTTTGGCAGAATACGATGAACAGGGGCGTCAATATGAGTACATTTTGATTGAAGCTCATAATAATGAAGCTTATTTGCCGGTTTATGAAACCGTAAAAGATGATGAAGGAAATTACGAAACCACTATTATAAACAGTCCCGGCGAAGGCAACATGATTATGGTTCGCAAAGAGTGGACGGACGACAGCGATATTATGCACAGACAGGAAGTCACCATTGGAGTATATTTGCGCAGTACGAATGAAAAAATCGCCGAAACAAAGCTTGGCGACGATGTGTGGTACGATTTTGTAGATATTGGAAGCTATGAAGCGCAGGAAGTTTACATACTCGAAACATATGTAGGAGAAACTCAAATTCCGCTTACTACATATTCGCTTTATCAAAGTGAAGAACCGAATTACAGCGACCCGGAGGCGCCCGACGAATATCAAGGCCTTGATGACGAATCATACACATATATTCAGTACAGAACGATTCATCACAGGTATGAGGCCGTATACAGCCATGAAACGGTGGATGACATGACAACATATGTGGTCAATAACAGAAGGCTGGGCAGTATAAATCTGACCGTGACGAAAAACTGGGTGGACGGAAGCGGTGAGATACGCACGCTTATTCAGGAGGAGACCGAGCGTATCCGCAGGGAAGAAGGCATTGGCCTTAATTGGGTAATTCGTTTGAATTTTGCGTCCGAAAGCGTGCCTGATTATTATGAAATCAGCCGCAGCGGCTTGGAAAATGCTGACAGCGTAATCATAGGGAATCCGGACAATGAAGTGCCGATCATGGACAGCAGTGGAAACTATATGTCTTCCGACAGAATAATCGACATGAATCAGGCAAGCTCTGTTTATGAATTTTTCAATCTGCCCAAATATGACAGAAACGGTTCAAGCGTGCGTTATTCGGTAGAGGAACTGTGGCTGAATGACAACGGCGAAATAGTAACCATGAATGAAATAAGGACTAACTATCCTGATTTGTATACGCTCATCTCCGAATACAACGTGCAGTATGAGCAGACTGATTACATAGTTGGAGACCATTATTCATCTGATGAAGAGATCTTTGTCGTTACAAACAAACTTTCAGCTACAAAATCTGTTGAATGGTTTAAAGATTGGAAGGACGAATATGTTTATTTGAATAATCAGCGTCCTGACATTTATCTAAATATATATCAAACCGTGCATATTTCCGACACTGAAACGGAAACGCGTCTTTATTATGCCAACTACAAATGGGATAATGCTGAAAACAGCGGATTGCATAATATAAATAACTGGCGCGTTGAACTGACAAATTTGCCTAAATACGACAGTCTGGGCTACGAAATTATTTATTACGCTACAGAGCATACCGTTGTCGATAAAAAGACGTTCGATTACCAGGATGTCATGTATTACTTTAATTCAAATGATTCCGGACTTCTTTATTTAGGAAGCGAATACGCAATAAACCAGGGCAACGAAATTTACGTAAAGGACATTCAGCATTTAGAAGGATCGCAAAACCCTCACTACGCCTTGATCGAAGACGGCACCTTCAGCAATATTATCAAACAGACTGTAAGCATACAGGGGCAGAAACTATGGAGCTCTTTGCCTGAAGGGTATCCTGCGGTTGATCTTCCCGCCGTTACTTTTACGGTTGACAGACATTCGCCCGACGGCACGGTTGAATATAATGTCGCCGAACTTACGGTCAAAGACTGGGCAAGCATATATATAAACGGATCATATATATTCCGCATAGAATATTTGGGCGCCAACACTATGACGGTAAATAGCGACGGCACTGTCAGTGTTACAGGACCGACTGGAACTGATGCGGATGTAAAGCTTCCCAAATACGGCGACAGAGGAGAGCTTTACACTTATACTATTACCGAAAAGGGAATTATCTGGCCGAATACAGCAGCGGCATCAGACTGGACGGATGTATTCAAAGATCCGATAATCAATACATATCTGGTGGAGAACGCCTATGACAGCGTTCATGCAGCGGTGGCCGTCAAAAAATATTTACAGCTTCCGTTGGATGAAAACAGCCAGCCTTTGGCTTTTCCACAGGTACGCATGGAATTGACCCGCACATATACGCTTGCTAATGGTCAGCAGTCACAGCCCGAGACTGTAAGCTATATGTCATGGTCTTCCGCTGAAGTGCGCCAGGCGTATGATGAACAGAAAAATACTACTGTTGAACATACATTTATTTTCGAAAATCTTGATATATATGCGCCGAATGGTTCAAAGTATAACTATAGCGTCAGCGAAATAAAAACTTACCTAAACGACTATGATACATGGGCAGTGGCTTATGAATTGATGCCGGAAGGCGTGGAAGGCGCAAAGATTGATGAAAATCAAAGAGATTCAATAAGCGGACTCGTTTTAACGCCTGATGAAAATGGCTCCACAGCCGAAAATGTAGGCGTGAGCGCAAGCTTTATAAATGCAAGGCAAACAGACTTGAGCACTGTTGAATTACAAGGCTTGAAGATATGGGATGATTTTGACAATACATTTGGCTTAAGACATGAAAATATCGAACTGCGGCTATTCCGCTATGCTAATTCCCAACCGGGCCAGAATAACCCCATAGCTCAGGAAGAAATATCTGCGGATGAATTTACCGTTCAATGGATTAAAAGCGATGGAGAATGGTCGTACACCATAAGAGGAAACGCTGAGGACGAACTGGAGCGCTATGCACCCAACGGAATGCCCTGGAAATACAGAATACGTGAAGTATTACCGGATGACAGCCACTATGAGGCGTATCCATCTCACACTGTAGGCGAAAAAACTCAAGCAGACAACCTTATTACCATGAATGATTTGACCAATACAATCATGCTTTCTGTGCCATACAGCAAAAACTGGGTGGATTCTCAAGGCAATATCATCACGAACGATTATTTGAATCAGGAATTGTCTGTAACATTTTCATTGCAGGTGAGTGAATATAAAAACGGACAGATCGGCAATTGGCATGCAGATCCTGACGAATATTTTGCACAGAAGCTGAGCGCTGATATCTATAATAAAATCATACAGGGTTATGAATTCAAGCATACGAAAACAGGGCGCATTAACGACATGTCAGTTTGGGGCGTAGATTTCTCATTTGACAATCTTCCGAGCGTTATCGTGGATAAGAACACAGGCGAAATAATTGATCTTGTATACAGAGTCGTAGAAGAGACTGTGAGTTACGGAGATGTTGTTCAGACTGTGAAAGTGATTGACAGCAGTGACAACAGAACATACACATACGAATTCAGCTCGGGCATATTCTCGCCGGCCTATTGGGCCAACGGCAGGACACAGCCATGGACCGAAAGCCAGACTTCCAATAATAATTCATCAACGAAAGATCTATACAACAGAATGGAAACGGTCAAGCTGAATGTCAGCAAAATATGGGAGGAAGACAGCGGCAACGCATACGGAACAAGACCTGACACACAAAGGACAGGTTATGATTGGCAGGTCAGCTTTGTGATTCAGAAATCAACGGACGCTGTTACGTGGCAGAATGTTAAGACGTTTGACGAAAATGCGTACGGAGTGGATTTGATAATCACTCTTTACGGAAAAAATGAAGAAGACAGCGTGAGCGCGGAAGTGACAGGACTTCCGAAAAGCGATGAGCAGGGGAATATCTATTTTTACCGTATAAAAGAACTACATTCGGATTATACGTTGCAGGACGGCAATGTAAAACAGGAAGATATTGCAGAGGCTGACGATACATTCCATTATACTTATTCAGTCAGTTATCCCGCCAGCGATACTGCGCTCAATACAATGAATACTACCAAGGTGTTTGCAGAAAAACAATGGAATCCGTCTTCCGAACAGGCTGAGGTGATTTTGCGTTTGGAATATAAAGATCTGAATGGGAAATGGATTTCCCTTGCAAACGTGCATCTTGATGGCTCAATAGATTTCAACCCTCAAAAGCCTTATTATGAATATAAATCATGGAAAGCAGTATGGGATAATTTACCCGCCGCCATGCCTGGAAGCGATTTGACTGAGAATGGAAAAACTCAGTATCGGGTTGTGGAGATTAATGGCGCAGGCTATATCGTTGAAAGCGTAAAAACAGATGTAATTAACGGATATCCTTTGAGCATATATACAAACGTAGACAAAGTTTCCTTTGATGTGGAAAAAATATGGTACGGCGTAACAGACGCGGAGAAAAAGGAGATCACTGCCGAATTATACAGGACAACCGGCTCAATAGATGAGGGCGAGGCTGAAAAAGTCACAGACAGCAACGGCGATCCTGTAAGAATCACACTCAACAAATCTAATGAATGGAAAGCAAGCTTTACAAATCTTGCCAAATATGACGCATCAGGCAATTTATATACATATTACGCAAAGGAAGTCAGCATTGGCGGTACAGACATTTCACTTGATGATTATTATATATACTATGAAAATATGCCTCAGGATTATAAAACAATAATTATAAATATCGGGAAAACAAATATTCAAGGTACAAAAACCTGGATTGACAACAGCAACGCCTATGGCGTAAGACCCGATTCGGTAGAGCTGGTATTGTGGCGCAGCATAGACGGGCAGAATGAGGAAATCATCAATGTACAGCCTGAATGGAGCAACACATCCGGCGATACATGGACATATGTTTATCGTGATCTGCCGAAGGCAAACGAAAGCGGAGATATTTATGAATATCGCGTGGAGGAAGTTATTCCTCAAGGATATGAGCTGAGTCAGAATAAATACGACCTGACTAACTCATTGATAACATCAATGGATATTGTTGTGACTAAAGTATGGTTCGATTATGAAAACCAAGATGGACTGCGTCCGGAATATATCAGGATAGCGCTTTATGCAAACGGGGTAAAATTACATAATGCGATTCTAAGCAGCGACAACAGCGAATCAGAAAATCCTGACGAATGGGTATGCACGTTCAAAGATTTACCCATTTACAGTGATGATGGATCCAAAATAGTATATACGGTAAAGGAAGAAAATGCAGTTGACGGTTACGAGGCTGAATATGACGGGTACAATATCGTTAACATAATAAAAAACGGCCTTTCCGTTACGAAAACTGTTGAAGGAGCTGCCGCGCAGACGGACAGAGAATTCAACTTCGTAATAAAACTCGACGATAACAGTATTAACGGAGTGTATGGAGATATTGAATTCATTAACGGAACCGCTTCGTTTACTTTGAAACATGGTGAAACAAAACAAGCTGTAGGCCTGCCTTCCGGAATAAGCTATACTGTTACAGAAAAGGAGGCCGATAAAGAAGGCTACAGCACTGATGCGCAAAACGCAACCGGAACAATACCTGCCGGAGAGACTGTATCTGTAACTTTTGTCAATCACAGAGACAGTATTCCTGATACCGGCGACAACAATAACGTGATTATATTAATCGGCGCGCTTGTTGTTTCCGCAGTGTGCATAATAATTGTATTGATACTGAAAAAAGGCAAAAAAAGCTAAGTAACGAACGGTTGATAAATATATGTTTTAGCAACGTTAAATCAAAAATATTACATGCATCAGATTTTTGACAAATACTGTACTAAAAGAGGTTGCCATATATAATATATGGCAACCTCTTTTCATTTGAGTTAGAAAAAATTTTCACAGTCAGGCTTCCGCTTGTCCGGACATTTTTTATGTAACGCCGGCTTTTTATGATACAAGTTCTTTGGCCTTTTCAGCAGCCGAAGCAGCGTCAACCGCATAACCGTCAGCGCCTATCTGAACAGCGAATTTTTCATCTATAGGAGCTCCGCCTACCATTACTTTGACCTTATCGGCAAAATCAGATTCCTTGATTTTTTTAACAGTCGATTCCATGGCAGGCATAGTTGTAGTCAGCAGCGCCGAAAGCGCGATAATTTTGGCGTCCGGGTTTTCTTTATAGGCTTGTATAAAGCCGTCTTCGGATATATCAACTCCGATATCCACCACTTCGAATCCAGCGCTTTCCATCATCATAACGACAAGATTTTTGCCTATATCATGCAAATCTCCGGCTACAGTTCCTATTATGCATTTACCCATCGCTCCGGCAGCTCCCGTTGCCAAATAAGGCTTAAGCACGTCAACTCCGGCTTTCATCGAACGCGCGGCCAAAAGCATTTCCGGAACGAAAATATCGCCTTTTGAGAAAGAATCTCCGACTTTGCCCATTGCGTCTATCAACACATCATTTAATATATATGTTGCATCCGCGCCTTCATCTATTGCTTTTTTAGTATATTCTTCAACAAGTTTTTTCTTTCCTTTTTGTACTGCTAACGATAAATCTTCATAAGTAGACATTATTATACTCTCCTTCGCTTTATTCATACCAGCCATATTCCATGAGCATATCATGCATGGCGATAACATTTTCCGGAATACAGTAATTCACAAGACCGTTGGCAGTTGCGTATATGTATCCTCCTCCGGGCTTAAGGCTCAGAAGCCTTTCTTTACATTCCGCTTTCGTCTCCTCCACAGTACCGCGTGTGAGTGTGTAATGAAGATCTATATTACCCATAAGCGCAACTCTGTCGCCGTACTCTTTTTTGATCTCAACCATATCCATTTCGGGAGGCTCCATATTAGCCAGCGCCAAAGGCTTATAATTAAGTATTGCATCTATGAGCGGCTTGAAATAACCGTCGGAATGATATATGAAAGGCTTTTTGATTTTATCAGTAACCTGTTTTGCCCTTGGGAAGATATGCTCCATGTACATGTCATGCGTTACCATGGGATTGGTTTTGAATGCAATATCTTCAGAGGCTATTATCACGTCAAAATCCATAGTATTAAGTCTTTCTATAATCTTTTCCGACCATGAACAGTAAACATCCAGCGCTTCGTGTATCAGATCAGGATCATCTTCCATATTGTAGATAAAATCTTCATAGCCCATGGAGTTGTACACGGGCGCGATCCCCAGTCTTACTGAAGCAGTTGCCGCATATTCGCCTTTGTTTTTCAAAAGCTCATAAGCATTTTCATAATACTCGTCTTTTGTGGGATCAGGCAGCCATTCGCGCAAACGCTTTACATCGTCATGTGTTTTCAGCCAGGGTGTTTTTACAGTGGCCTGACCGGAAAGATTAACTATTTCAGCATAAATAGGAGGTCTGAGGTCATATCCGACATTATCAATGGCAAGTCTTTCGTGGATTTCAAGTCCCAGGCGTACATTTTCTGGATACTTTACAGGTCTTTTCAGAATTTTCTCAGCCATGCCGTCCTGCACATAAAGTTCTACCCATGGAACTCTGTCCGCGATTTTGCCCTCCAATGTCGCAAGAACCCGCTCTCTGGGCGTCATTGTTTCTTTCATGTAGCTCACTCTCCTTTTTTGGTTCGAATAAGTCAAACGATTTCAGCAAGAGAACCATCTATTGAATATGTTTTTGTATTTATGAGATTATTATATAATAAAATTTTAATAAAATCAATTATTATTGCATACTTTAGTATGTTTTTTGATAATAAAAATATTTTCTATAAGTATTATCCAGCGTATTCAAAAACTCATACGCTTTACATCTGAAAAAGAACAGCGTATAATTAAATAAAAACAGGGGGGGGGAAAACGATGAACGACATTTTGATATATACAGAAAGACTTAAAATCTGGGATCACGTGCATAAACATTTACAGGATCTTCATTCGCTTCTTTCCGATGAACAAATAATGTATTATCTTCCGGAGCTGAAAACAGAAACTCTGCAGCAATCAGCTAATAATCTGATAGACGCAATGAATCAAAGGCATGTACAAAACAGGACAAAATGTTTTCTGAGAATCGAACTTGCGGACACATTCGAATACGTTGGAGAAATAGGTTATTATATTGTGCGCAATGAAAAAGAAGGACCTGTGGCAAACATAGGATGGTTTTTGAAAAAAGACATGCAGAAAAAAGGCTATTGTACTGAAGCTGCTCTCGCGCTGATAGATTACGCTTTTAATCAGGGCGGTATATACAGAATCGAATCAGGATGCCTTACGGAAAACGCCGCAAGTGAAAGAGTAATGCAGAAATGCAATATGATAAAGGACGACAGCAAGACGCATTATGTTATGCATGACGGGAAAGAAAAGCAGCGGGTGGAATATTACATTGTCAACCCCGCATTTCAATAATTATATATATATATATAATACTACTAAAATATAATGTTTAATAAATAATAAAAAATTTATACGGCAGCTTATGTTATTATATAATATGCTAACAAATTTTCAGGGAGTATTATAAAATGTCAGGACATTCAAAATGGGCAAACATAAAACACAAAAAAGGCAGACAAGACGCAATAAAAGGCCAGATTTACACTAAGATGGCCAAGCTTATTGCAGTAGCTGCAAGAGAGGGAGGCAGCGATCCTTCAGGCAACGCTAAGCTTAAGGAAGCTATTGCAAAAGCAAAAGCACAGAACATGCCTAACGACAATATAGAACGCGCCATAAAAAAAGGTGCGGGGGAACTTGGAGACAAAGTTTATGAAGAAATCACATACGAAGGCTACGGTATTGGGGGAGTAGCTGTAATAGTGCAGGCGCTTACAGACAACAAAAACCGTACGGCAGGAGATGTACGCTATATATTTGATAAAAACGGCGGCAATCTCGGCACCAGCGGATGCGTATCTTATATGTTTGATAAAAAGGGGATTATACTTCTGGGGAAAGACTCAACCTCCGACGAAGAATCACTTATGGACATGGCGCTTGAAGCGGGAGCTGACGATTTCGAGTCGAGTGAAGACGGATACGAAATAACCACGCAGCCACAGGATTTTTATACAGTATTGGAAGCTTTGGAATCAAACGGAATAAAACCTGAAAGCGCGCAAATCGAAATGGTTGCTAAAACTGAGACTCAGCTAACGCAGGAAGATCAGATAAAAAAATTCAACAGAATGATTGATATGTTTGATGAAAATGACGACGTGCAGGAAGTGTGGCACAACCTGATGATGGATGATGAAGATGAATAGTTCTCTGCTTTGTCAAGCAATGTTTGAAAGATTGCATAATGCGATCCTTCAGACATTGCTTTTTTATTAAATACACGATTGCATTTTATAATATGATTAATATATAATACCTTTCATAACACGACTAAAGGCTTAAACACGATGTTCAAACGTTTAGGTAAAAAACATTCCATATACGCATGTCTTTGCTTTGGCGCTTTTTTCGTATATGCGCTTTATTACAATGTTTTCGGCACAAATGCATCTTCTATGATGTCGTTTTTTAATATCGACTCTGCCAAACAGGGTTTTATTCTCAGTATTCAGGCAATCGGCGGAATTATAGTAAGTCTTGTGCTGGCAGTTTTGGGAGAACGATTCAACAAACTTAAAGTACTGTGGCGCGGACTCTTTGTACTCGCAATAGCCTCGGCTGCGCTTGGTTCCATACCATTATATGTACCTGAGTCACACGGATATGTACTTGCGCTCTTTTTTGTTGTGTTTGCCGGTATTGGCTTTACTATGATTGATATTATGATGAATGCTTCTATTCCGGAAGTATTCAAAAAGGAAAATGATGTTGTATTTCCTCTCGTTCACGCAAGCTACTCTGTAGGTTCCATGGTCTCTCCGTTAATGACTTCTCTGCTTATATCTTTTTCAAATCCGCTGGGGTATGGCCTGCCTTTTATCGTATGCGCCGCTGTTTGTCTTATCACTGGCATACTGCACAAAAAAAGCGCTGTTTCCATAATGCCTTTTACTCCTTACGAAGCCATTGGCAAGAAAAGCTCTTTCAAACGTAAAAATGATTTTTCCGCCATAAAAAACTACAAGCTTTGGATGTTTTTTTTGTCCGGTGTTTTTTACTTTGCTTTTCAGGTATGCGTAAGCGCCTGGTTCCCGAGTTATGCTACAGAAATTTTGGGGTTATCAAACGCCGCAGGCGCAATGGGCGTAACTATTTTTTTCGGCATGTCGCTTTTAGCAAGACTGACCGCTCCGTTAATTTATAAATTTATGAGTAAGAAAAATTACTACATATGGCTGGGAGGATTATCGGGCGTAATCTATTTAACAGGTTATTTGTCGCAGAACGCCGTAATAATGTACACTGCGATCGTCATAGGAGGTTATTTTCAGGGCTTGATGTCGCCTGTACTGATAAACTTATGCTGCGAATATTTCCCGGGCAATACCGCCACTGCGTCCTCAGCGATCATACTTTCCATTAATGCGGCGGCGCTGATTGGCCCTGCGCTTACCGGAAGCCTGTCGCAGGCATTAGGTTTTACCGCCGCTATGTGCATTACCGCTGTCTGGCTCACTTTGGCGTCCGTTACAGCGGCTCTCATTTATATAATAAAACCATCCGATAAAAAGGGTCAAGCCGATGGAAATTAATTTTACTGCGTTTTTGATAGTATGCCCATTAGTATTTTTGGCAGGTTTGGTTGATTCAATCGCAGGAGGCGGAGGTCTTATATCATTACCTGCATATCTTCTGGCTGGGCTTCCGGCTCACAACGCCATTGCTACAAATAAACTTTCGTCTTTTATGGGGATAAGCCTTGCAAGCGCACGTTTTTTTAAAAACAGGCTTATAGATATCAAGCTTGCCATTCCTTCAATGATACTTGCTGTTTGCGGAAGCGGAGCTGGCGCTCAGCTTATACTGCTTATCAGTGACAGTATTATAAAATATATACTGCTGTTCGTACTGCCGGCAGTCGCGGCAATAATGATATTAAAAAAAGACTTTGAACCTGCAAGCACTGATATCTCAAGAAAAAAGCAGGCGGCGATTGTATTCATATCTTCTTTTTTAATTGGCATGTATGATGGCTTTTACGGGCCGGGAACGGGGACTTTTCTTTTAATAATTTACACTCAGATTGCAAAAATGCCTGTGAAAACAGCGGCCGGAAACGTAAAAGCAGTGAATTTCGCCTCGAATCTGGGAGGGCTCATTGTTTTTGTAGCAAACGGAAGGACAATATATCTTTTGGGTCTTACAGCCGGAATATTCAGCATAATCGGCAATTATATAGGAAGCGGACTTGTACTGAAGAACGGCGCAAAAATAGTGCGTCCGATAATAATCTTCGTGCTGGCGCTGCTTTTCGCAAAAATAATATTCGGATTCTGATGCGTTCAATATAGGTATTTAATTAAATCATTACATAAGGGAAAAAACATCATGGGAAAGATCAAATCATTTTTAAAACGGAAAAATATTGAATTCAGCTTCAAACGCTATTTTGTAGATGCTCTTTCGGGTATGGCTCAGGGACTTTTCGCTTCTTTGATTATTGGTCTTATAATAAAAACAATCGGAGAACAAACAATTATTTTATTAGGGGAAAATGCTGTATCGAATTTATTAATACGAATAGGCGACACGGCAATGTCACTTATGGGCTCCGCCATAGGCGTTGCCGTATGCCTTTCGCTCAAAGCTCCGTTTCTTGTCGTATGCTGCGGCGCAATATGCGGCGCTATGGGTTCAACTCTGGGAGGACCGGCAGGCTCATTTGTAGCATGCGCAATTGCCTGCGAATTCGGCAAGGCGGTATCGAAAGAGACGAAGCTTGACATTATAATAACGCCCGCTGTAACGCTTGTGACAGGCATGCTTGTGGCCGAATTTATAGGCCCCGCAGTAGACGCGCTGATGAAAGGTCTGGGAGCGGTAATCATGAACGCAACAGAGCTTGAGCCGTTCTTTATGGGGATAATAGTATCCGTAGTAATGGGGCTGGTGCTTACCGCGCCGATATCAAGCGCAGCACTTGCAATAATGCTCGATTTATCGGGTCTGGCGGCGGGAGCTGCGACTGTAGGCTGCTGCGCTCAGATGATAGGTTTTGCCGTGATCAGTTATAAAGACAACGGCTTTGGAGGATTTATTTCGCAAGGCATAGGCACATCAATGCTGCAAGTACCGAACATAGTAAAGAATTTTTGGATATTGCTGCCTCCGACTCTTGCCGGAGCCGTGCTTGGGCCTGTTTCGACAATGGTTTTCAAAATGACAAATAACCCCTCCGGCGCGGGAATGGGCACAAGCGGTTTAGTCGGACAGATAGGCACGCTTACAGATATGGGCTTCAGCACAGAAAATTTATTGATAATAATATTATTGCATTTTATACTGCCTGCTGTGCTTTCTTATTTATTCTATCTTCCGCTAAAATCTTTAGGCAAAATAAAAGACGGCGATATGCGCCTTGAGATATAAAAAAGCTATGGCGCCATACAGGCGCGCCGCAATAAATAAAAAGCCGATTTCCGGCTTTTTATTTATTGCAAAAGCTAGAAAAGCCTTGTTGCAGGCAAACGCTTTAGCGTTTGTCTGCATTCCTTTCTCCCCGTATCCGGGCAATAAAAAAGCAGAAAAATATTCTAAAGTTTTCCTGCTAAGCGGGCAACAATATACTTTGTTGTTTTATACAATGCTTTTATATTTTTTTTCAACTTATCTATGCCGTCTGACCCAGATCCGGCAGCCGCCGTAACCTAACGCAAAAAATTAAATAAACAAAAACGGGAAGAATTAAGCACAAAATTGAGCTATAATTATTATCAATGAGAACGACTGTTTACAACATTAACGAACAAAGTGACGATGAAGCTGTATTTGCCTTGACAAGCATTAAAGGAATAGGCGAATGGACAGCGGAAATGATACTTATAGGAAGCCTTAATAGACCGGATGTTTTAAGCTACGGCGATTTGGCATTAAAAAGAGGTATAAAAAAACTATACGGTTATCCTAATATAGATGAACAATTATTTGCTATGCTGAAAAAACGCTACACTCCCTGCTGCAGCCTCGCGAGCATGTATTTGTGGAAAGCGTCTGATAAATCATTTGAAAACTATTATACCGACTTTGATAAATGGAATGCAGTCAATAACAAACAAAACATTCAATACGCCGATTTTTTATACGGCGTTAAGACTACTAAAATTTACTGCCGGCCTACATGCAGTTCCAAAATTCCCAAAAGGGAAAACATCGTTTTTTTTACCGATTCTGCAGACGCCGAAAAACAGGGTTTTCGTCCCTGCAAACGCTGTATGCCTCAGCTTGAATATTATGATCCAGCAGTCAGGACCGCTGAAGAAATAAGATTATATATAAACGAGCACTTTCGTTTAAGCGGGCTTGTCGCCGACACTGCATGCAAAACAAATTTAAGCGTAAGCGCGCTCAACAGATCGTTTAAAAATGTATTTTTGATTTCCGCTAATGAATACATAAAAATACTGAGAATACATGAAGCAAAAAAACTAATTAACCGCACAAAAAAGAACATAGCCGACATCGCTTTTGAAATCGGTTATGAAAGCTTATCTTCATTTTACAGGGATTTTAAACGTCTTGAAGGCAAAGCTCCTTTGAAATGTAAAAAATAATTAATACAGGATAGAAAATGAATAAAAAATACGCTTACTATGATACAGAAATCGGAACAATAAAAATAGGTTATATTGACGAAGCTATAACTGATATAAATATAATAGAAAAAAATGAAATCATAACAAACGATACTCCTTGTGCATTGAGCGACACGGCGGCAAAGCAGATAAACGAATATCTTAAAGGCAAAAGGAAAGCGTTTGATCTGAAAATTCAAATGAGCGGCACGCCGTTTCAGCTTTGCGTATGGCAGTCTCTCAAAAAAATACCTTATGGACAAACAAAAAGCTACAAACAAATCGCAGAGGAAGTCGGTTCGCCTAAGGCTTTTCGCGCTGTTGGCATGGCAAACAATAAAAACCCGATTCTTATAGTTATTCCATGCCACAGAGTAATAGGCTCGGACGGCTCGCTCACAGGATATGCATACGGAACAGACTTAAAACAAAGGCTTCTGGATCTGGAAAGACACAACTGCTGATCTTTACATTTTTTTCGACAAATAATATCAATTATTTATTCTTTATTTATTTTGCTTGTCTGAATTCAAGCGCTGTGTTAAAATTAAATTAATTTCAGCGTCGCCCTATAGGGATAATGTTGCTGAAAAAATACATAACAAAGAGGGAAAAATGAAGAAAAACACAAAAAAAATATTTGCGCTTGCGCTCGTTGTTCTTGCTGTGTTATCATTTGCCGGCTGCGGAAAACAAAACTCTGAAGAAGCAATCACAGAAGCTATTGAAGCAGTATGCAATCTGGATGACGAAAAAATGACACTATATTATGGGTCATCGCTCACGGATGAAATCACTGCTGATGGATTATTCACTCAGGATGTTTTGAATGCGCTTGTTAAAAATATCAGCTACAAAATTTTAAGCGTTGAAGAAAATGACGGCAAATCTGTTATTGAAGTGGAATTTACAAATATTGACATGAACACTGCTATTTCACTGTATTTCACAGAAGCTTTATCCTATGCTTTATCATTAATGTCATTACCTGAGGATCAATATCCGACTGATGAAGAATTGAACGCACATTATTCTCAGATGCTCGTGGACGTACTTACTGCCGAAGACGTTGCTATGATAACAAAGACCGCAACGGTAAACATGACGTATAATGAGGCTGATCAAACATGGACTATTGATAATGACGCAAATGCTCAAGAATTCATAAGTGCCATGTTCGGCGGATTGCTTGAAGTAGATATGAACTAAATCTGCAATAAAAAAAGAGCTTATAAGCTCTTTTTTTTATTGCAGCAGCGCTTGGAAGAAGCGGCGCGGCGCGCGGAGCTGAATGGCTCCGCGCAAGGCAGGGCCTGCAGGCCCTGCCTTGCAAAGCGGCGCACGCAAAGCGCGGTGATACCGCGCTTTGCAGTGTGCGGCGCTTGCGCGCCGCGCCGTTTCTTCCGAGTGCCGCTGCGATTCAAACGCACATTCGAGCAATCAGCAAAGTATGTGCTATAATAAAATATATGAAATACAAAACAGCAACACGTGCAGATATTCCTAATGTAATAACGCACTACAAGAATGTAATTTCCTCAATGAACGCTGAGGGCTTTAATATATGGGACAACAATTATCCGAATGAAGAAATCATAATAAATGATATTATCAATAACCATATGCGCATTTTAAAAGACGAAGGCAAAATCATTGCCGCCTCCGTACAGAATGAAATCCAGGATGAAAAATACAATGAAATTGCATGGGAATATAATGAATTTCCCATTATAATACTTCACAGACTTTGCGTATCGCCGGAAATAACCAGACAAGGAGTCGGCAGCGCAATGCTTGCCTTTTTAGAAAAGGAAGCGTTGGACAACGGCTTTAAATCAATAAGACTCGATGTATTCAGCAAAAACATGCGCGCAATAAAGTTATATGAAAACGCCGGATACACAAAACGCGGCCATACTTATTTTACAAAAGGCAAGTTTTATTTGTACGAAAAGACGTTTGTGTTATAATATTTACAAATATCTAAAGGAACAGACTATTGAATTCGACATTTGTAAGCGCATTAATAGTTGCTGCCGGCAGCGCGAGCAGAATGAATGGAAATATCAACAAAAACTTCCTTATGCTTGAAGGCTCGCAAATTATCCTCAGGAGCGCAATGGCCTTTGACGAGTCGGAATACATAAAAGAGATAATCATCGTAACAAGACAACAGGATATTGCTGAAGCGAAAAAAATAATAGGAAACCGCTTATCGGCGTTTGTAAAATACACTTCGGGAGGAGCTACGCGCCGTGAAAGCGTATTACGCGGACTGAATATGCTCGATAAACGCTGCACTCATGTTGCAGTGCATGACGGAGCAAGACCGCTGATTACAAAGGACACAATTGATAACGTTATAAAAACTGCTATAGAAAAAGGCGCTGCAAGCGCTGCCTGCGCTGCCGTGGATACTATATCAGTGGCGGAAGAAGGCATACTCAAAAAAACTCTGAACAGAAAAAATGTCTTTCATATGCAAACGCCTCAGGCGTTTGAACGCAGTATTTTAGAAAAAGCGCATATGAAAGCCAATCAGGACGGATATGAAGCGACTGACGACGCTTCAGTCGTTATGAGAACAGGACAAAACGTATATATCGTCTGCGGATCGTCTAACAATATAAAAATTACCGAACCGCGTGACATGCTTATTGCTGAGGCAATAATCAAATCAAATCAGGGAGGTTAATATACATGCAGATTGACAGCCGTGTTGTACTGAGAATATTTTATAAAATGCTTAAAGCCCGGTTATTTGAAGAAGAAGCGTCAAAATTAAAAGAATCAGGCTTGATAAAAGACGAACTGTGTCTTTCCTTGGGCCAGGAGGCGACAGCCGGCGCCGTTTGCGCGCTTAATGCGGATGATATTGTATTCGCCTCGCACCGGAATTTTGCGGTTGCGACTGCTTTGGACGTAAATATTACTTTATTGCTTGCCGAACTTACAGGACTGAAAAGCGGTTTGTGTTCAGGCAAAAGCGGAGCTCAAAGCTATGCGGACAACACTGTGAATTTTTACGGAGCAAGCGCGCTTTACGCTTCATATTTCAACAAAGCAGTAGGAGCAGCACTTTCGCTGAAACTTCAAAACAGGGATAATTTGGTAATAGTTTTCGCAGGCGA
Source organism: uncultured Lachnospiraceae bacterium (assembly GCA_944381375.1). Lineage (GTDB taxonomy): Bacteria > Bacillota > Clostridia > Eubacteriales > Anaerofustaceae > CALWKX01. Next base: position 90,254 of record CALWKX010000006.1, read on the forward strand.
CGGCGCTGCATGCATGGGTGATTTTTACGAAGCTTTGAACACTGCCGCATTGCTTAAACTGCCTGTTATATTTTTCATAGAAAATAACGGCTACGCGAAAAGCGTTAAAACAGAAAAAATCCATAACGTAAAAGATATTGCCCAAAGAGCCTCGGGTTTCGAAATTCCCGGATTTATAGCGGACGGCAATGATGCGCTCAACGTTTATGAAACTATCAAACGAGCGGCGGAATACGCAAAAAAAGACGGCCCAATTATAATAGAAAGCAAGACTTACCGTCTTGCAGGATACAATTACAACGACGAACAGGAATACAAAAAAGAAGATGAGACCGCGCAATGGCGCGATTACGACCCAATAAAAAACATAACGGATTACATGCTGCATTCATCAATGGGCACGGTTGAAGACCTTTTGATGATGAGAAAGAAAATAGAGCAGGAAATATATGCGGCGCATGAGTTCGTAATGGGACTTATCAACAGCTCTGATGGCGACAAGGAGGCTTAGAAAAAATGAAATATTCGACCATATGCGAAGCGCTTGGCGCTGCCGCCGCCGATAAGATGGCTAAAGATTTTTCAGTGCTTGTACTCGGAAACGGCGTAAGAGAAAACGGCGGCAGATTGAGCCGCGGCCTTTACTCCGCCTTTGGCTCCCAAAGAGTTATCGACGTACCTCCTTCCAAAGATATGGGCTGCGCTTTGGCTTTGGGGCTTGCCCAGACAGGCGCAAAACCTATCATTGAAATAGAAGGGGAATATCTGCTGCGAGCCTTAGATGTTATTGCAAACGAAATCGCTGTGACGGAATTCATGTATGACAATCAATATGCATCATCTGTGACGATCATAGCATATACAGGCTTTGTTAAAAATGCTTCTGTACAAATAAATCAGGCTTACGAAGCTATGCTTATTCAGATACCATCTTTGAAAGTATTATGCCCGTCTAATCCTTCAGATGCCTATGATTTCCTTACATGCGCCTTGGAAAGCGAAGGCCCTACAGTTTTGGTTGTTGAAAAGTCTTTGGCTGAGTATGATTTTAATGCTGAAAATATATCAGTAACGCATACTCAGGATGCAGATAAACCAACAAACAATCCGTTTGAAGCGAAGCGCATACTAAAAGGAGAAGACGTAAGCATAATAACTTACGGTTCCATGGTAAAAGAATGTGTTGCTGCGGCAAAAGCCGCAAATATTCAAAAAGGCATAAGCTGCGATGTTATAGATATTCGTTCCTTAAATCCTATTGATTATAATACTATCATAAAATCAGTAAGCGCAACGGGAAAAGTCATTGTAGCGCACAAGGCCCGCAGAACGGGAGGGATTGCTTCCGAAATAGCAGCTATAATTGCGCAAAGCGAAGCGTTTGATTATCTCGAAGCTCCGATAATTCGAATATGCGCAAATGACGAATATACAGGTTATGCTGATGAATATTACGACAAATGCGTCCCTGACAAAAAAGATATATATTCAGCTATTTTAAAAATAGCCGAATAAGGAGGGATAACAATGAGCGAAAATAAGGTACAGGCGTCCCCATCGGCCAGAAGGCTCGCAAAGGAACTTGGAGTTGATCTTTCCGAAGTTTATAAAAAAATCGGGAACAAAAGAATACAAGCAAAAGACGTTGAACGTTACTATTACGAAGGTCCTGATGAGAATACTGTAAGAGATGACGTTGACGAAGCGTTTAGCCTTGCCGAAGAACCAACGGCTCAAGATAACTATATTGCAGACGGCAGCCGCTTTGATGAGGATACTGTAAACATAACAAAAGATTATTCAGAAGAAAACACGGCAACCAGCGGCGCCGCGAATTTGACGCAGGAAGATGCTCAAAAAGACTTAACTGAGGAACTGAAGCAGGATTACGAGTATATAAAAGAATCTGCAGCAGATATATCAGATTCTGCATCCTCTGCGCAATGGCAAGAGGACGACAAAGCAGGCAGTGACAGGGGTGTTTCAGATAACGATATTTTAATTGAAGAAGATGAAGCCGGCAATGAAGCGCAAGAAGAACTTTCAGAGATTTATGCCGATAATTTTCAGGAAGAATCTGCAAGTACGGACGACTCTACGAATCATAAGTTTGATAACATGCAAATCAGCAATTCAAGTGAAACGCACGAAAACCCTGAACATAATAAATTAACGGAAACCTCAGACGAAGTTGAAGATAAAACAGAAGAAGAAACGACAGAAAGTCCGACCGAGACCGGCGATTTTGCATCAATAAGCGGCTCAAGCTTAGATGAAACGAAAAATAAAGATGCAGATAAAGAAAATAACGAAACATATCAATTCGGGCAGGAGAGTTTAAAAGAATTTGCAGCGAACATCGAGCTTATAGTCCGCCGCGAGATAAAAGCTTTAAGGCAGGAAGAACAAGCCTTTATAAGCGAAAGCTTTTTGAACGCTGTTGAACCGAATATTGATAAATCGGGCGAACCATCCGAAGCGCAAGCCGGTCCTGAAATTTTGGGCGAGCTTTATGCCAAACATATAAGCGAAAAAGAAAGCTCCGATGAGCATAAGACAATAGATATCAACGGTTCTGTATCCGCTTCTTTCAGCATTGCAAAAAAGACTTTTGAAGACAGCTTTTTTGAACGTCACATAGGTTATAACAAGGGACTTTGCGAAACATTTGTTGCAGCTCTTTCCGAATCACTGAAAATTTCGGCAGAAAATCTTTTCGGCAAGGCGAATGTTATAATGGTATCAAATGATGCGAGGACAATAAAACGCAGCGTAGATTTATCGGTATACAGCGAAGCGGGGAAATTACGCTACGACAGTTTCGATGACACGCGTAAGGTAAATATATGGATACTTGACGGGTGCGAATTAAATTCATTAAGGATAAGTGGCTCTGATACTCTTGATATATTCGTATCTTCCAGCACGTCAAAAAATATCAGATGCGATATATCATGCAGCGCTTTGATCATGGATATGCAGCGGCTTATACATTTTGCCATAATATATAAAAAGAATATCAAATCCATGCTTTAATGTTGAAATATAAGAGTATTTGACTAAACTAAAAAACACTTAACGTTTGACTTTGTTATATTGAAAAAGTATAATTAATAAGCCGTACTATGTGGGGAGCCAGCGGTGCCTTGTAACCTGCAATCCGCTACAGCAGGACATATTAGCCATTATGAGGGCTGCTGTTTATAAAGAAGTGCTTTCCCGAGGCGTGTTGAGAATTGGGTCTTGTGCAACGCAGCCCCGTAAACCCCGTCAGGTCCGGAAGGAAGCAGCGGCAGACGGCGGAAAGCGTGTGCCGCAAGGTTGCCTTATTTGAGCGCAAAGGAAATGTAACCTTTATAAAGAGCGGTTCGAATTTTGGCGGTACGGTTTATTTTTTTAAACATCATATCCGCTATGGAGGAATTATGAAATATATAATAGTCGGCGACAGTTCTATGGACTTAAACGATGAATTATCAAGCGGCATGAATTGGGCGCACGCTCCCTTCAGAATTAATGTTGACGGTAAAGACTATATTGATGACAATAACGCACAAAGAGATGATTTTTTGAGCGCTATAAAAAAAAGCAAGTCTGTTGCCAAATCCGCAGCGCCTGCGCCGCATGATTATACCGTGCATTTGAGTGAAGATACAGAATGTGCGTTTTTTATTTCGCTTTCTTCTAAGCTGTCAAGTTCGTATTCATCGGCTTTGATCGCTGTACAGGAGGCTAAGGAGAAATTCCCTAGGCTAAAAGTGCATGCATTTGATTCTTTGTCGGCCAGTGCAGGAGAAAGCGTTATTGCAGTAAAAATAAAAAATTTGATTGATGAAGGCAAATCATTTGAAGAAATAGTTAAAGAAACTGAGGAATTTATAGCAAACAAGCATTTATATTTTATACTTGACAATTTAACGACGCTTTGGAAAAACGGCAGGCTGAAGAATCTTAAGGGGATTATAGCAATGCTGCTTAATATAAAGCCCATATTGGCTGAAGACGGCAAGGGAGAAATAAAGCTTGCAGACAAGGCGAAGACATTTTCGAAGGGGATTGACAAGTTGGCGAATCATTTATCCGCATGCAAAAATGCGGCTGAACGCACTCTTATTATAGCTCACTGCAATGCATTGGAAAGGGCTGAAATTTTAAAGGAAAAAGTAAGCGCGGCTGTAAAATTTAAGGATATCCAAATAGTTCCTATGAAACTTTTGTCCAGCACATATGCAAATGAAGGCGGAATTGTGGCAGGATGTTGAAAAAAAAGCGTTTTAAAACGCTTTTTTTATCACTACCATCGCCAAAGGGGCATACCGAAAACGGGGACAAATACGTACGGAAAGCGAATATGTACGCTTTCCAACATAAGCGGGGTGGGAATTAATATAATGAGAGCGCTTGATAGCAGTTCAAAGGGCGCCCCGCGC
>CALWKX010000007.1 GCA_944381375.1 uncultured Lachnospiraceae bacterium
AAGGGGTTAAGGTAACGCCGTTTGTGTGCGTATTCAGTTTTTAACACATTCCCTGTCTATCCGCTGTCCGCAAAACCATTGATTTTATTAGCTTTTTGCCGCTATCGCTATCACACCTCATTATTTATTGTTCCAAGTTGGCTTTTAAAAATGCATCGATGAATAATGTTAATTCTCCGTCCATGACTGCCTGTATATTACCCGTTTCAGCATTGGTTCTGTGATCTTTGACCAAATTATATGGATGAAATACATAAGAACGTATTTGATTGCCCCATGCTATTTGCCCATAGTCTCCTTGAAGATCCGAGATTTTTTCTTTGTGTTCTTTCTCTAATAGTTCCATTAACTTTGAAGCAAGCATCTTCATGGCTACTTCTTTATTTTGATGCTGGCTGCGTTCATTTTGGCATGCAACAACAATACCAGTAGGTATATGCGTTATTCTGACAGCAGAATCAGTTTTATTTACATGCTGTCCTCCGGCGCCGCTTGATCGGTAAGTATCAATTTTCAAATCTTTTAAATCTATTTCCACATCTAAATTTTCCGTAATTTCCGGCATTATATCTACCGAAGCGAATGATGTGTGCCTGCGTCCCGCAGCGTCAAAAGGGGATATGCGTACAAGTCTGTGCACGCCCTTTTCACCTTTTAAATAACCATAGGCGTTCAGTCCTTCTATTAGCAGTGTCACGCTTTTTATACCGGCTACATCCCCGTCAAGATAATCAAGAGTCGTAGTTTTATAACCTGCTTTTTCTGCATAACGGGAATACATTCTCAGAAGCATTTCAGCCCAATCCTGCGATTCAGTTCCTCCTGCTCCCGGATGTATTGAAAGAATGGCGTTGTTTGCATCGTATTGTCCTTTAAGCAGGGTAGCAAGCATAAAATTGTCAAAAGATGATTTGAATTTTTCGTAATCATTTACAAGCTCCGCCTCGTTTTCTTCATTCGGTTCGGCTTCGTAAATTTCAACTAAAACTGCCAGATCTTCTCCAAATGTTTTTATACCCAAATATTGTTCCTGTTTATATTTGAGTTCTTTTAACTGCTTTTGGTTATTTTGAGCAGCCTCCGTATCCGACCAGAAATCAGGTTCAAGCTGATTTTTTTCAAGCTGCTTGATTTTCATTTCTAAATCAGAAATGTCAAAGTGAATCCCCCATTTCAATGATTTGTTTGTTTATTGAAGATATCTCAGCTTTTAATTCATCAATAAATATCATTGTGTCACCGCCTTTATAATAAATTATTTATCCTTGCCGCAGCAGCGCTTGTATTTTTTCCCGCTTCCACATGGGCACGGCGCGTTTCTGCTAATTTGCCCGCTTCTTTTAACCGGCGCAGAACCGCCCTTGTTCGTTTGCATAGTTACAGCAGGCTTTCTTAAAGTCAAATCTTCAGATTGTTTTATTTTAAAATTGAACAAATATTTTACGGTATCTTCAACAATGGCTTCGTTCATTGCATCAAACATATCGGCGCCCTCGCTCGTATAGGCTTGTATCGGATCTGTTTGGCCGTATGCTCTTAAGTTGATGCCCTGTCTTAACTGATCCATGTTGTCAATATGTTCCATCCATTTACTGTCGACTATTCTTAAAAGAACAATTCTTTCTATTTCACGCAGCCTGCTGCTTCCGACTTCTTCCTGTATTTCATTTCGCCGTTTTTCAACGCTTTGCAATATACGTTGCTCGATTTCTTGCGAATCTTCATTTTGTTCAAACGACATATTCAGTCCGAATTCTGTTTTGATCTTATTTTTTAGATTTATGAGATCATATCCTTCATCTTCAGCGCTTTGCGTATATGTGGCTACTATTTTGCCTATAGTGTCAATGATCATATCATGTATAATTTCGCTCAGGTCTTCGCCCTCAAGAACTTTTTTCCTCTGAGCATAAATAACTTCGCGCTGTTTGTTCATTACATCATCGTATTGCAAAACGTATTTTCTTATGCCAAAGTTACGCCCTTCAACAGTTTTTTGAGCATTTTCTATTCCTTTTGTCAGCAGTCCGGCTTCTATTGGCTGATCTTCGTCAAGGTTTATTTTTTCAACGATTCCCATCATGCGCTCTGAGCCGAACATGCGCATCAAGTCATCTTCTAAAGATAAGTAAAACTGTGAAGAACCAGGATCTCCCTGCCGCCCTGCACGCCCGCGGAGCTGGTTATCTATTCGCCTGCTTTCATGTCGTTCGGTTCCTATTATATGCAGTCCGCCCAATTCTACAACGCCATCGCCCAAAACGATGTCGGTTCCACGTCCTGCCATGTTTGTTGATATTGTAACGGCTCCCATTTCTCCGGCATGACTGATAATTTCGGCTTCCTTTTGGTGGTGTTTTGCGTTAAGTACATTATGTTTTATACCTTGACGCCTGAGCATTGAACTTAAAAGCTCTGATTTTTCGATAGAAATTGTCCCTACAAGGACTGGCTGTCCTTTTTGATGACGGATTTTTATTTCTTCTATTACAGCTTTGAATTTGCCTTTTTCCGTTTTATAAACCACATCGTTCAAATCTTTTCGGATCATCGGTTTATTTGTCGGTATGGAAAATACATCCATATTGTAAATGCTTTTGAATTCCTGCTCTTCGGTTTTGGCAGTACCTGTCATTCCAGAAAGCTTTTTAAACATTCTGAAATAATTTTGGAACGTTATAGTTGCCATGGTTACGGATTCGCGAGCAACGCGCACGCGCTCTTTTGCTTCTATGGCCTGATGAAGTCCTTCATTGTAGCGTCTGCCCGGCATCAATCTGCCCGTAAATTCATCAACAATGATTATTTCACCGTCTTTTACAACATAGTCTACATCCGCTTTCATCAGATATCTGGCTTTCAGCGCTTGGTTGATATGATGCATTAGTTCTACATTTGTCAAATCGCTTAAATTGCTTACGCCAAAATTATTTTCCGCCTTTGTAATTCCTTCTTCCGTGAGAGTGACTGTTCTTGCTTTTTCGTCAATAGTATAATCAGTTTCATCTTTAAGCCTTTTGGCAAAATTATCAGCAAGCATATACATTCTTGTACTTTCTTGTCCGCTTCCGGAAATGATCAAAGGAGTTCTTGCTTCGTCAATAAGAATAGAGTCGACTTCATCGACTATTGCGTAATTAAGTTCGCGCTGAACCAGATCATTTTTGTTTAAAATCATATTATCGCGCAGATAGTCAAAACCGAATTCATTGTTTGTTCCGTATGTGATATCGCACAAATAAGCCTTTTTCTTATCTTCCGCACTCATGTCGTGTACGATCAGCCCTACATCCATGCCGAGAAAATTATATACTTTTCCCATCCAGTCAGCATCTCGTGTGGCAAGATAATCGTTTACCGTTACAACATGCACGCCTTTTCCTTCCAATGCATTCAAATAAGCCGGCAGTGTTGCAACAAGTGTTTTCCCTTCACCTGTTTTCATCTCCGCTATGCCGCCTTCATGCAGTGCGATTCCTCCCAATATCTGCACAGGAAAATGTCTCATGTTAAGAACTCTTGATGATGCTTCTCTTACAGTTGCAAAGGCTTCCGGCAGTATATCGTCAAGAGTTTCTCCGTTTTTTAATCTTGTTCTGAATTCATTGGTTTTTTGTTTTAATTGTTCGTCGCTTAAATTCTTATATTCCTCTTCATAAGATAAAACCTCATCGGCTTTCTTTTGAAATTTTCTTAATTCTCTTTCATCCATCATTGATGAAATTTTTGATAATAAACCCATCTTAAGCAGCCTTTCATATTTTCTTTGCTTAAATTAAAATTTATTATAGCATAAACGCATAAAATTTATGAACGTTTGGCAAATATTAGTTATATTTTAAATAAAATAAAGTTATGTTGTTCTTGTTTAAGCGTTTTATGTGCTACAATTCTAATTATGAAAACAGCGATGAAAAAATTTGATGAATTTATTTCAAAGCATAATTTAATTAAACGCAATGATAAAATACTCATTGCTTTTTCAGGCGGACCGGATTCTGTTTTCTTGCTTAATATGCTTTTGTCTGTAAAAGATAAATACAATCTGCATTTGGGAGCTTTTCACCTTGATCATAATATCAGAGAAGAGTCAGCTTGTGATGCCGAATTTTCGCGTAATATGTGCAATGAATCAAATATTGAATTTCATTTTTTTTCCGGCAATATTATTAATGAAGCTGCAAAGAGAAAAATCTCAACTGAAGAGGCGGGAAGAATTGTCCGGTATGAGATCATAAATGAATTGATGAATAAATACGGATATAATAAAGCGGCGACAGGTCATCATATGGATGATAATGCCGAAACAATTCTTATGCGATTGATACGCGGCTGCGGTTCGCTGGGCCTTAACGGAATAATGCCCTGCAACGGCAGTATTATTCGTCCGTTATTATGCTTTACAAAAAAAGAGATCATCGATTATTTGCAAAATAATAATATTCCGTTTGTTATAGATAAAACTAATAAAAATAACGAATATTTCAGAAACAGAGTAAGAAATAAAATAATGCCGCTTATATATGAAGAAAATCCCAAATTTTCATCAAATATCAGCCGAATGTGCGAAATTATGCAGCATCAAAATGATTTTATAGAGCATTTTGCGGAAAGGATTGATATCGTCGTAGGGTATGATTGTTCAACAGCACGTTTTTCCGATATAAAAAACAGCCATCTTGCTGTGAGACATGCAATAATAAAAAAAATGGCTGCGTCTGTAGGTGTAGTAGACGATTTGACGTATGCAATGATCAATGATGTAAACAGGCTTATAGATTCCAATTCGACATCTTGGTCTTATGACATTAAAAATTGCTGTGTATTAAGAAGGTATGATGAATTCAAACTAGTGACAAGCAAAATAAAACATTATCCGGACTTTAGCTATGAAGTAAAAGTGCCGTCAGTGCATATATTTGCCGAAAGCGGTTTTTGCGTCAAAATATATAAGACAAAAAATGTGAAAAATCTTTCGAATAAGTTTATTAAATATGTTGATTATGATACAATAAAAAACAGTTTGGTATTAAGGAACAGAAGAGAAAACGATACATTTATAAGATGCAATGCAAAACATCATGTTTCGTTGAAAAAATATTTCATAAACAATAAAATCGACAGGGATTTGCGCTCGCGAATTCCGATTCTAACCGAGAACGGAAACATCGTCTGTGTTTGCGGATTTGAAATAGATGACAGATATAAAATAACTGAAAAAACTCAAGCCATATTGGCTGTTGAAATGGAAAGATACGGTTGATTATGAACGAAGATATTAAAGAAATTTTGATTACAAAAGATCAGCTTCATATGCGTATAAAGGAACTTGCGCATCAAATCACAACAGACTACAAAAACAAAAATCCTCTCATAATTTGTATTTTAAAGGGCGCAGTAGTGTTCATGACTGATTTGATACGTATGCTGGAGTTTCCTCTTGAGATAGATTTCATGTCAGTAAGCAGCTATGGCGCCGGTACGGAATCAAGCGGTATTGTGCGGATCATAAAAGATCTGGATACAACAATAAAAGATCGTGATATGCTCATAGTCGAAGATATCCTTGATACAGGGCTTACGCTTGACTATTTGATTCGTACATTCGAAGAACGAATGCCAAAAAGCATTAAAATATGTTCTTTGCTTATTAAAGAAAAAAATGACCCGCGCAAGCAAACAAGACTGAATGTAGATTACGTGGGATTCAGAATCAAGGATGAGTTCGTTGTAGGATACGGATTGGATTATAATGAAAAATACCGTAATTTGCCGTATGTCGGGATTTTAAAGGAGTCAGTTTACAGCAATTAATTTTTGATTAGATTTTTATAAGACACTATGTATGTACAATGCATTGGTGATAAATTAAAATTTATATATTGTTTACATTATATATAGGAGTATTTTGTGAGAAAAAAGGGATTTTCAACAATAATTTTTTATCTTCTTATCGCTGTGGGATTATATTTTATTATGAATGGAGTCTTAGGCGGCGGATTTGGCAACCGGGCTGTTGAGCGGGTTAATTATTCGCAGCTTGTGGAATATATCAATCAATCGCAGGTTAGTGAAATTACGATTTCATACGGAAAAAATTCGATGGCTTATGTAGAGGCCAGGCTTAATTCAACGCAGAGTATAGTGACTGCATATGCCCCTTCCGAAGAGATAGCTCAGATAATCAATGATTATCAAACGGCTAATCCAGGTTTGATGCAGATAGAGTACGGAATGTTATCCGAAGAAAGCTGGTCTAGCATTATAATGACCGTTATGTCGTTTGCTGTAGTGGGTTTTATATTGTTTTTCTTTTTAAGCCAGCAGGGAAGCGGCGGCGGAAAAGTTATGAGCTTTGGCAAAAGCAAGGCTAAAATGTATACTAAAGGCGATAGGCAAGTAACGTTCAAAAATGTTGCAGGAGCTGAGGAAGAGAAAGAAGAGCTTGCCGAAATTGTGGATTTTCTCAAATATCCTGATAGATATATGAAGTTAGGTGCAAGAATCCCTAAAGGCGTGTTGCTCGTAGGACCTCCAGGTACAGGTAAAACTCTTTTGGCTAAAGCAACCGCTGGTGAAGCAAACGTACCGTTTTTCACTATCAGCGGCTCTGATTTCGTGGAAATGTTTGTAGGCGTTGGTGCTTCAAGGGTTAGAGATCTTTTCGAAAGCGCAAAGAAGAACGCTCCCTGTATAGTATTTATAGATGAGATTGACGCTGTCGGCCGTCACAGAGGAGCCGGCCTTGGGGGCGGCAATGATGAGCGCGAACAAACGCTTAATCAGCTTTTAGTTGAAATGGATGGTTTTTCAAATCATCAGGGCATAATAATAATTGCCGCAACAAACAGACCGGATATTCTTGATCCTGCATTATTAAGACCCGGACGTTTTGACAGACAAATTACTGTGAATGCGCCTGATGTTAAAGGACGCGAAGATATATTGAAAGTTCATTCCAAAAATAAGCCTTTAGCGCAAGATGTCGATTTGTCAGTTATAGCGAAATCAACATCAGGGTTTACCGGGGCTGATCTTGAAAATGTAATGAATGAGGCGTCATTATTGGCTGCAAGAGCAAAGCAGAAGGAAATATACATGCATGATTTGGAGGAAGCTATCAAGCGAGTTATTGCTGGCCCTGAGAAGAAAAGCAAAGTAATAACGGAATACGATAAGAAAATTACTGCCTTTCATGAAACAGGTCATGCTATTGTTGCCAGTCAGTTAAAAAACAGCGATCCTGTGCATGAAATATCTATAGTGCCTAGGGGAATGGCTGCGGGATATACCATACAACTCCCTGATAATGACAACAGCCATATGAGTAAAAATAAACTCATTGACACAATAACTGTTTTGCTGGGGGGACGAGCTGCTGAAGATATTATGCTTGACGATATTTGTACAGGCGCAGTTAATGATATAGAACGCGCCACTAAAATAGCGCGGCAAATGATAACGGATTTTGGTATGAGTGAAACGCTTGGGCCTGTTTGTTACGGCGATGGTGACAACGATGTGTTTATCGGTAAAAGTCTTATGCGTAGCAAAAACGTCAGTGAAGACGTTTCCGCGCAGATTGACAAAGAGATAAAGAATATTATAGATAGCTGCTATGATAAAGCAAAAAGTATAATTAGCAATAATCAGGATAATGTGCAGCTTGTTGTTGCCGCTTTGCTGGAAAAGGAATCTTTGACAGGAGATGAATTCCGAGCTCTTATCGGATTGGAGCCTTTAGAGGGGAACAAAGCTATAAAAAACGACAGCGATGACGCAGATGAGAAAAATACATCCGGTCAAAATCCGCAAAATGATAATTAATTATAAATAATTTACATGAAATAACTCATGTGATACAATATAGATATGACATTTATAAAATACGGAGGTATATTATGTCAAAAGGAAAATTCATTTTCGGTTTTGCTTTAGGTGTAGCGGCAGGCATTGCTGCTAAATATCTTTATGACAATCAGGAAACTGTATGCACGGTTGTTAATGAAAAAGTAAAAATTGCAAAAGAAGAATTGCACGATTTCGTTGATTTTGCTTCAGATAAGGTGGCGACGGCAGGCCGTAAAGTATCTAAAAAGGCTTCAGAATATGCCGATATGGCAGACGAGCAGCTTCAGGAATTCAAGGATGCTTTTAAAGAGGCCAATTATACCGATGAGGATAAAAAGCAGGTATAACGGAAAAGAGTGGTTTTATGCAAGCATGGGAGATTGTAGTTATAATAGCCGGTTTTGCTTTTGTGGCTTTATCGGTTTATCTTATAGTAGCTATTAAACAATTGACAAAAACCATTGCAAATGTCGACAGATTGCTTTCTGATAATTCATCTTCTGTCACATCAATAGTTACAAACGTGGACGAACTGACTGATAACGCAAAAAACGCAGTAAGCAAGGTTGATGGTATAGCCTCAAATGTGGGGAATTTAGCTGCCGGGGCCAGTAATTTGTTTACTACACATTACTCAACAATAAAATGGGCAACTCAGATAATCGGCCTTGCTGTAGGTTTAATTTCGATTGCAAAAAATCGTTCCGCCGCTAAAAAAGCGAAAAATGGCAATTCAGTATGAATCTTATACAAATTAAAAACAATATCATATTGTTTTTAATTTGTATTTTTTGATAGTCCGCGTCAATATAAAAACGGCGTTTATTATCGCAACGGAGGGTATATGAAAAATTACGAATCTAAGAACTTAAGAAATGTAGCTGTGCTGGGCCATGGCGGAAGCGGAAAAACAATATTTACGGAAGCCATGGCGTATAGAACAAAGCTTATCGACCGAATGGGAAAAGTAGAAGACCGTTCAACGATCTCAGATTATGACGCTGAAGAACAAGCGAGAAGTATTTCTATAAATACTTCGCTGATCCCTTTAGAATATGCAGGCGTTAAGATTAATTTATTGGATACACCTGGTTATTTTGATTTCATAGGCGAACAGCAATGTGCATTAAGGGTCGCTGATGCAGCCATTATATTGGTAGATGCAACCAGTGGAGTTGAAGTCGGAGTAGAAAAAGCATGGGAAGCCATAAGTGAAGCTAAGATACCGGCTATGTTTGTTATTAACAAACTGGACAGAGAAAATGTAGAGTTCGGGAAAGCGGCTGAATCTATAAAAGAGTTGATTGGAACAAAAGCTGCATTTTTCAATATGCCGGTCAACGAGGGCGTAGGATTTAATAAATTATACGATATAGTAGGCGATAAAACATATGAATATGACAAAGGCAATGCAAAAGAAATTGAAACGCCTGATGATATTAAAGCTAAAGCGGAAGAATATAAGGAAAATTTAATGGAAACCGCCGCCTCCGCAAGCGAAGAACTTATGGAAAAATATCTCGAAGGTGAACAGCTTACCGCAAAAGAAATCAATTCAGCGATCAAAGAAGCTGTGCTTTCGGGAGAAATGGCTCCTGTAATAAGTATTTCTGCATTGAATGCGATCGGAATAGACAGCGTTCTTGATGTAATTGTACATAATTTACCGTCTCCGCTTGAATCCGGCAGAAATGAAACTATTAATAATAATACAGCCGGAGCATTTATTTTTAAAACAATCGTTGATCCATACGTAGGCAGACTTTCATTATTTAAAGTTATATCCGGTAAAATTACTGCCGGCATTGAGATGTATAACCTTGATAATGATAAGAAAGAAAAAATCAATCATGTGTATACTCTTATAGGTAAAAAACAAGTTGAAGTGCCTGCTCTTGAAGCCGGCGATATAGGAGCTTTTTCAAAGCTTTCTGATACTCTTACAAATAATATTCTCTCCGCGGCTAAAGATCCGGTTGCATACGATAAAATCGTTTTTGCCAATCCGAATATATTTATGGGTATATCACCAAAATCAAAGGGCGATGAAGACAAATTAGGCAATGGTATTGCAAGAATCCGCGAAGAAGATATGACTGTTCATTTTGAAAGAAATGCGGAGACCAGTCAAAATCTTATTTACGGCATAGGCGAGATGCATATAGAAATAATCGCAAGCAAGCTTAAAACGAGATATGGCGTAGATGTAGAGCTCGATACGCCAATAATTCCATACAGAGAAACTATTAAGAAAAAATCTGTCGCAGAAGGAAAACATAAAAAACAATCCGGCGGAAGCGGACAGTTCGGAGTTGTTAATATTGAGTTTGAGCCTACATTCGATTTGAATGTGCCGCTTGAATTTGTAGACAAAGTGGTAGGCGGCAATGTGCCGAGGCAGTATATACCTGCAGTGGAAAAAGGTCTGCGCAAAGCTATTGAGAAAGGCGTGCTTGCGGAATATCCGATGGTTGGATTAAGAGCAACATTGTTTGATGGCAAATATCACCCTGTTGATTCTGACGAAATGTCATTTATGACAGCGGCTTCTTTAGCTTATAAAGAAGGTATCCCGAAGGCGTCGCCTGTATTGCTCGAGCCTATCTATAAAGTTTCTATAACTGTGCCTGATAAATATATGGGCGATATAATGGGCGATTTGAGCAAAAAACGTGGCCGTATAATGGGCATGGAGCCGATTAAAGGCGGTTATCAGGTAATTAACGCTGAGGCGCCCTTGGCCGAGATGTTTAAATATGCAACAGAACTCAGAAGCATGACTCAAGCCAGAGGATCCTTCACGATGGAATTTGAAAGATATGAAGAAGTTCCTTCTGAAAATGCAACGAAAATCATTGAGGATGCAAAGGCCCGTAAAGAAGCGAGCGGTAAATAAAAAATTTTTTAACACATTAAAAACAAAGAAGCCGAGTATATTATATACACGGTTTTTTTGTTTTACCGTTATGAGGAATAATTACGAATATTTACAAGCGTTTATTTGATCTAATATTTTTTTATTCGATGCAAGTTATTTTTATGGTCCGCTTATAATATATTTACATAATGGGTGGGACAAGATGAAATGCGCTTATTTTATTGATAGTGAAAAACATAAATCTGATTTCAAAAAAGGCTTTTTACAAACGAGCTATATGTTTATGTCGAAAAACATGCCAAATATTTTCATTGTATGGAAAGCTTCGGAGTTTTATGATGATATGCTTAACCCTAAAGGCATATTGCTTGCAGTAAACGCAAAAAAAATTCATGAAGATAAATTTGCAGAAAAGTTTTGGCAGCAAGTTTTTGAAATATGTAAAAAAAATAGAATCGAAAATATTTGCATGGGCGAGATTGATGTCATGCCTTCAAAACCAAACGGGTTTAATATATATACTGCAGATGTGATACGATTTGTATATAACGTTTGCAACTATTTGAAACAAAGCGATAAAAATATTAATTCCGAAATAGGCGTGGTAATCAGCGGACGAAATGATGAAATATATTTGAAATATTTATCTGATAAATTTAATTATATAAAAATTTACAGTTCGAATAGAATGTATGCACTGAAATTAGCTGAAGATCTGATGAAGTATAACGGTACCGCAATTCAGATCACAGGCTCTTTGGGTGAAATGATAAGCTGTGAAGTCATTTTCGTTCTTAACGATTTATATTCGGACAAAATGAAATATTTTTCTGATAAAATTATTATCGTTGATGTGTTCAGAGAATCAGAATCTCTTCATACTAGCGTTTACACTAATAAATTAGGAAAACTTATTCTGAATTCATCCTATCTGGAATATTCGTTTATGCAAGGCGCCAATAAAAAAAAAGACGAATTGCTGACGGCGGCAGAAGAATATTTGCTTTTTAAATCTATAACATAATTATTGACTTAAATTAAACAGCTAATTATAATGTATTCAATTGCGTAGAAGGCGTATAAACGGAGGTCTTTAATGTCAAATAAAGAGGTCTTTTTAACAAAGGACGGATATTACGAAATACAGGAACGTTTAGAATATCTTAAAACTCAAAAACGCAGAGAGATTGCAGAAAAAATCAAGGTTGCCAGAGAATTTGGCGATTTGAGCGAAAATGCCGAATATGAGGAAGCCAAAAATGAGCAGGCTTTTATCGAAGGCGAGATCATGGAGCTTGAATATAAAATCAAGAATGCTTCTATCATCGGAGAGCAAAAAGGTCCTAAGGGTGTTGCCAATGTCGGAAGCTTTGTAAGAATCCTTGATATAGATCTTGGCGAAGAGATGGAGTTTACGATTGTTGGAAGCGATGAGGCTGATTTGGATCTTAAGCGTATTTCAAATGAGTCTCCGCTAGGAGATGCAATCTTGGGGCATAAGGTAGGCGAAACTTTTGCCGTACATGCTCCGGCCGGTGATTATCAAGTAAAACTTTTACAAGTCAAATAATGTGCGAGTGTGCGATGGTTGATAATTATGATTCTTTGCCTGAAGTGGTAAAAGTTAAAGTAGAAAAATACAATAAATTATGTGATGATGGCCGTTATCCTTATAAGGAAACGAAATATGATGTTACAGCGCATGCAAAAGAAATAATTGATAATTTTGAAAACTACGACGGCAAAACCGTTCGTATTGCTGGACGCATTATGGCCAAACGCGGTCAGGGAAAAGTAGCTTTTTTTGATGTTCAGGACAGCAGCGGCAAAATACAGCTTTTTAACAAGAAAGATATCTTGGGCGAAGAATATCCTTATGTATTATCATATGATATTGGCGATATTATAGGTATTGAAGGAACAGTGTTTAAAACGCAGCGCGGAGAAATTTCACTAAGA
Source organism: uncultured Lachnospiraceae bacterium (assembly GCA_944381375.1). Classification (GTDB taxonomy): domain Bacteria; phylum Bacillota; class Clostridia; order Eubacteriales; family Anaerofustaceae; genus CALWKX01. The sequence continues at coordinate 12,689 of CALWKX010000007.1, forward strand.
AGCTTAAGCATTACTTTGCTTTCGAAATCCATACAAGTACTCCCTGAAAAATTTCACGGTTTAAAGGATATGGATTTAAGATACAGGCAGCGCTATGTGGATTTGATAGTGAACCCTGAAGTAAAAGACGTTTTTGTGCTGCGCACAAATATAATAAAGGCAATTAAAGAATTTATGGATTCAAAAGGATTCCTTGAAGTAGAAACTCCTGTTTTAGCTACGCTTGCCGGAGGGGCTAACGCACGGCCTTTTGTTACTCATCATAACACTTTAAATATTCCAATGTATATGCGTATAGCTACGGAACTTTCTTTAAAACGTCTTATTGTTGGTGGATTTGATAAGGTATACGAGATAGGACGTTTGTTCAGAAACGAAGGCATGGACGCGACGCATAATCCCGAATTCACAACCATGGAGAGCTATGAAGCATATGCTGACTTCAATGATGTAATGGATATGGTTGAAGAATTATTGTCTTTTGTATCTGTTAAAGTTTTAGGTACTACTAACATAACTTATGACGGTCATGATATCAATTTGGCGCCTCCGTTCAGAAGAGTAAAAATGACTCAGTTGGTTAAGGAATATACAGGCGTTGATTTTGACGCTATTACTGATTTAGATAAAGCAAAATCCGAGGCTGCCAAAATAGGGATAGAACCTGAAAGCGGTTGGGGTATAGGAAAAATTATCGAAGAAGCTTTTGATAAATATGTTGAGGACAAGCTTATACAGCCTACTTATGTGACTCATCATCCGACAGAAATTTCACCGTTGGCGAAAAAATGTTTTCAGGATGAAAGATATACCGAAAGATTTGAGCTGTTTATAGCTGGCCATGAATATGCGAATGCTTTTAGTGAGCTCAATGATCCTTTTGATCAAAAAGAGCGGTTTGAGGCTCAAATGTTAAAAAAAGCAGGCGGTGATGAAGAAGCTCATCCGTATGATAAAGATTTCATCAATGCGCTAGAAGTTGGTCTTCCTCCTACGGGAGGTTTGGGTTTAGGAATAGACCGTTTGGTAATGCTTATGACAGGACAAACATCGATACGCGACGTTATTCTTTTCCCGACAATGAAACCGTTGAAAGATGTAAATGCGGGAAATGATGTAGTAAATAATACTCCTGAAACCGTCTCAAATGATGGTAAGGCAGAGCCTGAAAAGATCGACTTTTCCAAAGTGGAAATCGAGCCTTTGTTCAAGGATTTCGTGGATTTTGAGACCTTCAGCAAGTCCGATTTCCGAGCAGTCAAGGTGCTTGCCTGCGAAGCAGTACCCAAGTCCAAGAAGCTTCTCAAATTCACGCTGGACGATGGCAGCAGCGAGCCCAGGACGATTTTAAGCGGTATTCACGAGTATTACGAGCCGGAAGAACTGGTGGGTAAGACCTGTATCGCTATAACAAATCTGCCGCCGAGAGCGATGATGGGTATCGACTCCTGCGGTATGATGATTTCAGCAGTATACAGTGAGGAAGACAAAGAAAAGCTTCATCTTCTGATGGTGGACAATCACATTCCGGCAGGCGCAAAACTCTATTAAGACGTACCGTTTTGGGTGGTAAAACGGGATGTACTTCATAGTCGGAAAAGCTATGACAGTAATTTGGTGCAGAAAAGTGTGCAGAGGCATAAAAATCGCATGATTTCAAAAATACAAACCTTGAGAGGATACAAACTCTCAAGGTCATTTTTATGCGTTCGGCAGGTTCGCAGACTGTGAGAAAATAGATAATTACAATAAACCATGCGGATTTGAAATATTGCACAATAGGTATGATAAATCACCATGTTATTCCGGTTCACATATGAGTTATGTATTAAATATTATATTCTTTCAGATTTTTCAAAGCTTCAGGATTATTTGAGATAATTATCCCAACAGTCTGACATTCGTCCATATCAGAGCATTTACCGCATGTTTCTACTCCTTTATTTAACGCGCACTGTCGAATATCACAAATGCTTTCACAAAATACAGTCTTAATACCCGCAACGCGACAACCTTGACAGTTGATATGTTCAGGCAGGATAGGCGCATTATTTAATTTGGCCCATAGTTTTGCAGTTTTTTCACGCAGCGCTTGATCATTGTTGATTGTTGCAAGGTATGCGTCGCATTTTTCGCAGTTCAGTCCACAATATGCAATCATGTCTTTCATATTATTTACCTTCTAAATTTTTATAAATTTTCATTGAACTAGAAAAACCGCCGGCGCTCAAAATGTTGATTGTAAGATACGATATTGATTTTATTTTTTGTTCGGTTTTCTTTTGATTCTCAGCAGCTTAATGAAATCATTAAACAATGAAGTATTCACAGGTTCAAACATTATCCATTTGCCGTCATGGAAAGTTTTAGCTTCGTCATATATTTCCTGAACTTCTTTTGAGTAATTTACTCTGTCTGTTTCAAATTTCATCCGTTCGTTTTTTCCTAAGATAATCAGGAACCCAATACAGTTTTCTCTTGCATACAATGCGCACAGCGTTTTGCCGCCCCTGCGGTATTTATATTCATATTTCCATGCTTTGCCGCCCTGATTCCACGAGCGATCCATATCATATTTTTCCTCAATTAAAGCGCATAACTTTTTCCATACATTATATAGAGATTTTCCAACCAAAGCAGTCATTTCATCTTCGCCAGGTATCGTATCAAGCATACTGTCACCCCTGTATAATCTGAATTTGTCATTTGATTTTTTTTATTTTAACACACTTCCGAAAGCTTGTGAATATTGGGATACGGGTCTGTTTTCCGCTTTTTATTGATATTGTGCTGATACCGTATCAAAAGGAAACAGACTTTGGAATAATTGCAAGCATAATGGCATATATGCTTACAGAGTTGAATTAATTCGAAGCATCTATAGCAGTAGTCTATTTACACAAACTAAACTATGCATAAAATAGAACTATAAAGATAGACAAATAGAAACTCACATTTATTGCGGAAAAATATATTTGAGCGATGAGATTTTGATTTAATTAATTTAAATTAAGGATTATTGGCAGATGTTTATTCGAGTTTTCTTTTGATAAAAAAAATGCTCATTGACGGCGTTTTTAATAAATCAAAATCATTGCGTCATTATGTTTATTGTGTTAAAATAGCATTAAGTAATGACGGAATATGGTGAAATACCATAACAGCACCCTTGCTACTGTATGCGGATTTACGCGCTTGAGTCACTGAAGCTTCGGGAAGGCTTAAGCATATGCGCCGATAAGTCAGGATACGTCATGCTATAAAAGATGCTTCAGGGGTAGCGATATTTAGTATTTAAGAGTCTGCTCCGCAGACTCTTTTCTCGCGTGAAGCAAACAGGAGGTTTTATGAAAAAGGCTTTAAGTATTTTGTTGGCTGTTGCTCTGGTTTTTTGCTTGATTGGTTGTTCAAATACACAAAATACGGGTTCCGGTTCAGCAACTTATCCCATGACTGTTACTGACGGGTTGGGGAATTCTGTTACAATAAATGAAGAACCGCAAAAAATAGTATCTTTGTCGCCGAATACAACGGAAATCTTATACGCAATTGGTGCGGGAGATAAAGTTATTGGTGTATCTTCATGGTGCAATTATCCTGAAGAGGCTTTGGAAAAAGAACAGTTGGGAGATGCGTGGAGCGCCAATATTGAAAGAATCATTGAATTGGAAGCTGATCTTGTTTTAGTTTCCGGAATTTTTTCAGCGGATAATGTAAGCTCGCTCGCAAATTTTGATATTGCAGTTTATTCAATGGAAATGACTACTCCCGATGACCTTTATGAGCAGATAACAGCTATTGGAAATATTACAGGATGTCAGGACGGAGCTGAAGAATTAGTTAATAGTCTGAAATCGGATTTGGATGCTTTGTTGTCAAAGCTGGATGGAGTTGAGAGCCGCAAGGTATTTTTGGATTACGGCGATCTTTATTCATCCAGTAAGGTTGATTTTATAGGCAATCTGCTGACTATGATAGGCGCTGAAAATATAGCTAACGATTTTGATTATTCTTCGCCTCAGTTGTCCGCAGAAGTTGTTATAGAAAAAAATCCGGATGTGTATATATATGTAGGTGCGTCAGGTCCTGAAGAAGTAACGCTGCCGTCAGGATTCGAAAATATAAATGCATTCGTAAATGATCAAGTATATTATGTATCATGGGATTCGGAGCTGTGCGATAAAATCAGCCGGCAGGGCCCGAGGTTTGTAGAAGGTCTTGAAGCGATCGCTGAAATGATATATCCCGAAGCATTTTAATAAGTTCCAAATTCAAGCAACAGGAATGCACCCCTCTTTCTTGTTGCTTGTGCTTTTAATATAAAGATGAATAGAAAAGTTTTTACTGTTGTTATATTGTGCTTTATTAGCGTGAGCGTAATAATATTATGCACGTTTCTAGGCGCTGCTGATATTTCAGCTAAAGACGTCATTATTATACTTTTGAATAAAATATTTGGATTGTTTGACTCTCAAGTTCAGAATTTAGGGACCAAAGCTTCTATTATATGGCAGCTTCGTTTCCCCAGAACTTTGCTTGCTTTTATAGTTGGTGGCTCCCTGGCGATGTGCGGCGGAGTTTATCAAGCAATATTCAAAAATCCGATGGCTGACCCGTATATATTGGGCATATCTTCAGGAGCCGCCTTCGGAGCCACTATTGCAATGTTCTTTAAATTTTCTAATACATTGTTGGGGACGAATGCAGTTTCTATCATGGCTTTTGTGTGCGGAGTAGGCACTATTTTTCTTGTTTATAATATTGCAAGAGTAGGTAAAAGCGCCCATCTAACCTCGTTGCTTCTTACAGGAACTGCCTTCAGTCAATTTTTGACTGCTATTATATCTCTAATTATGATGCTATCTGCAAATGAAATGCGCAAGATCTATTTTTGGACGCTTGGTAGTTTCAGCTCCAAAGGGTGGGAACATGTAATAACTGTTCTTCCTTATGCCGTTATTGGATCGGCATTAATTATTATGTATTGCAGAGATCTTGATATTATAATGCTTGGCGATGATTCAGCAATACGGTTCGGCGTTGAAACGGAAAAAGTTAAAAGGAACTTATTTTTTATAACAGCGCTGGTGATGGCCGCTTGCGTATCAGTCAGCGGTATAATAGGATTTGTGGGTTTGATAGCGCCGCATGTTGTGAGACTTTTCTCCGGTCCCATGCATAAACGGCTGTTGCCGCTTTCTTTTTTAACAGGGGGTGTCCTTCTCACTGTGTGTGACAGTATAGCTCGAACTGTTATGGATTCGGAGATACCTGTTGGTATCGTAACAGCGATAATTGGAGCGCCTTTCTTCGTTTATTTGTTGCGCAGCAAGCGAAATGAGGTTATGTAATGAGCAGTCCAATACTGAGTTTTGAGGATGTAAATGTAAATTTCAACGAAGTGCCTGTTTTGAAGAATTTTTCCGAGACCGTTAATCAGGGTGAATTTTTTTCTCTTATAGGACCCAATGGTTCAGGGAAGTCAACGCTTATTAATACCCTCATGGGCACAGTCAAGCTTGCATCCGGAAATATTTATTTAGATGGTAAAAATATCTACGAATACAAAGCAAAAAACAGGGCGCGAATTGCTGCTGTAGTACCGCAGAAATTTTATACGAGTTTCGATTTTAAGGTTTATGATATAGTTATGATGGGGCGTAATCCATACCGTGACAGATTTGCTTCTGTGACTCAGGAAGATGTCGACCAAGTGGAAAAAGCAATGCGCATAACTGATGTGTATAAATATAAAGAGAGGAAAATTACTTCTTTATCGGGCGGCGAGTGCCAACGAGTTGTTATAGCGGCCGCTTTGGCTCAAACCCCAAAGCTTTTGATTTTAGACGAGCCCACAAACCATCTGGATCTTTATCATAGCCTTGATATTATGAGAATTATAAAAATGCTTAATAAGGAAAATGGTTTAACGGTATTTGCGGTTTTGCATGATATCAATTCAGCAGCGCGTTTTTCTGACAGAATTGCCATAATCAAAAACGGACTGAAAATCAACAGTGGACCAGTTAATGCTGTGCTTGAAGAAAAAACTTTGAGAGAAGTTTATAATATAGAATTAGTCGTAAGAGAAAACGATATTTTGGGCGCTAGAGAAATAATACCAATCAGGAACTCAAAGGGATCTGTTGTTAATAAAAATAAACGTATTCATGTAATTCCTGGAGGAGGTTCTGCGGCTCTTTTGATAGAGGCATTGCACAGCCATGGATATACTGTTAGCTGCGGGGTTGTTAATGAGGGTGATTCTGACTATCAGATATGTATAAGTCTGGGATTAGAAATTGCTCGTGAGGCTCCTTATTCTTATATATCAGATGAATCAGTTTCTCGCAACAAAGATCTTATAAATGAGGCCGATGCCGTTATTCTTACCGATACTCCTATTGGAAACGGCAACCTTAAAAATGTAGAAATACTCAAATCGTTTGATGACAAAAAGATTTATTTGGTAGATACGTTTTTTGAACGAGATTATACAGCAGGCAAGGCAAAATCCATTTTAGATAGCTTGATTTTAAAAGAATCCGTAAAGCAAATAAGTCGTGATTCATTAATAGATTTAATTGAACAAGAAAAAATATAGAAATTTTTTAAAAAAATATGTACAATTTCATAATTTTATGTTAAAATAAAATTCCTTCTAAGATATTATTTCATACTATTAGAACTTGTTATATAAAAACAAAAAAAGATGTTGACAAGGGATAGGGTGTGTAGTAATATATAGAAGCTGACTTTTCAGGGGGTGGGAAGTCAGAGCTAATTGAGAAATGAATAGAGAGAAGAAATAAAGCGAATTAAGCC
>CALWKX010000008.1 GCA_944381375.1 uncultured Lachnospiraceae bacterium
GTTGCATGGTGAGCTTCGTCTATGATTATGTAGTCGAACTCGTCCTCCGCAAAATTATCTAAATTTAGCGCAACACTCTGCACGCTTCCACAAATGACATCACAATCGGCCTGTTTGAGATTATCAACAAATTTACCAACCGTTGTACCTTCCCAAAGCGAATTGAACGCATCATATGCCTGATTTACCAGCTCTATGGTGTGAGCGACGAACATCGTCTTGCCGCCGACACTCTTGGCATCGAGTACGGCAGTTACCGTCTTGCCCGTTCCCGTTGCCTGATATAAAAGGGCTATTGTCTCCTTTCTTTCACGCATTGCTTTGAGGTTTGCAAGCGCCTCTTGCTGATATTCTCTGAGCTCTAACTTCTCGCCGTTTAACGCCTTTGCCTGCTGAGTGGGAAGATAGTCTTCAATCTCTTTAAAGGCAGCGTTTTCGCCGAGAAACAATCTAAGCTCGTCCTTTACGGTGTCGGGCTGTCTCTGCATCTGGCGAACCGTCCAACGGTAGACGTCCCACCCCTTAAATATCATGCTGTTCTGCTTTAAGAGATCGTCTGTAAACTTATCCTTTGATACAAGCCTTGGATTATGCGAAGCCTCATCATCTATCTCAATGGCAATCTTTTTGTGCCCGCTCTCACATAAAAAATCCGCAAAGCGCGCATTTTGATAGATATCATAAAAAGGATATTGAGAATAGAGTAACCCCGCTTTCTCCGCGCCGAAGGTCTCGCTGAAAAGTTCTATAAATAAGTCCTCCGCCGCACTGCCGGACACCGACTTTAAATTTGCCATAACTTAATCTTCCGTAACCGATTTGAGTAGTATCTTCTTTTCAAACGAACCGCGCTTTTCGGCTTTTCCCTTTCTTATCTCTTCGAGCTGCTCCTTTGAAACGCCATGCGCTTGAGCAAGAGCGTATATAACCTCTAAAATATCTGCAAGCTCTTCCGCCTCATAGCTTTCTTGATACTCTTTTAGCTCCTCACTAAGTTTTTTGTCGAGCATTTCAAGGTAGGCGTCGTCATTCATCACTTGAATTTCGCATTCCTTGCCGCTCGCCTCAATTATTTCAGGAATTTTATCCCTTACAAGTTTGTTGTAGCTCAACATCGTCATTTTCTACATTTTGGTTACTAAGCTATTATAATCATCAATAAAATCCTGTTTTGTTCTAGATGAACCATCATCCCTTAAATCGGTAATACCATCCACTACATACATTTTCCAACAATCCACAAAATCTTTATCCATAAAATCAGTCATCGATAAATTTGTGCCATCACGCTCATTTCTACGTCGAAGCTCTATTTCAGGAGGGAAGTTAACATGTTGAAATTTAGTAATTTTACTTGAAACATGCAGTACGCTGCTATTCAAATGGTCAATCAACAAGTTTAACACATCAATAGTTTCATTATATTTTTTTTCGGTTAAAAGAAAAGCTTTTTCAGTAATATTTCGCCCTTCATTAAATGGAACATGATATTTCTTTGTATCGTTAATATAATCAGGAATCCAACTCGTGTCAAAATGAATATGCACACAATCGTTTATCGACCTAGTTGCCCAAAATGCACCTCCTTCAAACATGCAATACTGGCTTCTAATAGAATTTACGCTATCAAGAAACAACACCATTACATTAACTTCTGAAATGTTTTTCTTTATGTTTTCTGCCAGATTTGAGTTTCCTCCAACCTCGTAAGTTGTATAAAAAATATCTTCTTCTTTTGCGCCTTTTACTTTTAATAAATTATAGATAAAATCTGAAAACCTTCTATCTTTTTTTGAATGAGAGATAAAAATCTTAAATATCTCTTTTGCAGCCAATTCCTCGTTACCTTTAAATTTATTGCTCACCGCATTTAAGATATCCATGGTTTGAGTTTCTTTTAAACCCAAACTTGAAAGATCTTTCTGTATTGCTTTCCTCGCATATTTTTTTGCACGAGTTTCAATTATATTTTTTCTTCTCTTGTTTTCAGCTGAAACCTCATCGGTAACATGTACCCTATAACCTATAAGCTTTGTCACCAACTTTTTTACGATATCAATTAATAACCCTACTCTAGGATCATGAATATCTACATCTTGTCTATTTGATGTGGTAATATCATCTAAACGATCATCATCCAATAAATCAAAAGAAATCTCACCTTCTATATAGTTTACGCCTTGCTGAGTATTTTTTATGTAACCCAAAAAATCTTCAACCGCTAGTTTATTCCTTATATAAAGTCTTAATTTATTAGGATTATAAAATCTATTTTTTACAAACAGTTCATCATTTTGCTTAGCTTCTTTTTGATCAATACTGGCATGAATTCCAATCCATCCTCTTAACGCATAAGGAATCTTCTCTTCTTTATTATTTATTTCAACAGTATAATAATCTTCTGTTTTCGATATTTTAGAAAAGCTTTCATCCTTTCTATATCTTAATAAAAATTCGCTGTCAAAACTTTCTCCGTATTGCAAAGGCATTTTATAAGGGCTAAGTATTTCTGGTCTTTTAAATGTATCATCTGAAAGTAACGCAATCATATTACCAAAAGCTATTTTCTTTGTCATAACCAATGGTTTGTCAAAATCAACCGC
>CALWKX010000009.1 GCA_944381375.1 uncultured Lachnospiraceae bacterium
AGACCTGTCGTTTCATCTACCGCCTGTAAACCTTCGGGGCATGGAATCAAGAAATAAATGATGCAAACGATCGCTACAAGCACCAATATCTTGATCCATTTAGAGGCGTTTGATTTCTTTTCCATAATAATGTTTATTCCTTTCATTTTAAATAGTTATGAGTTAAAAAAGGGCGCAAAAAACACACTGCATAACTTGAAGACGCAAACAAAATTATTCTGCCATAATCATTTCTTGCGCGGTTAAGCATTATGAGCCATTATGCTTTTGAAGGCGCTTAAAGCGCCTTCAAAATTAATCTCTCAAGAATATTATTGTTTTGCTAAAAGTTTGGCCAATTGCGCTGCATTGTCAATATTCTCTATATTATCTATGAGCGCCACGAGATCATCAGCCTGCTTTTTGGAAATATAATCCTGTGTATTATCATAGTATTTTCTCAATACATTTGATTTTTTCGCGGGATTTTCTTTAGTGCCTGTTTCGTACTTTTGGAATTTTTCAAAAACTCTTCCGTCCTTGAGTTTGATTATCAGTTTGCCCGGGAAGTAACCTGTTACTTCGTATTCTTTTGCGGACTCTACTGTAATTTTATCCATTTGTTTTTGTACGCGTTCGTCCTTCAGCCAATCCAAGCATATTTCTTTCATGGAAAGTCTTTTGTTTATACTTGCTATGGCCAAACAAAATTGTATGCTGAAACGCATTAAATAGTCCGTTTCAGGAGCTTTTTTAAGCTCAGGAGGAAGAGCGACTATATTTGCAGCTCTTGGCGAAAGACAAGCGTGTATGGATTCAATATCATCGTAATTGAATTTTTCTTGATCCATAAACTCAAATAATATGTCAAGATGAGAATGCATCATGTGGCATACAGGATAAAATTTGAACAAAACTTCTTTTGTGTACCATCTGTTATAAAAATCACTGAATGTTTCATCAAGAAATTCCGTTGTTCTAATGTGCGCATTGTATAAACCCATGCTTCCTTCGAAAACTTCACGGGCGCCTATGTAACCTTCGCGGGCGAGCCTGAAAGCGTACATGCCGCTGTGAGCTCCCCAGCCGGGATGCATTTTTTTTGCCCAGCTTCCGTCAACAGAAAACTGCATGAGAGCCGCCGCCATGCTTCCGGCTATACCCATGGCGTTTACGATAGTTTCTGCGCTTTCACCGTAGAACCTTGCAGCTATGCATATTGCAGCGAAAGGCGCAAATACCCCTGTCGGATGAAAATTATTAAGATGCATTTGGCCGCGGCAGGCGTTGCCCAATCTGAGTAAAACTTCATAAGCAGCTACCATTGATGTAATGAGCTGTTTGCCGTCTATCTTTAAGTATTCGCCTAATGAGACAGCAGTTGTTACAACGGAAGATGATGGGTGAATAATAGCTCCCGCATGCGTATCGTCATAGTCAAGGCCGTGCACCAAGCAGCCGTTATACATTAGCGCGTGATCCAGTGTTGTTTTATTATTTTCGCCCCAAAGTGTTGCTTGATCAACGTTTGTTAATTTTAATACCGCTGTTTTTACCTGTTTTGCATGATCTTCATCCATAGATGGAAAGCTGACGCCAAATGTGTCAATCATGAGCATTTTTGCGTGATCTATGACTTCTTTGGGAATATCCTCATATTTTAACCCAAGTACAAAGTCAGCAATCCGCTGCGACAATGATTTATTTTCCATATCAATAACCTCCTTGATCGAATGTCTTATTTCACTTTGACTATAACATAAATTGTAAATAAATAAAAATATCAAATTTTTATATATCCCATATAAATCCGGTATGGGTAAATCAAAAATCTTCAAATTATAGACTTCATAAATTAGGAGTTTAGAAATGCAGTTGGACTATTTATAAAAATCAAATGAAGAATAGGCTTGATTCGCTTTTAATCAGTTTTCTGCCAATACAATAGTGGAAGCATGCTGTTATTGTGATGTCTATTACACGTTTGATGATGTCGGCTTTTACGCATAAAGCCTTTAACAGAAAGTTAAGCAAATTATGTTTAATAAGCAAAACCGGTATATTTTAAATATACCGGTTTTGCTTGAGTAATTAATACTTGAAAAATATTTCAAGCCGAGATTTAGAATATATTAATTGCGCTGATATGTTTTATATGTATATGATTTATGATATTGAGGATTTCAGATTACAGAAGACCTAAAATACCCCACCATGCCCAACCTGCTGTCATGTAAACAGCTATACTGAGTACAGCATTGATAGCTCCGTATTTCCAGAATTGCCCTTGAGTCGCCCATCCGCCTGCGAAGATAACAGGACCGGAAGCGTTTGAATACTGCGTGACGACGCTGCCGTAAAGAGCAGCGGAGGCCATGGCGTATACGGTTACTTCGCCGGGCAGGTTAGCGGCAGCAGCAATTGCAAACAGTGTCGGGAACATTGAGGATACGTAAGCCGCTGTGGAAGAAAATACATAGTGAGCCACTACATTAACTACGATCAATATAAGCATTGCAAGCCATGGGCTCATTCCGATAAACGTAGTTTCGAATATAACTCCGAATTGTGCAGCAAGCCAACTAAAGAAGCCTGCGGAGCTCAAAGCATTTGCAAAACCTATGATACCGCCGTACCACATGAGGCACGACCAGCCGCCCCTTGTGTTTTCGATATCTTTCCAATCGCATACGCCGAAAAGAACTGAGAAAGCGAAGAATGAAACCGCCACTGTAGTCGCGCTGATACCTGTTAAATCTCCCGTAGCCCAACCAAGTATGGCAAGCAGGAACAGTATAAGCAGTGTTGTCTCTTGTTTTGTCATCGGCCCCATTTCAGCAAGTCTTTCTCTGGCAATCTTTTTACCTTCTATTTTCTTTACTTCAGGCGGGAAAATTATATACATGAATATCGGGTATATGGCAAGCAAAAGCAGTGACGGCACGCAAAGGCATACAAACCAGCGTCCCCATGTAAATGACAGACCCAAAATTTCTCCTGCCAATTCTACTGCTACAGGGTGAGCGGCGCATGCTGTCAAGAATACTACAGAGGTGCCTAAAGAGATTGGATATAATGTATATATTATGTATGAACCGAGTTTTTTGGCTGATGGAGTTCCCTTCTGAGACCCTAAAGCTTCGCATACGTTTTCAAACACAGGCATAACGATGCCTCCTGAACGCGCAGTGTTTGACGAGGTTGCAGGCGAAATTGCAAGGTCAGTAAGGCACTCAACATAGCAAAGGCCTAAAACGCTGTTGCCAAAGGCTTTGAGCAAAATATAAGCGATTCTTTTACCCAATCCTGACACGGAAAATGCCGTTCCTACCATGAAGGCTCCGAATACAAGCCAAGTAGAAGAGTTTCCGTATCCGGCAAGAGGAGTAGTTACGCCAAATACTAGTCCCGTTACGGCGATACCCACTAAAAGCAGCGCGCCTTCACTGATGGGGCGAAGAATCAACCCTATGATCATTGCTACGTATACGGATAGAAGCTTCCATGCCGTGCCGGGTTTGCCCGTCGGAA
>CALWKX010000010.1 GCA_944381375.1 uncultured Lachnospiraceae bacterium
GAATTGACTGTGCATTCCTTTTTTGCCTACAATGGAAACGGGAAGTGGACATGAAACACATTTGTGCATACCGTTAAGGCCAGTTATGTCAATGGTTTTGAGAGATATACCCAAGTTAATGGACGAAGCTACAAGCGGGCTGGATCCGATTATAAGAGATGAAATATTGGATGTATTTTTAGAATTTATTCAGGATGAAAGTCACAGCATATTTATATCATCGCATATAACGAGTGATTTGGAAAAAATTTGCGATTATATCACCTTTATATATAATGGTCGAATATTGCTAAGCGATATTAAGGATGAAATACTCGAAAGGTATAAAATCATAAAATGTTCAAAACAGGCTCTAAAAAAAGTAGATAAAAAAGCAATAATCGGTGTAAGAGAAAATGCATTCGGCGTTCAGGCGCTTGTGCTTAAAGAATACGTAGACAACAGTTTCATTTATGATAATCCCTCATTGGAAGATATAATGCTGTATTTTATAAAGGAGGACAGATAAATGAGGGCTGTGTTATTGAAGGATATTTTAAATTTGAAACAACAAGCTAAAATTTATATTATCATAATAGCTGTCTGGGCAGCGGTATCGTTTATAAACAAAGATGCGGTTTTTTTCTGTGCGCTTACTATGCTGATAAGTATAATGATTCCCATGGGCGCCGTAGGTTATGATGAAAAATCAAAATGGGAGCCTTATGCGTTAACCATGCCGATAACAAGGGCGCAAGCTGCGTTGTCAAAATATATTCTGGCTTTTATAGCATCTGTGTTCATTTTCATTATATCGTTTGCCGCAAGTGTTTTAATAACTCATAATCCGGCTTATAGTTTTGCCTTAAGTGCGGTTTTTCTTCTGGCAGGCATGACAGGCGTTTCTGTGATATTGCCTATAGTTTATAAATTCGGTGTTGAAAAAGGAAGAGTCGTTATGATGATAATTTTGCTTCTTCCTGTATTGTTGCGTTTTCTTTTGCAAAAAATCGGTTTGTCATTTCTGTCAATAAGTATTCTGCAAAACAATACATTTTTGATTTATATGGCTTGTATTGTATTAATATGTATTTCAATGATCGTTTCCGTAAACATATATAAACACAAACAGTTTTAGTGTTGATTATATAAAAGCCGGCTATCGCCGGCTTTTATTTTTTAAGTTTGTAATCACAGTGATGCATGATATGCTTCCGAGTATGTTGCAAAAGCGACCGTTTATGATTAAATGGTTGAAAAAATTTTTTCATCCGCATATACTGAAGCTGCGTTACGAAGGTGATACAAATGCAAGTAGAAATAAAGATAGATAAAAAATTCAAAGAACCCAAAATAATAATAGTTGCAGATAAAATGACGGAAGAAATAGACGCTGTATTCAAGATACTGTCTGAAAGCGGTTATAAAATAATAGCAGGCTTTTCGGATAATATTGTTACAATGCTCGAAGAAAAAGATATCATCAAAATATATGCGAGCTGCGGAAAAGTATATGCGCTGACTGACAAGGGAGAATACGTGCTGAAACTAAGACTATATGAAATTGAAGAAAAATTCAGCGGCGCTTCTTTTGTACGCATATCGAATTCTGAATTAATCAATCTTAAAAAAGTTAAAAGCTTTGATTTGAGCATCACGGGGACTATTTTGGTGAGATTTTCCGATGGGTCGAGCTCATATGCGTCAAGGCGATATGTATCTAAAATTAAAAAAATATTGGGTATATAAAGGAGGAAAAAAATGTTTAAAAAAGTTGTAGCTCGCGCTGCTTTGGGGTTTCCGATAGGTATATCGATAGGCTATATTATTACAATAATTATATCATTATTGTATGGTGAAGGAGAATATTATCCGTGTGTTGATGCTTTGAAAGATGCGATTGGCAGTGAGAGTGCTGCTGTGGTATTCCAAGCCTTTCTTTGCGGCATATTGGGAATAGTATTTGCTGCTGCGTCGGTAATATGGGAAATAGAGAGTTGGAATCTTGTGAAGAAAAGCGGAGTATATTTTCTTATAACAGCTTTGACTATGATGCCTATAGCTTACTTTACCAATTGGATGCCGCATACGGTAGGAGGGTTTTTAACGTATTTCGGGATATTCTTATTAATTTTCGTTGTAGTATGGCTGATTCTGTATTTTGTATGGAAAAAGAAAATAAGAATCATTAACAGTAAAGTCGGTAATCCTTAATCAAGCTCAAGGGGCTTACTGTATGTCGGGGCAAATGCGTATGGGAAGCGCGCTTCGCGCGCTTTCCGACATTAGCGGGCGGGAATTAAATGCGCGGAATGTTTGCTCTGGCATGCCAAATAGGCGAAACTCAGTCCGCCGCTCTTTTCAAAATTATTTATTATATAAAAGTGAAGTTTCGTCTTAAGTGAGATAAAGAAATTTATGTAAGGTGCTGTGTAACCTAAAAAATGGGTTGCACAGCACCTTTTTTATGCAGCAGAACGGAACTTTTTAAAAAGGGATCGACGCTTCTGCCGATTTGGTGGAAACTATAAATACAGTCAGTTTTTATCTTTATGATCATATTGTCTTAATGCTTCTAATACAGCCGAAATATCTTTATTGATACAAATTGACTGGGTTTCAATTTCTTTAGGAGTAATTGCTTCTCCATTGTTGATGCATACATAAGCGGCTTTCGGATTCTGTGCTGTCATTTTCCAAAATGGATATTTTATGATAACAGGCGTGTTCGCTCCAACCCCTAATTCAAAAAATAAAATATGCAAGTCTTTATGGCGGCAAATAAAGCCGTTATAACGGCTTGCCGCCGCATGCCATCCCGCGTCCTGTACAAATGAGTTATCGCATCTCAAATTCATTGTCATAGGTGCGCCGCAAACAGGACATTTCGGTATCAATTCTGTAGGGATTTTCATATCGTGTTGTTTTTCTACCATTTCTCTTACGGTTGCTTCATTGTCATAGGTTTTATTGTGACAGGCTTTTGAGCATTGCCATAAGCCATAATCACCCTGTGTATAAAACAAACGCTTTTTATCAAAGCCCGCGAGCTGAAATTGATGGTCTACATTCGTTGTCAGCACAAAGTAGTCTTTATCTTTAACGATATTCAATAAATCCGTATAAGGCTTGCCTGCCGTTATATCATAGCGGTTGACATAGATATGCCTTGACCACCACGCCCAGTATTCTTCAAGCGTTTTGTATGGATAAAAGCCGCCTGTATACATATCTGTAAAACCGTATCTTTTGCGAAAATCCGCAAAATACTTTTCAAAGCGTTCACCGCTATAGGTAAACCCTGCCGAGGCCGACATCCCTGCTCCTGCACCGATTACAATAGCGTCAGCATTTTCTATTTCATTTTTCAGTCTGCGAATCTGTTCGGAGTAACTTTCGGTAGATGTTGTAGTCAAGCTCCTTGAAAACATTGAATATCACCTCTATTTTGCTGTTTGTTTGTTCCTTATATCTCTTTACGGTTTCAATCGCTGTCTGCGCTGCTTTATCGTTTGGAAAATGGAACTCTCCCGTAGAGATACAACAGAACGCAATACTTTTTAATCCATTTTGTTCTGCCAGTTCCAAACAAGAACGATAACAGGAAGCAAGCAATTCCTTATCTTTTTTTGTAAGCCGGCCGTGAATAATCGGACCGACTGTATGCAACACATAACGGCTGGGCAGATTAAATGCAGGCGTGATTTTTGCTTTGCCTGTTTCTTCCTCGTAGCCCTGCCGCCGCATAAGTTCTGCGCAAGCGAGCCGAAGCTGCACCCCTGCAAAAGTGTGAATAGCGTTATCAATACAGCCGTGATTTGGGTGGAAACAGCCGAGCATTTTACTGTTGGCGGCGTTTACAATACCATCGCATTGCAGTGTGGTAATATCCCCGCGCCAAAGATATATCCCTTTTTGAACAGGCTTTAAATCAGAAATAGCCGTAATTCCTTTCTGCCGTATTTCTTCCTGCAAGTATGCGTCCTGTATCATCAAGAATTCATCGGTTACAGGTAATGGCATACGAATATTAAAAAGCGAACGGAGCAGAGTTTTTTGTTCCTGCTCACTCGATGGAATTTTTATTTTGTAGTACTGCGGCTGTTCTTTTAAAAGAGCCGCTATTAATTTTCTCCTTCTTTCGGTTTGTGTCATTTCTTATCCTTTCCTGATAACTGCTTTTTGCGGACAAACCTCTAAACAATTCCCGCAATGCAGGCAGTTTTCCTTCTTTATAAAAGCAGGAACTACGGTAAGATCAATACAATTCTGCGGACATACTTTTTGACAGACTTTACAGCCAATACATTTTTGCGTAATTTCATAGCCTTGAGTTTCTTCCTGTTTGTTGCCGATTGTAAAAAGGGCTCGTTTAATCGGCTTTTTAGAAAGGTCAAACAACTCGCCATTGCCTTCATAGAGCTGAAAGACAGTAAGTGCCTGTCGGGATTGCTCAGTCGGATAGATTTCATTCATATACGGATTTTTTTCAAAAAGCCGATGCGTACGTTTATTCCCGATTTCCTGTACCTTGCCACGAACGGAAACCGCCACGCATGATAGAGTATCATTGCCTTTCATTCCCGTTAACGCAACATGTCCGTTTTTCTTTAACCGGGCATAAAAGCCTTTTCCTTTTGCTGTTAGAAAATACAGCCCGCTTTCATCACTATCCATAATGTCTACTGCGCAGGTAACAGGCAGCCCATTATCATCGGCAGTCGCCATAACAACCGTATGTATCTCTTTTTCTAAAAATTTTAGGATTTCAGTTAGATCCACTTTCGAATATCCACTTTTTAAGTATAAATGGGCTGCCGTATCGGCAATGCCGCCACCATATTATGCGTAGAAAAATCCTGCTGTCATATCAAGATAGTTTTGACCGCTGTAAGCAGGGTATTGTTTTTGTACCTCTGCTTTGAAACTGTCAGCATCCGCACAATTTGCCGCAATTTTTTTCAGATTCTCAAGATAGTCAATTTTTGTTTGTACGTCTTTCAAATCCTCCGGTGTGTAATGTGAGGTCAGAATCAAATCATAACCTTTTTCGATATAACTGTTCAATTCAGCGATAATTTCGTCAGCGTGATCTGCACCTCTAACAATGGAATGGCAGTCATGTCCGAGCATATGCGTGTAAATAACATTGATTTCAGGAATTACAATGTTAAATGCTTCTGCAGTCTTTTTAATTTCAAAATCAATACCGCCGATTGTAATCTTGCCCGCTTTAATGATATTAGTAATCTTGTGAATCGAGTTGTCGAAGATTTCTCCGAAAGCGTTTGTAAAGTATGTAATCAAAGCTTTACCGCCGCCGTTTTCAGAATACTCTGCGGCATTCTGTGTTGCATATTTTGGAACATCCGGCAAAAAAGTGGCGCCTGCGCCATGATAGGCTATAAAAATACCCTCAACTTGTATATCTTTCAGATATTCCGTAAGTTCTCTGTTGTTGTCAAAGAAACAAGGGGATTCAATGATAACGGCTTTGCCGTTTTTCTCCACTATAAAAACTTTATCATCAATGAAATCGTTGGTCTTGTATACGTGCAATTTAATGCCGCTAAAATCGTAAATATTGATTTCGCCTTTTATAAGTTTTACGGTTGAAAATGTGCTTTTGTTCATTATGATAGCCTCCAGATTTTATTATTGTTGCGAACTTCGCAGCGGCCGTTCTCCGTAGCTCTTGATTATATTATATGAGTGCCGGTTCAACTGTAAAGTAAGCACTTTATTGTGCTGTAGTTACTAAAAAGATACTATTGTTTTGTTACCGAGAGGAAACAAATGCGTATTTCAGGCTTTTTTGTTTGTTCAGGAAGCAAAAAAAATTTCCCAAAATTTGATTTTTGACCGGTTTCTAAAAGCAGTATTGATTAAATTATTTCTATACAGTACAATTAGAAAAATAGTTTCAATAAGAAACTATTATAGGAAGGTATTCATAATGAATGAACTGAAAACCGTAAAGGAATTGCCTGCTTGTCCTGTCGAAACAACCTTGACGCTTATTGGTGATAAATGGAAAGTGTTGATTTTGAGAGATCTGCTTACAGGAACAAAACGATTCGGCGAATTAAAAAAATCTATTGGCAATGTATCGCAAAAGGTATTGACAGCACAACTTCGAGCAATGGAAAAAAGCGGCTTATTAACCCGAACGGTATATGCCGAAGTGCCTCCGAGAGTTGAATACGCATTGACCGAGCTTGGGAAAAGCCTGAAACCTATTTTGGACGCCATGTGGAATTGGGGAGAAAAATACAAAGCTTTATTGAATTAAAAAAACGGCAGGTATCAAATAAAGGATACCCGCCGTTTCAGCTATAAATGAAAGACATTAGCCTTGAGTATCTGAGTAATTATGGGAAGGCACATTATAATGTTCTTCAATAACGCTGTTTGCTACATTGCCGTTAGATAATGCTATTTCCCTGAGTATACTGTTTGCTTTTTGAAGTTTTGCCGTCGTAAGAAGAAGCAGCATTTTAAATATTTTCGTGCCGAGCGAGGGATTTTCAGTTGTCAGTTTTTTGAGATTTGCTTTGTTTATGCTTAAAAGCTCAGTAAATTCCAATGCCCTGCAATTTAAGTTCATGGTATTAAATACGAGACAATTTTCCCCTATGACGTTTCCTTTTGTCAGTTTCACGATTTCAATTTCATCTCCATGGCTGTCCTTGGAGAATATAACGGCTTCTCCTTTAAGCATTATATTTACGGAATCATTCATATCGCCTTCTGTGAATATTATTTCATTTTCATAGTATGTTTTCACGAAAGCTGCTTGCGCTATGAGATTTATTTCATCATCTGTAAGTTCATCGCCGTTAAGAGAATTTTTTACTATATGACGTATTTCTTCTTTTGATAAATCACGTTTTTTGTTTGTATCTCTTATTATGGCTCTTTGCGTCAAATTATGGCTTTCTAACACTTTGCGCAGTTCGTATCTGTGCTCACCTACTGCTCTTATTAATTGTTCCCATTCTTTCTGTACGGCACGATATCTGGAAAAAGCATCGTATTTTGGCACGGCGTCATATTTGCTTATTTCAATGTTTTTTAATGCCTCCATGCAGCCGTTAGTATCTGACTTTGTCATATATTGCATAGCGAGCATAAGATTTGCGGTAACAAGCTTGTCCTCAAGATCATCCTTTAAAAATTCTCCAGGATATGGATCGAAGTCATCAGCGCTGACCATTACCATATTGCTTGTTTCGTACTGAGAAGTTATTTTTGCTTTTTCATATACAAATCTGTAAATATCTTCACGAATTCGTTTCCACTGAGGATGTTTCTTTGGTACAGGCAGATGCTTTATAGATAGTGTATTGTCCAAAAAAAAGCTGAAGCCATACATTTTACTGTTGATAAGGTAATCTATATCTTCTCCTCTGGTAATAGCCGGATCAAACGGTACGCATTTAAAAAGATCGTTGTGTAAGATCATTGCTCCTCCGAAAGCAAAAGGCGTTCGTTTTATTCGCGGACTGCAGCCGATGATTTTGTCAAAAGCTTTGGCTTTTGCTCCGAAGCGGTCCCAATATGTCATCCATGGCTCACGTGTAACATCGTCATAATATTGATCTTTTTTATTAAGATAGTACCCTGCAATGCCATGAACAACGTCTCCGTATACGCGCTTGCCTATAAATTCAACACTGCGCTGTATGAAATCTTTTTTTTCAAAAACTTCATCGTCATCAATTAAAATAGCTACATCCGCTGCGAATATGTCAGCGGCAAGCAGACACATATTGCGTACATTTGCATAACCGCTCATATTAAGAAGTCTCATAGCATTCAAAGAAAGCTCTTCTTTTTTAAATACCGGCTTCATCTTTTCAATGTCTTCAGGTGTGAAGATATAGGTCTCTACTTTAAGATTCGCTTTTTTTACTATATTTATTACCTGCTGCTGCGCTTGTGAAGCTATTTTCGATGCTGTAGGACAAACGAGCAAAACAAGCTTAAAATCGCGTTGAGTCAGTATCTTCATGCTTTCAAGCGTTCGTCCGAGAGTGCCCTCTTCATCTATTGGCGTAGGATGATCATATACGGCGTCTCCTTCATGATAAGCATCATCTTTTCTCCTTGACCAATATGTTGGTATAAGCATTACCTTACGCATTCCAAATACTCCTTGTTGGTGTCGTACTTATATTATTGTAAACTCAATTATATTACAGACGAAACTTAAAGCGTAGTTAAAATTATTATTTCAGATAATTATAGATTTGTATAAATCTACCACATGCGAAATAAGTTTTTCCTGCGAATAGTTATCCAGAGCATATTTTGCGGCAAATTCCCGCCTTTGAGCTTTATCATTGCGGCTCAATTCTTTAAGTATTGCAGATGAAAGTCCTATAGCATCATCAACATCGACCAACGCCCCGACAGAATCATTTATAAAATCTACAAGACCTCCTTGGTTTGTAGCGATAACGGGAGAGCCGCAGGCCAGCGCTTCTACTGCCACAAGGCCGAAAGGTTCTCTGCGTGAAGGGACAACAGTAACATCAGCTATGCTGTAAAGCTTCCTGAGCTTTGGTTGCATGACATGATTGAGAAAATATATATTTTTCAGCTTCAAATTGTTTGCTTGCTTTCTGAGATCAGTCAAAAGTTCTCCGTCTCCTGCTATAAGCGTTATAATATCATCATATTCGTTCTCGTAAAGCTTTGCAGCTTCCAAAAGAATATCTATGCCTTTAAAATGCGTAAGTTTACCGGCGAACATGACGACGCGTTTGCCTTTTGAATAAATATCGTATTCTGCAAGTACTTCTTCCTTCGAAGCCTTTTCAGGATAAAAGATATTCGGGTCGTAGCCATTTTTTAAACGAACAGTTTTATCTGCTGCCTCAGGGAATGTATCCTTAACCTGCTGATCCGTATCGCGGGAAATAGTGATTATTTTACTTGCTTTTTGAGCGGCCTCTAAAGCATATTTACGGAATTTTTCACTTTTGGTGAAACCCATAAGATCCGTGCCGTGCGCAGTAATCACATACGGAATATTCATTTTGGAAGCTAAATATGAAAGTATCCATATATGTTGCGCATGTATTATATCAGGCTTGAATTCATCCATAGCAGTCCTTAACTTTAGTTCAAAAGCATCCATATATGCAAGTATTTGATCATCTTTTAAATCATAAAATGTCGTATTGCTTCTTGGATGGCTTGTGAAGCAGGGGAAATTGAAACTAATGGCGTCAGGTATAGTTTCATTGTATGTAAAGAACACCGGATATGCTTTGACATTCTCAGGAACGAAAAATTTAGTTTGATTTTCCGGCATTATTACAGCCACTTCGTGTTTGTGCTCATTAAGATAATTGGCAATGTTAGCTGTGTAAGTTCCGCTCCCGGATCCTTCCAGCGGAAAATGGTTAATCATAAGAATTTTCATGCTATTTCACATCCTTTTAAAAATTCATACCATGCTTCAAGCGTTTTATTATATTTTTCTATCATTATGCTCAGATTTTCTTTTGCTGCGCGATAAGCGTCCAAAAGCAACTTGAAGCTTTCATTTTTTGTATATTTTATAAGAGCTTTCGTACCTTTTTTCAGCATGTTGAAGCGTAAATCTTCATTGTTATTCGTTTTTAGTAGCCAATTATAAAAAGGATTGCGCCCTATCCAGCCCATACATGCGTAGAAAAAGCGTTCCTGTACGCTCAAATCATCTTTAAGATTAGGTTCTTTGGGAAAGTTTCCGTATGTATCATGGAAAATATATGTGTTCGTATCCATGCATTTTACATTGTTATCTATGATGGATTTTGTAAGAATAGTGTCTTCTCCTCGAGTCAGATAATAGTTATTGCCGACATAGTAGCAGGAAGAAAAAAACGGCGAGAGATATTTGAGCGCATCAATTTTTATCGCGAGATTACCTCCGAGCACTTTCTGACATTCTTCGGCTTTTTTTGATTCAGGCTGATAAATAAGACTTTTATGCTTCGTGCTGTTTACCCACCAATCGCTCATATTTTCTTTTTGTAGTCCTATAAGCAGCTCTTCTTGCCCGTCAAATTCCGCTATCGGTAAAATATTATAACCACTGTATTCACTGGAAGTTACTTGCGCCCCTTGTTTCAGAAGATTGATGTGGCTTGAGATAAAGTCAATTTCTTCAAGTTGATTGCTTTTGCTGCTGAGAACGCTTGGTTCTACATCAGAATCAATGAAAATTATGGCATCAGACATGTTCATGGCTGCAAGCATAAGAACAATATTGCGGCTGTAGCTGTATGGCCAAAGTTTGTGCGGCTGTTCATAGTCGAGTAATGTGTTAATGGCATTAGAGCTGATTTTACGTCTTTTAAGCATATCTTTCAGGGCTTGTGTATCCCTTATGTTTGTAAGTAAAAGAGGACAGCGTGCGCTGATTGCGCTTACATAGTTCGCATCAAAGCTTTCCGAATAAACAAGTATAATATCGGATGGCCGGCACCCGTATTTTTCGGCGTTGTCTATAAACTTAATCAATGGATTATTTTTTTCTATGTTTTTGGTTATCATACAAAGAGAGATTTTCATAGCCGCCTCTATATAACAAATAAATTTTATATGTTAATTATATAATAAAATATATAAATTTTTAATAGTTGCATTAAATTTTAATTTTCAGCGTAATTCACTTTTAATATAGAATATAAAGAACAGAGGCATATATGCCTCTGTTTTTTATATTCTTATTTATCCTTGTTATTTTGTTGTTTCATTTTTTCAGGAAGAATAGCATGGATTTTCTTTTTCGTATTAGCTCTTAAAACAAAAGCTATTATGAGACCGACTGCCGATAATATTGCGATAGCGCCAAATATTATTTTAATTGATAACAGCCAATTGTTTTCATACGCATAGTATAAAAGAATTAAGGATATTGCCGCTATTGTACACAAGATAAGCCGTGCAAGGCTGGCTTTTGCATAAAGTGCATTAAGTTTAATAAGCTGTGGATCATTTGCAAACAGATAAGCTTGCTTCGAAAATTCATTAATATTCCTTTTGCATTGCGGACAAATTGACGTTTCTTGTTTTAAATTTTTACCACAGTATGGACAAATCATATATATCTCACCTTCAATTATTATTTTTATTTTACATCATTCATAATCATATACAAAAATTTGCCTAATGCCGATGAAAGCGCAACCCCTGCTCCTGCCATGCCGAATGCAGCGTTCTCAAAAATAAAGCATGCGCTCAGACATAATATACATATTGCGCTTTGCATTAGATTGCCTCCGGATTGAATATATGTTTCTTTTTTACGCATAGCCTCGCGCTCTTGTTCGTTAGCCGCAAAATAAGCTGGACATAATATAGCTCCTTTTTTCATATACTGACATATTGATGCTAATAAAGTAATTATTCCTGTGAAGCATAATACTATTCCTATAGCTAAAAACATTCGATATCACTCCTTTGGGCTCACTGATAATTTATATTGATATATTCTTCAAATCCTTCTGATGTAATACAGGTTGCGTCATCCAATATAAAAAGCGCGTATGCTCCGTCAAAATTTTTTATATATTCCAATGCTTTTTCTGTTCCCATGGCAAAGCAGGTAGTGCTTAGTATTTCCGCTGTCAGCGAATCATTTGCGATTATCGTTACGGAATTAATGTTATTTCCCACAGGGTATCCGGTCTTTGTATCAAGAATGTGATGGTATAGATTGCCATCGTAAGTGAAATACCTTTCATAGTTACCGGAAGTGACCACAGCCTTATCGCTTATACCTATTATTGCATACAATTCTCCGGAATCGCTGAATGGTTTCTGAACTCCTATATTAAAATTTGAACCGTCTGTTTTTGCGCCAATCGTCAACACATTGCCGCCAAGATCTATAATAGCATGCTGTATTCCGTTTGAAATAAGATATTCTTTAAGTTTATCCGCTATGTATCCTTTAGCTATGCCGCCAAGGTCAATAACTGTGCCTTGTTTCAAACTTACCGTATTGCTTTGCAAATCTACACTTATATTGCTGTAACCGACATGCTTGACAGCGTCTTCAATATCTGACGATGAAGGAGGCGTTGCTGTTTCGCTTTTAAAATCCCACAATTCTGATACTGCTCCGATTGTAATATCAAAAGCGCCGTTGCTCATAGCGGAATAATACAGCCCGAGGTCTATTATTTCTGCGAGTTCAGGAGAAACTTCTTTTGTAATGTCTCCTTGTTTTGCCGCTTCATTTAATTGATAAAGCTCACTTGATGTATATGTGCGTGAAAACATGTAATCATATTTTTCGCACAAATCAAAACAACCATCAAGTATATCTGTATTTGCTGTGTCATATAAAGTAATCGTTACTACAGTGTCGAAATGGTATCCTGTCTGTTGTATAGTCTGTTCTTTTTTGCATCCGCTGAATGATAAAATAATAATTATTATAAATATTGCTGCGCCGAAACGTTTTCTCATAACTGCTCCTGATTGAAAAGTACCATGACAAAGTACCCTATTTTTCCGCCTCCGGCATTGTAAGTCATATTAAGATCCATAGATGTTTTAACAACGTCTATAGCGCTGCCCTCCATAGAATATCTTATCCTATCCGGAAATCTGCATTTATCGCCCTTTATTGCTGCACATTCTTCGCATATTTCGCATGGTCCTTCCCCGAGTATTTTGTAGCCTTTGTCCTCAAGTTGATTGCGGAGTTTTTTAATGATTTCCGGAATAATGCTTTGGGTTTTTCTGTATTCTGCAGAGGTAGCTATGCTCATGATCTTGCATGCTATAATTGCATTTTGGTATTTTAAAACTCTCATTTTGTTTTGTTCAAATGTTCCGTTTAGAGGCGGACATGCATAATTCTTATTGTAGCATTTGCATGTATTGCGTCTGCATTGAGTATATACTTGCTCATCGAAAGTTATTTTGTCTGTCTTTATGATCAGAATTTCATCAAATCCACATTCCTTCAGCTTTTCTTGCGCATATGATTGTTTATTCATACGAATTCTATTTCTCCCCATGCTCCTATTTTCCCGCCGCATATTATGACGGCTCCGATTACATCTTTTATATCTTTTGCATATTCCAAGACGTTTGGAATATCTTCAGGTTTTTTGACCTGATTGCATACGCTTGTCGCTGCAGCGTCAGCAAGATAAGCGTCATGCGATAAAATGCAAGCGGCATCAGCCTTTCCCAAACTTAAAGAGTGGCCGAATTTTGCGGAGGAAGTGCATACGGCTATAGGCGACATCGCGGGGGTGATTTTGATTTTAAGTTTTCCGCTCAGTGTATTCTTGCCTGCATAAATGGAAACTGTTCGTTCTCTGTCAGTTTTTATATAAATATCTCCTCCGTTTTCTATAATAACGTTGTTGTCATTTTTGTATATTTCTTCGCAGAGTCTTTGGCAGAAGGCTCCTGCAACCGCCGCCATTGGGCCTACGTTTGCAGAATTTGCCGCCTTATACATATGCTTTGCTATTAAAGGAGCTTTTTCGTCAATAGGCAGAGGTATTAAAGCATGCAGAAAATCACTGTTTGTCTTTATATAGTTTTCCAAAACAGCGCGCTCTTTTTTTATGAACTCATAGGCTTGCTTGCTTTTATCAACAGCGCTTGCGATGTATAAATCAGTTTCTTTTACAACTACTCTGTAATAATTTAATCCATCGGCTGCCATTGTCTTTCTGTAAAAACGGTTCATTTTTTCTCCATACTTCGACTTATTATATCATAAATTTTAAATGTCAAAACCATTCGGTCATTCCAAAATCGAATTTACGGGTTTAATCTGAAAAAATGCCGCGAAGCGAGAAAAAAATTACTCTCCGTGGCATTTTATAAAAGATAAAAATACAGAACTATTTTCAAAAGCAGCTTTTGTTATTTTTAAATCAGCATGAGAATACCGTTTAATGCCATAAAAATGTATATGAGTTTCCTTATTAGTTCGGCGTTCAATTTGTCGGCGACTTTTTTCCCAAAGAATACTCCTATGATAATAGTTAAAGTTCCGAGAGCCCAAAGCAATATCATCTGTAAATCAATAAGGCCTTTTATCGCACGCAGTATGGCGGCGTAAATATTCGTAACCATTAAAAATGCCATATTTGTTGCAAAGTATTCGTCCTTGCTGTCCGTACATGCTAAAGAATAAACAACTATCGGAGGAGAAGATATGCTGAATAAACCTCCCAGTATTCCTGAAAGAGCGCCGACGATAAGACCGTTTAAAAACGTTGGTTTTATCTTTATTTTACTTTTGAAAAACGCAAAATAAAGACTGAGCAATATAAGAACAACGCCCAAAGCCGCATTAAGCCATTGATTTTCTGATTTGCCGACGGAAAAAATGATTGATACAGCTGCAAAAGCAAAATAACCTATAAAAGGAGAGATCAAAAGTTTCCATTTTATGTGTTTTATGCGCGGTAGAATGTTGCCTATATTGCTCGAAAGAGCAGTAAGCCCTGTGAGTGTTACGCTTGTAGAATATGGCATAAAATACGGGAACAGCGACATTGTAAATATCGCGCAACCAAATCCGCACACTGACTGTATGAAACTTCCTGCCATTGTGGTTAAAAGAAATAATACATAAGATAATTCCGACATACCGATTCCTTTTTAAATAAAATTCTCTATAATCATTAAAGCGCCGCTTACAGCCATGAAAATATAGATGACTTTACGCAAAGCAATGGGGTTTATTTTTTTTACAAGCTTTCTGCCGCAAAATACGCCGACAAATACCATAATAGTTCCTATTGCCCAGAGTAATATTACCTGAGGAGTAATCAAGCCATTAATAGCTCTGATTACTGCTGTATATAAATTTGTAATGGCGAAATATGCCATATTTGTAGCAAAATATTCTTCCTGGTCTTTTGTTATTGCTAATGTGTAAACGACGATCGGGGGGCCGCTTATGCTGAACATGCCTCCCATAACGCCCGATAAAGCTCCTGCAATAACTCCGTTTACAAACGTTGGCTTTATTCTCAAATTGTTTTTAATAAATATGAAATACAAACTAAGAAGTATAAGCGCTGCTCCCAATATAGTGCTTAATGTGCTGTCAGCCGTTCCGACTGAAAAAAATACTGCAACAGCCGCAAAAATAAAATACCCCAATAAAGGAGGAAGTATTAATTTCATTTTGACGGCCTTGCGTCTGGGAACGACATTAACTATATCTGTGGAAAATGCCATAAGGCTTGAAACAGTAAGGCTGAGTTGATAGCTGGGCATAAAATAAGGGAATATAGCCATAGTGACTACGGAAAAGCCGAAACCGCTTATTGTTTGCATAAAACTGCCTGCGAACGAGACGATCAAATATAAAACATAAATCAAAGTAGTCATAAATTCTTTAGTCCTTAAGCGTTTTGTAAAGTTTAATTTTTATTTAATATATGCCTTAAGTTTATATCCGATATATTTACATGTCAAATATAAAATTAATTATGCAATGTATAGGATAAAACCAATTATGAGCTGAATAATATTGTAATGAGTTAAATCAGCATGATTGCTCCGCTTATGGCCATAAAAATATATACGCATTTTTTCATTGTTTCGCCATTGATTTTATTAACTATTTTTTTGCCCAGCATAACTCCGAAAACAATGGCTATTGAACCCAAAAGCCAATATAGCAATACTTCAGCCGTAATGGCGCCTTTTATAGCTCTGATAGTGGTGGAATATATGTTGGTTACCAATCCGAATGTGAGATTTGTTGTAATGAATTCATCTTTGCTTTTTGTTACTGCCATGGAATAAATGACTATAGGCGGAGCTATGATGCCGAACATTCCTCCCATAATACCGGCAACGGCTCCTACAATAAGCCCGTTAACAAACGTAGGTTTTATTTTTAAAGTATTGTTGAAAAATAAAAAATAAAGCGACAGGATAATTAACAATATTCCAAGCAACGACGTAAGCAGATCATCCGCTTTATCTATTGAGTATAGTATAGCTGCCGCAGCGAAAGCAAAATATCCTATAAGAGGAGCTATAATAAGTTTGATATTGATATATTTGATTCTGCTCAGCACGTTTCCGGCATTGCCCGTAAACGTCAATAATCCTGATAACGAGATAGCCGTTTGGTAAGGCATAAAATAGGGCAGCGCCGCCATGCAGATAATTGGGCTTCCGAATCCGCACAGAGATTGAATAAAACTAGCTGCAAATGAAGTAATCAATAACAAAATAATTGTGATAATATCCATAGTGAACCTGAGATTTTCAGTAAAATAACTTATAATTTATGCAAACGAAACTTTTGTTTTACAAAGATGATTTTTCAAAAGGTCCGGAAAATTTCAGTTTTACACAATCATATTTATAATATTCGGTTTTCATTCCTGCGTTATTGTCCAGTATGTATTCTGTTTTTATTTCCAGCGTGCTGTCATCTAATGCGTATACGCTTGATTCTACATAAACTACATTCGTATCCTCGGAGGAAAAGAAATTATTTATTGCGTTATTGTCTGTTGGAAGCGTATACGAAAGGTATTCGTTTATTCTTGCTTCCTTCAAATTGACAGCAACAATCTTGTTATCGCTTAATGCCCAGCCTATGCCTTCGATGTTGTTATTTGTGTTTGAAATAACCACCAGACCTGCGCTGCAAGGCGATGATATTAATCGAGAAAATGACTTTGCAGATATATCAAAGGCATATATTTCGCTGTGAGAGTATATCTTGCTCATATCTCTCGCAGTAAAATAGAGATACTGATAATCGCTTCCTTCGTAAGTATCGGCAATATAGTCAAATCGGTATTGGCCTGTAATTTCAAAAAGAATTTCTTCTGTATCGCGCGCGTCCCTTCTCATTATGAAAGTAACGCTCTCATTATTTCTTTTGCCGATTTCGCAGAAGTATTCATAATCTCCTATTTTTATCATTTCATATGATATATCTACATCGTAACCGCCTGATTGTATAGCGGCTTCCGATGTAATAATAGCAGAAGTATCCAAAGCCGTTAGTGAAGCTGTAAAATAATCTTTGTATTCTGCATTTACACTGATTATTACATTTTTCAGTCCGGTAAATGCAGCATTCCCTATATCTGACGGCCTGGATGTAAAATATACATAATTCAGCATATTGCAGTTTGCAAATGCAAATTGTCCTATTTTATCAACGTTATCCGTGATGGTAACGCTGTTCAGATAACGGCTGCCTCCCAAATTAAACTCTGAACCGAAAGCGTATGCCGATATTTCATTGACTGAATATGGTATTGTGAATTCACTGTCTTTTTTGCCTTGAGGATATTTTATTAAAACAGATTTGTCTCTGTTGTATAAAATACCGTCAACGCTCATAAAGTTCAAATTATTCCTTGTTACTTCTATCTGATTGAGGCTCATGCTCATATCGAAGGTAGTTTGAATATCAGTAACGCTAGAAGGTATATAAATTTTTTCGAGATTTACCGCATAAGTAAATGCATATTTACCTATCGTTTTTGTGCCTTGAGGTATACTGTATTCGGTTTGTTGATTTCCTGAAGGATAAATTTCAAGGCATGTCATATCGGCGCTGAACAGTACGCCGCCTTCTGAGACATACGATTGTCCCTGCTCGGCATTTATTTCTGTAAGATTTTCGCAGCCTCCGAACACGTTCTCTCCCATACTGCTCAGAGAAGAGGGAAGCGATATCTCACTTAGTGACGAACACATTCCAAAAGCTTCGTTATCTATTGATGTGAGCCCTTGTGATAATGTGATTTGCGTCAAGGCAGTGCAGCCGTAAAAACATTCTCTGCCTATAGTCGTAACGGTTTGAGGAACCTCAATGCTCACAAGGCTGTCTGCTCTTAAAAATGCTTGTTCACCCAGCATTGATACTTCTTTCCCTTTTATTTCAGAAGGCACTGTTACGTTTATAAGTTCGCTTGTATAGATCCTTGTTCCGTCTTCGCCGGTTTGATATTGCGGATATATCTTCAGCGTTCCGTCTTCAAGCTCTTCATAGTTCCATACGATTCCGTCAATTTCAGCGCTTTTTATTTTTCCGCTACACGCCGGTAAAGTTATAATCAAAGCAGCTATTGCCAGTAGATACAATAACTTTTTCATTGTTTGCTCCGAAAAATGGAAATTAAAAATATTATAGCATATTGCGTCTTTCATGTCTATTATTTATATCGTTATCGAAGTTGAAAGGAAGATTTAGTTAAGGTATAATAATGAAGCTTCGGAAAGGTAATTATAAAAGATGTATCTAATTGCAGGGCTCGGCAATCCCGGGCGCAAGTTTGAGCATACCAGGCATAATACAGGATATATGTGCGTAGATGAATTCGCAGCACGGCATGAGATCGGTTTTGATAAAAGCGTTATGAAAGCTTTAATGGGAGAAGGTTTTGTACACGGAGAAAAGATCATCATCCTGAAACCGCAAACTTATATGAACCTGAGCGGTGAATGTATATCGGAGTTTGTTAATTATTATAAAATTGAACCGCATAAACTGATAGTAATATATGATGATGTGGATTTCCCTTTAGGTACCGTAAAAATAAGAAAAAGCGGCAGCGCCGGTACTCATAACGGAATGAAAAATATCATAGAGCATATAAAAACCACAGATTTTCCGCGCGTCAGGGTGGGAATAGGCTGTGAGGCGGATATTGAGCTTTATAATTATGTATTGTCTGCTTTCAGTAAAGATGAAGCAGTTCTCATCGAGAAATCAATAAAAAGGGTTAGCGATATATTGGATGAGATAATACAAAATGGTGTGGACAAAGCCATGAATATGTTTAATGGTATTAAATGATAAAAATATTATGAAGAGAAATAAATATGGAGCTTTTTGAACGCTTGAGCCTTTTTGACGGCGTTGAAAAATCGAATATTCTGATTACTGGCGCAGCCAAAGCTTATAAGATAGCTTATGCTGTAAATAAAGTGCAAAAAAACAGCTCAAAAGTATTTTTTGTGTGCGAAAATGATTATGAGGCTAAAAAATATCATACTCTTTTTTCTAAAATAATGCCTGAGGATAAGCTTTTTGTATTCTCCAAAAAGCCGCTTTATTTTACGTATGCTGATAGTGTAAGCCGTACTATTGACGATGAAAGAATAAGAACCATTGCTTCATTATTCAATAATGAAAGCGGTATAATAGTCACCAGCATATGGGCTTTGTGCGAAACGATGCCTTTTTTTACAAAAGATGATGTGATATCAAAATCGGTTGGCGACAAAATTGATTTGGAGGACTTTACGCAAGTACTTGTAAATTATGGTTATACGCGCGAATACAGAACGGAATCGGCGGGGCAGTTCAGCGTAAGAGGCGGCGTAATTGACTTTTATCCGGCAGGCGCCGTGTATCCTTACAGGCTTGAATTATTCGGAGATGAAATTGATTCTGTCAGATTCTTCGATCCCCAAACGCAGCTTTCCGTCAAAAACGCCGATAAGTTTGAGTTGATTCCGTATACGGATGTGATTTTGAGTAAGCAACAGTTTTCTTCAGCGTTAAAGCGTTTTATCGCAGAGGCTGAAAAAGTCTTGTCAAAATTAAATGATGAAGAATACGTATCGAACGCCCATGAGCTTATCGGCAAATTCAAAGATAATCCTGTGCAGGCAGCCTCTTATATTCATGCGTATTCAAACGCTCCAAAGGCAAGTATGGCGGATCTCGCCTCAGAAGCGTTTTTTATCTTGTGCGAGCCGGCTTCTTTAAAGAAAGGCTATGATTCGTCAAAACGCATGGTGCATGAAAATCATCTTATGCTCAGTGAAAAAGCATTAGCGTTTCCCGGGCAGCTTAAAACTTTTGCAGATTATAAAAATGTCATTGAGAAAATAAATGAAAATCATTTTGCAGCTTTATGCGCTGTAGAGCAGCCTGTAGAACGCCTCAATATAAATTTGAGCGTTAATGTCGCATGCGCGGATTTTGACGGATTTGGCGGAAATGTCAATTATCTTTTGAAAACATTTGCAGAATATAACAAAAGCGATTATAAAATAATAATTACTTATTCAGATGAAGAACGCAAAAAAAGTTTGAAATCTTTCTTTGAAAACATATCCGTTGATGTTTCGGAAGATTTTAATAAGTCAGATGTTGTGCTTATGCGCAGTGATTTTTGCTTCGGTATGGATTTGGCTTATAAAAAGGCGCTTGTTATTCCTGATACTTATATTATTACGAAAGCAAAGGCGCGTAAATCCAAACCTTTGTCAAAAAAATTAACTGAAGCTTTTTTTACGGATATAAAGCCCGGCGACTATGTAGTGCATGATTTTCACGGTATTGGTGTTTACGAAGGCGTAATACAGATAAAAACCCAGGGTATTATAAAAGATTATATCAAAATCATATATGCCAACGAAGATGCATTGTATGTTCCGCCCGAGCAGATGGATTTGGTTCAGAAGTATTATTCGTCTAATGATTCTGCCCCGAAAATTTCACGTTTGGGCGGAAGCGAATGGGTAAATACGAAAAAAAAGGTCTCCAAACGTTTAAAGGAGCTTGCCGAAGAGTACGTACAAATGTATGCGAGAAGGAAATCAGCCAACGGCTTTTCTTTTTCAAAAGATACAAGCTGGCAAGCTGAATTCGAAGAGAAATTCATGTACGAACCCACTCCTGATCAGCTTAAGGCAAGTGAGGAAATCAAGCAGGATATGCAATCCGCCTATCCTATGGACAGACTGCTTTGCGCAGATGTAGGCTATGGTAAGACGGAAGTAGCCGCAAGAGCCGCTTTTAAAGCTGTCAACGATTCAAAGCAAACCGCCATATTGGTGCCGACAACTATTCTGGCAGCGCAGCATTACAATAGCTTTGAACAGCGTTTTAAAGGTTATCCTATCAGGATAGAAATGCTTAGCCGCTTTGTTGCGCCCTCAAAAGTTAAAAAGATAAAACAGGATCTGAAAAACGGTTCTGTGGATATTGTTATAGGCACGCAAAAACTGCTGGCCGGCGATATAGCATTCAAAGATTTGGGCCTGCTTATTGTGGATGAAGAACAGCGCTTTGGAGTAGCGCAGAAGGATAAACTAAAGCTTTTGAAAGAGAATGTCGATACGCTTTCTCTTTCTGCAACTCCGATTCCGCGGACGCTTCATATGTCGCTTTCCGGCATCAAGGATATGTCGGTCATACAAACTCCTCCCGCCAACCGTTCTCCTGTTCAAACTTATGTTATGCGCTACGATGAAATTATCGTGAAGGAAGCGATTCAAAATGAACTTGCAAGGCAAGGGCAGGTATTTTACGTTCATAATTCAACCAAAACCATACAGGCTCGCTGCGATCGTCTGAGGCAGCTTGTCCCTGACGCTAAAATAGAATTTGCTCACGGACAAATGAAAGAAAATGACCTCGAAAAAGTTGTGATGAAATTTATCAACCATGAATTCGATGTTTTAGTATGTACTACGATTATTGAAAATGGAATTGATATTATAAATGCCAACACGATTATTGTAGAAAACGCCGACAAACTGGGACTTTCACAGCTGTATCAGCTCCGCGGCAGGGTGGGAAGAAGCGATACTTTAGCGTATGCGTATATGATGTATCATCCTGATAATGTTTTGAGCGAGGTGTCTGCAAAGCGGCTTCAGGCCATAAAACAATTTACTAAATTCGGCTCAGGGTTTAAAATAGCGCTTCGCGATCTTCAAATAAGAGGCTCAGGCAATATTATCGGTTCAGCGCAGCATGGGAATTTCGGAAATGTCGGATATGAAATGTATATAAGACTGCTGAATCAAGTTATCAGCGAACAAAAAGGCGAAACCGCAACTGACTGCAAAGAGTCTGAAATTGATATTAATATTGATGCATATATCCCCTCTGATTATATACAAAGTGAAGAAGAACGTATCGAAGCGTATAAAAGAATATCATTTGTAGACAGCCGTAAAATGGCTGATGAAGTAATAGCGGATTTGACAGACATGTATTCGGATCCTCCTCAAAGCGTCATTAATCTTATAAATACGGCATATGTTAAATCATTGGCCCAAAAAATAGGCGTAAAAAGGCTGACAGGGCATAAAGACACTATAAGGTTGGAATTTTATGATGATGTGTCATTCGATGTGAATTTTATAAATTCGCTTTCGCACGATTATACATTCAAGCTTAAGTCATATTTGTCAGGCACAGTAATGATATTCAAAAAAAACGAAAAGAATATGTTCATGTATATCAGTGATTTGCTTGAATTGTTGCTTGAAAACAAAAGCGTGTTATAATAATAAAAACAATAAAAGGAAATGCTTGTATATGAAAAAAGCCTTGAGAACATTCGTATCAGTTATAGCCATTGTTTTGATAGTAAGTACGGTTTCAGGCTGCGGCCTGGTTGTGCTTAATGAAGAGAAAGACGCCCAAAGCGTCGTCGCCATAATAAACGGAGAAAATATTCTAAAAAGCGAATTCAACGATTATGTTACTTTCAACACTATCGTTTACGAACTCTACGATTATCAGATTACGGAGGATATCGAAGAAGCGTTTGTTTCGGCTCTATATCAGGATTTTGTAAATACGTATTTATTTAAGCTTGAGCTTGAAAAGGCTGGCGTTGAGATAACGCAGGAAGAAATTGCTGAGTCCGAAAACGAGTTTTATGAAATGCTCGCTTCCTATGCGCCTGATGAAACTTCTCTTAATGCGTTGTATGAAGAATACGGACTCGATGAAGCTTCTTTTAAAGAACTGGTTAGTAAGGAAATCGAATTTGCGTATTATGCTACAAAGTATGATTCATCTGATATGGATAAAAGCTTTGTTACTGAGGCCGTAGCGATGGAAGTGGACGGAGTAGATATACCCAATTATATATTTTATTATTATGCTGTAATGATACAGCTTCAAAATTATATGTATGAAGGAACCTATGCTTCGACCGAGGAGGAATATCTTGAGCTTTATGATGAAGTAGCCGTGTATATTCAAAATGCGCAGGCAGTTATAGACTATTGTGAAAGCAACGGCATTACTGTTACCGAAGACGAAATAACCTCGGCAAGACTTAATCTTCAAACAGTGGAATATTATGCCGGAAGCGATACCATGCAGCAGATGTATGACGGATATTATTTGACTGACGCTCAAATAGAAGAAGGCGAAACTTATATGGCAACTGCCTCCGCTTATCAAACAAAACTCGAAAATCAAGTAGTCAGCGAAATAGCGCCAACGGAAAAACAACTGCAAAATTACATGCAGGATAATATCGATGATTATGACGAATCAACGGTAAGCGCTTACCATATTTTGGTAGAGGACGAAACGGCTGCTAAAGCGCTTGAAGACGAAGCGGGCGGCACTGCAGAAGGTTTTATGGCTGTATATACAAAATATCAAGATAATACTACTATAAAAGAAATGGCTGATTTAGGGTCATTCAAAAGAAAAGAAATGGTGGACGAATTTTCTCAGGCGGCCTTTAGTATGGAAATAGGACAGGTAAGAGGCTGCGTGCAAACAGAATACGGTTATCATCTTATTTATGTTTATGATAAAAACATAGTGGAAGTACCGGCTTATGAACAAATAGCCGATACAGTAAGACAAGATTATATTGATTCTGTAAAAGATGAAGAAATAAACAAATTTTTTGAAAAAATAACGAATGTGAAAGTACGTAACAAAAATTATTCTCAAATGCCCGGTACTCTGCTTACGGAAACTCTTGCAGAAATATATAATGTCAAAACAAAGCTGCGCGTTGCTTTAAGATAAATAAGTCGCCACTTTAATTCATGGCAGCGTTTGCAGTAAGGAGAAGCACATGAGCGCTATTATAATGCATCCTATCGGCTATATTAAATCGCCTTATAAAGAACGAGATGAGGCGCCTGCCCAGGGCAGTGAAGACTGTGACACATTAGGCATGATTGTTTTGGATAAGCAGTTTATCGAAGCAACAGCCGGTATGAAGCCGGGCTTAAAATATATAGTTTTGTTTCATTTTCATAAAATAAATGAGTACAAACTGACTGTTCGTGCAAGAAGCACGGGGATGCTTACGGGTTTGTTTTCCACCAGGTCTCCTAAAAGACCAAATGCAATAGGTGTGAGCATTATAACTATACGGTCGATAAATAACGAGGTGATCGAATTTACCGGTGTAGATATGCTTGACGGCACTCCTGTTTTGGATATAAAACCATACAGAGGAGCCCCGAAGCTTATTATCAGGAGCAAACGTAATGGGCATTGAAAGTGTCAGAGAACATCTGAAAAAATATAATGCTGAAAACCGCATCATCGAGCTTGACAAATCGAGCGCGACTGTTGAACTTGCAGCAAAGGCTTTGGGATGTATCCCTGCGAGAATAGCTAAAACGCTGGCATTTGAGATAAACGGCGGCGTTATTCTGGTGATAGCAGCCGGCGATACAAAAATAGATAATTCAAAGTTCAAAAAATTCTTTGCGGCAAAAGCGAAAATGATATCGCCAGATAATGCGCAGGCTTTTATAGGCCACCAAGTCGGAGGAATATGCCCTTTTGGAATAAACGAAGGTATAAAAGTTTACCTGGACGAGTCTTTGAAGCGTTTTGATACAGTTTATCCCGCATGCGGAAGCCCCAACAGTGCAATTGAGCTTAAGCTTGAGGAGCTTGAAAAATTTTCGGAATATGATTCATGGATAGATGTATGTAAACTTTATGCTTAACATTTTGTAAGTATATGGCAATTACTTTGTTTAGGTATTTTTCGAAAAATAAATATTAAAGCCGAAGCTTTTCATAGAATACGCATATCTTAATGTGTATTCGTGGCTTCGGCTTTTTTATTTACAACGCCGGAAATTAATCGTAAGTTTTTTTATTGCAAATTAACATTTAAATCGCCGCCGCATGTAATTAATAAAATCAAAACGGCTATACCGGCAATTAAAATGATAACCTTCTGAACTTTTTTAGGTTTTTTCAGCGGGAAATCCGCAACAAAGCATATTGCCATAACAAGCATAAAAATATTCATGCTTATAGCCAAATTAAGTTTGAGTAAATTAAACAGTACAAGAAATAAAGGGAAAAATCCGGCTGCGCTTGTTACCGGAAGCCCCCTGTATATTTCCACGGGCGACTTGGCGGCCATTACATTAAAATATCCAAGTCGGATTATTGCCGCGAGTATGTATATGGCCATTGATATAATTCTGAAAGCATCAGCCTTTGCTGCAAAAAAGCAAATGAATGCAGGCAGCACGCCGAAGCAGACTAGATCGCACAGTGAATCTATTTGTATTCCGAATTGTTTTTCATCTTCACTGCGTTTGACGAAACGTGCGACAGTACCGTCAAACATATCACACAACCCGCATATCATTAAGAATAATAATGCCCATTGTATCTGACCGTTTGCTGCTTTGGTAAGACTTATCACTGCAAAAACAAATCCTGTATATGTCAATATAACCGAAGGATTATAAAATCCGATCATGTTTTACTCCATATTCAAATCAAAATTAAAATATATTATAACATATTTATATATTTTTAAACAACATATTATCGAAATATGTCTGCTGAAAGCTGTCATTGAAATTTAATTCCATATGTTCTGCGTTGTTTTTTATATCTTCGCAGCGTTGTTTTATTTTTTTATTTAAAATATACATCTGAGCGCCCGTACCTGCGGCATTGCCGATTGCGCATATGGGTACGCCTTTGAAATCGGGAAGGAGTCCTATGTATTGAGCGTTTTTAATATTGATGTAATTTCCGAATGCTCCGGCAAGGTAGATCTGAGATATTTCTTCTTTTCCGAATTTTTCCGCAACCATTTCACAGCCCGTGTATATTGCTGCTTTGGCAAGTTGTATTTGGCGGACATCTTTTATGGAAAAGTATACTTTATTTCCGTCGGCGCTTTGATCAGTTTGTGCGATAAGAAAATACCTTAGGCCGTCTTCTTCCATAATGCGCTCGCTAAGCGAATCACTGCCGTATTTTTGAATATAATCTTCACGCGCCAACATTCTTCCGCGCTCATTTATAACGCCGTGTTTCAGAAGCTCGGAAAGAATGTCGATTACCCCTGAACCGCATATGCCTTTGGGGCGGCCTCCGCCTATAACGCTTATGTTTAGACTCTTGTCTTCGTTTATACTGAATTTATCAATCGCGCCTTTGGCAGCGCGCATTCCGCATGAAAGACCCGCGCCTTCCAGTGCCGGACCGCAGGCTGTTGAAGCAGCAATATAGTGAACGCCTTTGCCGCATGCAATTTCTCCGTTGGTTCCCAAATCTATCATCATGCGCGCTTTATCATCGTTTTCAACAGATGCTATCACTGCTGTTGTGTCAGCGCCGACAAATCCTCCTATTAATGGAAGAAAACTTACAATTGCGTTGGGATGAATATTTAGAAGCGCTTGTTCGCCCGTTAAAGTAACGGCTCCCATTGTTATTGGCGTAAATGGTGCTTTGCCAAGATTGGCAGGATTAAATCCCAAAAACAAATGCTGCATAGTCGAATTTCCGGCTATGGCCGCTTGATATATTCTGTCAGTTTCAATGCCGTCGTTTTTTGCTTTATCAAGCATAACATTTATTTCGGATGTTATTTTTTCGCGAAGTATATCTGTGCCTTCTTTGTTTTGTATGCAATAACCGATTCTTGAAATTACGTCGGCTCCGAAAGCAGTTTGCGGATTCATTGCGGAATAAGTGCCCTCAATGCATAATTCGCTCATATTATAAATGTACATAGCGACAGTTGTTGTACCTATGTCAATAGCCATTGCATAAATTGGTTTGTTAGCATCAGTTACATCTATTATTTCATTATCAAATATAACAAATCCGTATGCCTTGTCATTTTCATCAATGCTGTACATCCTTGAGAAAACTTTATAAGCTTGATAAGTCATGCTGTAACCATATTTTTCTTCAAGCGCTTTTGTTATTGCGCTGCAATGATCGGGGCGAATATCATCTGTTGTAAGTTTGAAGAGCTTTAATTCAGGCTCAAGTTTAAAAGCAGTATGAGAATTGCCGGTAAGTATATTTATACTATTTTCTTTTAAACTGTCGATTGATATTACTTGTATATCTTCCGATATTTTGTATTGGCATGTTAAGACTTTTTGTATCTTATCTTTTAATTTTATAGTAGCTGAGCATTTTTTGCATTTGCCGTTGCCTCCGCACACAAGGTTTTGCTCATATCCTGCTTCAGTCAATATGTCTGATAGTTTCGACCCTTTTTCACAACTTAAATTTTTATTGTCAAATGCTATATTGACTTTAATTTTAGTCATTTCTTACTCCAAAATACACAATATATAAAACTAATTATATATGGATTTATACGAAATGTAAACAACAAAAATGTTAAAATCGCGCCTGAAAATTGAATGACGAGCTTGCTCATGCTAAATGATTCAATTTTTTTAGTATGTTTAATTTTATCTTTCTTGTGAGAACATTTTCAGTAAGTTATAATAACATTAGGGCGCATAAAGCGCTGCAATATTGTTAGAAGAGGTGAACTGAATGATTATAATCGGCGAAAAAATCAACGGGGCAATACCGCCTGTGAAAAAAGCCATCGAAGAAAGAGATGAGGAGTTTATAAAGCAAAGGGCGGTTATGCAGGCCGAAGCGGGCGCCGATTTTATAGATGTGTGCGCTTCAGTAGAAGCCGATAAGGAATATGAAGCTCTTAAATGGTTAATTGATACTGTACAGGCATCTGTGGAAACTAAACTTTGTATAGACAGCCCGAACGAAAAAATGTTGGAAAAGGTTTTTGCATTCGCAAACAAACCTGGAATGTTGAATTCCGTTAATGAAGAGGGAACAAAATGTGAAACAATATTTCCCCTCATAGCCGGAAGCGAATGGGAAGTAATCGGCCTTACATGCGATAAGGACGGAATACCGCTTGAATCTTCCAAAAAAATCGATATAGCAAAAAGAATAATAGATAAAGCTGTAAAGTACGGAGTTGACGTAAGCAAGCTGCATATAGATCCTTGCGTAATGGCTCTTGCTACCATGCCGAACGCCATGATTGATTTTATGGAATGTATTGCTAAGATAAAGCAGTATGCACCAGAAGTAAAAATTACGGGAGCCGTCAGTAATATATCGTTCAATATGCCTGTCAGAAAAATAATCAACCAGAAATGCATGACGCTTGCTATATATGCAGGACTTGATTCTGCAATAATCAATCCATGTGATATTGATATGATTGGCACAATTTATGCAGCCGAAGCTCTTGTGGGCAAAGATAAAAGCGGCAGAAAATATAACAGAGCTTACAGACAAGGCAAATTCGGCCAGAAATAGTTAATTCAAAATTAAATAAAATAAAAAATAAAACAGAGTAGGCAAGGCGCGTTAAGTATTAAGAGATGGGATGTTGCTCTTAAACGAAGGCGTAGGCGCCGCGGTGTCTTGCCGCTTCCGCTGATTTTAACAAAGCATAATGCTTGCGCGGAAGTATTGCTCAGGAAAGGACTTAATTATGAAGAGTAATGCTTTCAGTAAAGGACTCAAAATGACGTCCAAACAACTTGTATTAGGAGCATTGTTCGCTGCTATGACGATTGCGCTTAAGCCAATCGATATTTACTTTCTTCCAACAGCCAGGCTCAATGTTACAGCCGTTCCGATAATTTTGTCTGGAATTACGCTTGGACCAGTTATTGGGGCTATAGTAGGATTTATAGC
This sequence comes from uncultured Lachnospiraceae bacterium, assembly GCA_944381375.1. Classification (GTDB taxonomy): domain Bacteria; phylum Bacillota; class Clostridia; order Eubacteriales; family Anaerofustaceae; genus CALWKX01. The sequence continues at coordinate 28,712 of CALWKX010000010.1, forward strand.
TGACGTGTTGGGATATGTGCTTTTTGACAAGAGCGGTCAGCCTATTGCTTTGCTTCTTACGATTTCAAGCGTCATGATGGGGCTTATTCCGGGGATAATTTACCGTTTAACCCCCAAAACGACTAAGAAGACTAATTTATTTTCGATACTAAATATATTAAGCTTCTTTTTGTTAGTCATTTTGTTAATAGTATTATTAGCTGTTGAAGGTTCAGTTCAGATAGAAAACGGATACGTACTGGCTCTTCACCCTCTCACTTCAGAATGGATAGCGCTCGAATTTTGGGTTGTTGCTGCAATAACCGGCGCGTTTGCGCTTTATGCATTTGTTTTGGTTTTCATGCTGGCGCGAAAGATAAAATCTCCTTTAGTTGATCAGGGCAAACTTTTATTTACGGTATCAATAACTGTCATACTTGCGGAAATACTTGTAAGCAGTTTAGGGCTTATGCATGTGTATGCTTGGCCGCTGCTTTTGATATTGATAATAAGAATAATTAAAGGTTTCCTGGTGATTCCGCTTTATACGCTGCTCTCGGCTGTTTTGTATAAAGTAATTATAAAAATGAAATTGATCGTTTAATACATGGAGGTGTACCAATGGGTTTTAAATCAGACATAGAAATTGCGCAAGAGGCAAAGCCTCTTGAAATAAAAAAAGTCGCGGAAAAAATCGGTATCGCAGAAGATGAGCTTGAATTATACGGAAAATACAAAGCGAAAATCGACTATAATTTATTAAAAACCGCAAAAGGATCTAAAAATAAAGCCAAACTTATATTGACTACGGCTATTAACCCGACTCCGGCGGGAGAAGGCAAAACGACTACGACTGTAGGCGTTTGCGACGCTTTGGCGCGTTTGGGCAAAAATGTTATAGTTGCGCTGAGAGAACCTTCTCTTGGCCCCGTATTTGGAGTTAAAGGAGGTGCTGCGGGAGGCGGTTATGCTCAAGTGGTGCCTATGGAGGATATTAATCTGCATTTTACCGGAGATTTTCATGCGATAGGAGCCGCAAATAACTTGCTTGCCGCAATGATTGACAATCATATATATCAGGGCAATGCACTGAATATAGATCCTCGCAGAATAGTATGGAGAAGAGCCGTTGATATGAATGACCGTCAACTCAGAAATATCGTTGATGGTTTGGGCGGCAAAGCGAACGGCACTCCAAGAGAGGACGGCTTTGATATTACAGTTGCCAGCGAAATAATGGCGGCTTTCTGTCTTGCATCAAGCATTACGGATTTAAAAGAGCGATTTTCACGCATAGTGGTAGCTTACGATAGAGATTCCAACCCTGTAACGGCTGGAATGCTCAATGCTCAGGGCGCTATGGCTGCGCTTTTGAAAGACGCTTTAAAGCCAAACCTCGTGCAGACATTGGAGGGTACGCCTGCTTTTGTCCATGGAGGACCCTTTGCCAATATAGCTCATGGCTGTAATTCTGTGATCGCAACAAAAATGGCTATGCACTTTGCTGATTATGTTGTTACTGAAGCGGGATTCGGCGCGGATTTGGGAGCGGAAAAATTTATTGATATAAAATGCCGTCTTGCAGGTCTTAAGCCTGACGCTGTTATAATTGTTGCTACAATAAAAGCGCTTAAATATAATGGCGGCGTAGCGAAAGCAGATCTTAAAGAAGAAAATTTAAGTGCCCTTGAAAAAGGTTTGCCGAATCTGCTTAAACATGTGGAAAATATCACAAAAGTATTTAATCTTCCCGCAGTTGTTGCTCTCAACCGTTTTACTCACGATACCGATGCGGAAATAGCTCTTGTAAGAGAAAAATGCGCTCAATATGGAGTCAACGTTAAATTAAGCGAGGTTTGGGAAAAAGGCGGTCAGGGAGGCATTGAACTTGCTGAAGAAGTGGTAAGACTTTGCGATACTCCATCCGAGATGAATTTTTCTTATGATCTTGATATGCCTATAAAGGAAAAAATCAGCGCTATAGCGTGTAAAGTTTACGGAGCTGACGGAGTAGACTTTATGCCTTCAGCATTAAAGGAAATAGAGAACCTCGAGCGTTTGGGTTATGGCAATATGCCTATATGCATGGCGAAAACGCAGTATTCGCTCACTGACGATCAAACGAAATTGGGAAGGCCGACAGGCTTTAAAATAACAGTCAGAGATGTGACGTTGAGCGCCGGAGCGGGCTTTATCGTAGCCCTGACAGGTGCGATAATGAAAATGCCGGGGCTGCCGAAAGTTCCTGCTGCGGAAAAAATAGATGTTGATGAAAACGGCGTTATTTCCGGTTTGTTTTAGGTATAAAAATGGATAATAATACATATTTGGAATATACGTTATGTGAATTTTCCGACGAACTGTTTTCAAGCGCTCCTGCTCCCGGAGGGGGCGGAGCAAGCGCGCTCATTGGCGCGCTTGCGGCTTCCTTGTCAGGCATGGTTTGCAGCCTTACTTCAGGGAAGAAAACTTATGCGATGTATCAAGAAGATATATCCCGCATAGCTGATAAAGCGTCCAAACTTAAGCAAGATCTGCTCAATATGATAGATGAAGACGCCAAAGGCTTTCTGCCGCTTTCCAAAGCTTATTCCTTGCCGAAGGACACGCCCGAACAAAAAAAGCGCCGCGATGAAGTAATGCAGGAATGTTTAAAGACGGCTTGTCAAACGCCTGTGAATATCATCAAGGCCGCGCATGAAGTTTCAGTTATTAATGAGGAGCTCTGTGCGAAAGGTTCGCGTCTTGCTGTATCCGACGCCGGCTGCGCAGCGGCGGCGGCGCGCGCGGCAGCGACAGGAGCATGGCTGAATGTGGTAATAAACTTGAATTTGATAAAGGATGATGAGTACGTAAAGTACGTGAATCAAAATATAAAACCTATAGTGGACAGTACTGTTATGATATGTGACAGGACATATGAAGAAGTTCTGAAAATTTTGAAGGGAGAAAAATAAAATGAGCGCTGTGATTATGTCCGGCAAGGAAGTCAGCGAAGCTATTCTTGCTCAAAATCTTGAGGACGCAAAAGAATTAAAAGCTAAGGGGATTATTCCCAAGCTTGCAATCATGCGTGTGGGCGACGATCCTGGTTCCATTTCTTATGAAAAGAGCATAATTAAAAGAATGGCAAATACTGAAATTGAAGTGGAATCGGTATGTTTTCCTTTGGAGGTTACTCAAAAAGAGTTTGTATCAAAGCTTAAAAGCGTAAACGAAGATAAATCTATACATTCTATTTTGATCTTCAAACCGCTTCCTGCGCAGCTCGATGAAGAGGAAATAAAGTATATTATTAATCCCGCAAAGGATCCGGACGCTTTGAATCCCACCAATCTGGGCAAATTAATGATACAGGATGAAACAGGATTTTTCCCTTGTACTGCTGAAGGAGTAATGGAGCTGTTTAAGTATTATAAAATAGACGTAAAAGGGAAAGACGTTACAATTATAAACAACTCGAATGTACTCGGAAAACCTTTGGCAATTATGCTTACAAATGAATTCGCTACTGTTTCAATTTGTCATGTTTTTACGAAATCTGTGAAGGATTATACTTTAAAAAGCGATATAGTAGTAACTGCGTGCGGTATTTATTCGCTGCTCACGCCGGATATGCTTAATGATAATGCTATAGTCGTTGATGTGGCAATGGCGCAAAAAAAGAATGCCAGCGGAGAATTTGTTCTTGATGAAAACGGCAAAAAGATCAGAACGGGAGATGCAAGAGAAGACTGCGCGGAAAAAGCAAAAATGATTACCAGCGCCACTCCCGGCTTAGGCGGCGGCACAGGGCCGATAACGACTGCGCTTTTGGGTTCTCATGTAATAAAAGCTGCCAAGCTTTTGAGCGGCGTTAAGTAAAAGCTTTAATGTTAGGAGTAAATATAGGATGATTATATCTCAAAAAAAGCCTGATGAAGAGATACTCAGCTATCTCGAAGGCGCAAAAAAAGTTGTGCTTGTTGGCTGCGGAGAATGCGCCACCGTATGTAAAACGGGCGGCGAAGAAGAGCTTGAAAATATGAAAGCTTTCTTGGCTTCGCACGGCATTGAAGTTGTCGGAAGCATATACCCGCAGTCCGCCTGTAATAAACTGCTTATGAAAAAAGAGCTGAAAGCTCTGAAAGATGTTTTGCCGGAATGTGACGCCGTTGTGTCGCTTTCTTGTGGAGATGGCACGCAGACAATAGCTTCGTTAATTGACAAATGCGTATACCCGGCAAACAACACGATGTTTTTGGGTGAAGTAGAAAGACAAGGGATATTCACCGAAGCATGTAGATTGTGTTCTGACTGCGTATTGGCATATACAGGAGGCATATGCCCAATTACCAAATGCGCAAAATCATTAATAAACGGACCATGCGGCGGTTCTGTGGACGGCAAATGCGAAGTCAATCATGACAATCCATGCGCATGGATTGAAATTTATAATAAGCTGAATAAGCTTGGTCAGCTTGATAAGCTTGAAAAGATGTATGAACCAAAAGGGTATAAGGATACGGCCTATCCCAGAGTTATCAATCTAAGGGAGGAAAAGCACGATGAGTAAACTCAAACAAGCGCTTGACAGCGGGACTTTTGCTCTTACAGCGGAAATCGCTCCGCCGAAGGGCTTTGATTTTACAAGGCAGTTATATTTGGCCAATCTTTTAAAGGACAAAGTTCATGCAGTCAATGTTACGGATTTCCAATCAGCCTCTCTTAAAGCTTCTTCGCTTGGCTTATGCATAATGCTTAAGCAAGCCGGAATAGAGCCGGTATTTCAAATTACAGGTCGCGACAGAAGCCGTATGGCAATACAGGGCGATATGCTGTCTGCGGCAGCTTTCGGTATCAAAAATATTTTGGCTCTTACGGGAGATCATACTACAGTCGGAGATTGCAAAGATTCAAAGCCTGTATTTGATCTTGACAGCGTTGGAATATTAAAAGCAGCGCGAATGCTTGAAAGCGGACAGGACTGCGGAGGAAACGCCCTTAATGGAGAAAGCCCTGAATTTTATCTCGGGGCCTGCGTGACGCCGGAGTATGACCCGGTTGAATTACAGATAATTAAGATGAAGAAGAAAGCTATGGCAGGCGCGGCGTTTTTTCAAACGCAGGGTCTTTACGATATAGAAAGCTTCAAAAGGTTTATGGACTATGCGTCTAAAATAGAATGTAAAGTATTGGCGGGAATAATTCCTCTTAAAAGTGCAGGAATGGCAAAATTCATGAACAGAAGCGTGCCTGGCATACGTGTGCCTGATTCTCTTATAGAACGCCTTAAAAACAGCAGCGAACCTGTAAAGGAAGGTATACTTATAGCGGCGGAATTTATATCAAAGATTAAGGAACAGGGCATATGCGACGGAGCTCATATTATGGCTATCGGCGCTGAAGAAAATGTTCCGTTAATTTTGGAGGCAGCGGGGTTGTAAAAATGAAGATAACTGTTATCGGAGCGGGTCCGGGCGGATATGAGGCCGCAATATACGCCGCAAAACACAATGCGGAAGTTACAGTAATAGAAAAAAAAGATTTCGGAGGCACATGCCTTAACAGGGGATGTATTCCCACTAAAGCATATCTGGCTTCAGTCAATTGTTTAAACGCTGTAAAATCCGCAGCGGCTTTTGGTGTTAACGGCGAAGGCAATTATTCTTTGGATCAAAAAAGCGTTTTGGAAAGAAAGAATAAAATCGTCGCTACGCTCACGGGCGGTATTAAAGCCCTTTTTGATAAAAACAAAGTAAAATATATACAGGGTGAAGGCGTTTTAAAAGATAAAAATACTGTTTGCGTAACGAAAGCCGACGGTACTCAGGAAGAGGTTGTTTCTGATTATGTTATTTTAGCCACTGGCTCTGTTCCTGTCTGTCCTAAAATGTTTTGCTATGACGGAAAAAGGGTAATTACAAGCGATGAGTTGCTTAACTTTGATTTTTGTCCTGAGTCGATGATAATAGTCGGAGGAGGCGTAATAGGATGTGAGATAGGACAGTATCTCAAAGCTGCAGGCTGTGAAGTGACTATTGTTGAGATGCTGCCGAATATTCTTCCCAATATGGATGACGATGTATCCAAACAGCTTGTAAGACAGTTTAAGAAAGATAAAATAAAAGTTATAACCGGAGACGGTATTGCAAATGTGAGCGTTGCGCAGAATGAAGTCAATGTAACTTTGCAAAGCGGAAAATCTTTGAGCGCTGAATATATGCTGGTATCTATCGGCAGACGCCCGTTTACGGATGGATTAGGACTTGAAAACTGCGGTATTGCACAGGATAAAAGAGGATTCATCATGACTGATAAGCATATGCGTACTTCCTGTGAAAATATTTATGCGATAGGCGATATTGTATCATCTCCCATGTTGGCTCATGTTGCCTCAAAAGAAGGTTTGGTGGCTGTTGACAATATTATGGGCAAAAACACGGAGATGGATTTGAGAGCTGTGCCTTCCTGTGTGTACACTGATCCTGAAATAGCTGTTGTGGGCAAAACGGAAGTCGAACTTATAAATGACGGCTTAACATATAAAACAGGCGTATTTGATATGCGAACTTTAGGCAAAGCGCAGGCTTCAGGCAAGCTAAGCGGTTTTGTTAAAGTTATAACGGATGAAAATGATGTCATTATAGGTGCAAGTATCGTCGGAGAGCATGCCAGTGATATGATAAGCCTGCTTACTGCGGCTGTCAGTTTTGGTATTACTGCTGAAAAACTCAGTAAAATCATATTCCCTCATCCAACTATGAGTGAAGCTATTTTGGAAGCCTGCGAGGATATTAAGGGCGAAAGTATACATAAAATGTAATTTTATTGAGGAGGTTTTTTATGTCAGATATGAAATTTTCAAAAGACCATGTCTGGGTCAAATTGGACAACGGCGTCGCTTTGGTCGGAATAACCGATCATGCGCAAAACGAGTTCGGAGATATTTTATTTGTCGACCTGCCTGAAGAGGGCAAAAGCTTTAATAAAGGAGAAGCTTTTACTGAAATAGAATCGGCAAAAGCGGCAGTGGAAGTTATACTTCCTTTTTCCGGAGAAGTGCTTGAAGCAAATGAAGAGCTCGACGATTCGCCGGAGCTTATAAATGAATCGCCTTACGAAAATTGGATTGCAAAACTTAAAGTGAATGATTTGTCCGAATTGGATGATCTTATGACCAAAGAAGAATACGAAGCGGGCTTATAGCTGAATGTTAGCGGAATGTCATGCGCATATAATGCTTGACGGCGAAAATATTAAAACGGCAAAAGCGCGTCATGCAGCAAATATAAATATCAGATATATCGAGAATGTATTCAGCGAATACAAAAAGCGCTCAATACATTTTATCAGAGACGGCGGAGATAATGCCGGCGTCTCTGAAGCTGCCAAAGAATTGGCCCGTAAATATGGCATTGATTATGCCACTCCTGTTTTTGCAATACATAAAAAAGGCTTATATGGTTCGATTGTAGGAAAAAGTTTCGATGATTTTGCTGAATACAAAATTTTAGTCAGCGAGGCAGTCAGCAGAGGAGCCGATTTTATTAAAATAATGGCTACGGGCATACTTGATTTTGATATATACGGCAAAGTCAGCGAAGGATATATACCTTACGAGCAGCTCAGCGATCTTATCTCTTTTGCTCATGATAATGATTTGAGCGTTATGGTTCACGTGAACGGAGCCGAACGTATCATGGATTGCGCAAAAGCCGGCGCTGACAGCATAGAGCACGGATTTTATCAAAATGATGAAAGTATTTGCGCTATGAAGGAGTTCGGATCCGTATGGGTGCCGACTTTGGTTGCCGCTAAAAATCTTACAAAAATAAAAAATCGAGATAATGCGGTTCTTGAAAAGATTGTGTTAGAACATGAAAAGAATATAATAAAAGCTTTTCATAACGGTAATTTTGTGGCTTCAGGCAGCGATGCAGGCGCTTATAATGTAAGACATGCTGAAGGTACTATTGAGGAATATAATGCGCTGATTCGTATATTTGAAGATAAAGCTTCGATCAATACGCAGATTGCAGAGAGCGTAAAAGTAATTAAGAAAAAATTTTTGAAAAGGAAATATCAGCATGAATAATGAACAGTTATTTAGTTATATATTGGATTCTTTCCCATACAGAATAGTTTTTGTGGATACGGATCATATCATAAGGTATATGAATAAAGAGGCTCGTCATCATTATTATGAGGTGCGTGGTTATGATAATCTTATAGGTAAATCAATATTCGAATGTCATAATGCAAAATCCAAAGAAAGAATAATCGCTGCTGTAGAAAAACTTAAAAACCATGGGAATGAAATATTTATAGGGCTATCCGCTAAAAATGAAAGGATGTATTTCAATCCCGTGAGAAATGAAAAAGGAGAGCTTCTTGGTTATTTCGAAAGATTTGAAATGAATTTAGTTAAATAATAATATGAACAATATATTCAAAACACCATCGGAAATCAGCGCCGCATGGGTAGATAACGGCGCCAAAAAAGCGCACTTAAGCGTGCTTAACACTTTACTTCTGGCTATTCTTGCAGGAATATATATTTCACTTGGGGCTACTGGCTTTATAACAATGAGCTCTGCATTCGGAGAGCAGTTATCAGGTTTGGGTAAATTTTTAGGCGCAGCTTTGTTTCCTGTTGGATTGATGCTGGTTATATTATGCGGCGCTGAGCTTTTTACTGGAAATAATCTAATCAGCATAGCATTTTTTGCTAAGAAAATTTCATTTTGGCGAGTAATAAGAAATTGGCTGCTTGTTTTTTTAGGCAATGCATTGGGTTGTTACTTTTTCGCTTTCGTTCTGGCTGAATCTTCAATCCTTAATGACAATGCCGTAAACTTTGTTTTATCAGTTGCTTCGTCAAAAGTATCAATGACTATTATGCAGGCGTTGCTCAGGGGATTTATGTGCAATCTGTTGGTAGCGCTTGCTTGCTGGATGCAAACCTCTTGTCAAGATACTGCAGGTAAAATTCTTGCTATATTTTTCCCTGTTCTTTTATTTGTCGTATGCGGATATGAGCACAGCGTGGCGAATTTGTTTTACATACCCTTAGGTCAGTTTTTAGGTTCTGAAGTAACCGTGCTTTCAATGTGGTTAAACAACATACTGCCTGTTGCATTGGGCAATATTCTTGCAGGAGGAGTATTCGTGCCTTTTATATATTATATCGTATATCTGAGGAAAGGGAATGAAGTGATAAAATGAGCAAAGTAACACTAATGCCGGGACCGTGCAAGTTAAAAACCGTTATTGAGGCTGAGAAACTTGACAGAAGAAACGTGACTATCAAGATTATGACTGAATGTGCAAATTACAAGCCGTTGGAGCAGGAGTTGAATCAAGTCAATACTTTTGAAGAAGTATTGGGGAAACTCGGAAGCGGCAAAGTTTATGAAATGTGCAGCAAGTATTCAAAGCACCCTTCTTGTCCTTTGCCGTGCGCAATTCTCAAGGCTGTGGAAGTTGCCGCCGGAATGGCATTACCTGTTGATGTGAATATCACCGTAGAAAAGTAAATATAAAAAACAAGGCGCGCTTTTTAAGCGTGCCTTTCGTTTGTATAATAAAAAATGACGATATTTCTCGGGAAATATGTTATTTTGTTCTATCTTAATTTATTATGGCTGAACATGACTTTGTGAAAATTTCAACGCCTTTTATGTGTGTTCGCCGATATGGATTGCTTTGTACGGGGCAAAACAAAAGACATAAGATTGATTATGTCTTTTGCACAATGAGCAGGGCGGGGGATTTCTTCTGCAAAATAGATTCTTTGATTATTGTTGGTTTTCTATTTGTAAATATCTATTTTTTCTTTTTATTATTTTTTTTAAAGCGGCCGTAACGTTTTATTAAATTTCTGAATTCCGATTCATTCTCTAAAGGTATCACGATAATAGGCGTGCTTTTTAAAAATCCGCCGGATGTGGTAAATGTTATAAGTGATTCGTTGCGTTTTTCTTTTCTTTTTATTTCATAATTATCAATAGCCGCGTATTGGATCGGCCCTGTGTTTGTATAAACGCCGTTTGTATAAATACCTTTTTGAGAAAAAGCGCTGACTAAAAATGTTGCTATGAGAATCAGTGTTATCAGTGCGAGAATAAGCATAATAAGAATGGTAGTATCATTATGTTCCTGTCCGAAATAAAGTATAGCCAGCAAAAATATTGAGCAGCCTATCATGAAGAGCTGTCCCATATCGGCATATCTTAAACCGCGCGGAGCTGCAAGCAGCAAATCACCGAGATTTTTCTTTCTTGTAAAAAAAGCGAAAAAATTAAAAATAACAAGTACTAAAAGTATAGCTAAAATTATAAGCTGCCAATTCATTGGTTAATCTCCTTATCTAGCGCATGGTTATATATTGAGCGGTTGTCAAGTACAAATACTTTTTCAGCGAATGTTTTTGACGCAGTCGTTTCCAGCGTTTTTTGCATTTGGTTCATTCTTGAATCAAGCACGTCAAGATAATGCAGTAGTTCCGCTTCAGCAAACATCGGCGGTTTTGGACTCCCGAATTCCGGTTGCATATGATGAGAAAGTATCATGTGCTGCAGCAATATGGTTACTTCAACGTCTATATTGAGTTCGGAAGATAAAACGGCAAGTTCATTGATTGCTGAAGTTATATGCCCGAGGAGTTTTCCTTCTTTGCTGTATTCTGAAGCCACACCGTTTTCATCGCTTATTATTTCTTTTATTTTACCTATATCGTGTATGGCAATTCCGGCATATACCAGGTCGGGATTTAAAAATTCATATATATCAAGAAGAGGTAGCGCGCATCTGAACATTGTATACATATGATAAACAAGCCCTCCCTTAACGGCATGGTGAAAGCTTATGGCCGCAGGATAATACATGAGCTGTTGTTTGTATTTTTCTATAAGAGCAAGCGATAATTTTCTTATATTATCATTTTTGATAGAACTTAGCAGTTCATGTATTTTTGCATACATTTTCTCAGGAGGATATGGAGCTGCGGCTATTAGGTCTTTGAGCTGTTCCGCATTAGGCGTCGCTTTTGCAATCTCATTTATTCTAAGCTGAAGCTTGCCGTTATAAGTTTCACACACAGCGGAAATTTTAGCAAAACTTCCGGGTTCAAAATCTTTAGCCAGCGAGATGTCCATATCCCAAATTTTCCCTGATACTTCTCCTGTTATATCGCCTACTGATATATCAGCAAAATTCTTTCCGTTGCGAGCTTCTTTTATTGCAAATCGTTTCAGTATGTATATACCGCTTACATTGTCTCCCTGATTTATTTCATTAAGTTTCATGCTCTTCCTCCGAAAACTATTTTATATTTTACAATAAAACCTCGCGTTATGCTATAATAGTTTTACTAATTTTTTCGGAGTTTAATATTGAACAGATTCGAATATATGCGTGAAATAGACGATATGGGCATAACTCCTGTGGAAAATTCTTTTTTAAACCATTACATGTCTAAAGCGCGTGGTGATTATGTCAAGGTGTATTTATACGGATTAAAATGCTGCTTTCAAGGCTCAAGCGAATTCCCTTCAAATTCGGAAATTGCTGATTTTCTCATGATAGAAGAAGACGATGTTATGAAAGCATGGAAATATTGGGAAAAGCAGGGTATTATAATGCTTGCAAATGAAGGTGATGACCTCATTATAGAATATTACGGTGTTTCATCCATGCTTTTTGTTAAAGGCGAACGTCCTCAGAAGCGCAAAAAATCGAGAAAACCGCCTAATATGAAAGCCAAACAAATGTTTTCTGAGATTGAAGACAAAATCGGAAGGCTTCTTACTCATAATGAAATGGATAGTATATTATCATGGGTAGATGAATATAAATTTACCTATCAAACAATCGTACTTATTATTGATGACTGTGTAAAAAGAGAAAAAAGAAGTTTCAGCTATTGGGAAAGCATGGCGAGCGTTTATCATGATTTGGGCATAACTACGTTTGATCAGGCTCAGCAGTATATTCAAAGCCGTGACAGCCGCTGGAAAGAATACAATGAAATAATGCATTATCTGGGATTTTTCAGAATGGCTTCCCAGACGGAAAAACAATATATGAACAAATGGCTGGATGAGTATTCATTCGACTTCGATACTATAAAAAAAGCTTGCGATGAAACGGCTGCTACGGATAAACCTTCATTTAAATATATAGACAGTATTCTAACTGCGTGGTATAAAGGGGAAGAACCGAAAGTAAAAAGACAACAAAATGCTTCATCCAAAAAAAGCAAAACAAGAATAAAGGACGAACATAATTATGACGAAGAAATGATAGACAAACTGCTGTTTGGCGAGGAGGATTAATTTGATCATTACATCCGAAACAAAAACGAAGTATGAAAATATGATCGCTGAAAGAAAATCGGCTTATGAAGAAAAAAGGCGAAAAATTTTAGACAGCGTACCAGGTATTAAAGAAGCTCTCAGTGAAAGAAATAAATACTGGGCGGAAGCTGCAAATGGCCGTATGGATATTGTTCAGGCGGAGAGGCTCGCAGATAAATGCGAAGAACGTATAAAAAAGCTTTTGACAAAAGCCGGATTCACTCACGATGCGTTGGAATATAAACCAATGTGCAAAACTTGCCTCGATAAAGGTTTTGCAGACGGCCGCATCTGCACATGTCTTGAACATTTTCAGGCAAAAGAGCTATTTGAAATGTCTAATATTAAAACTCTTATGGAAAAGGAGAATTTTTCGAGTTTTGATATTGAATTGTATTCGGATAGTTATCAGGGCAAAAGCATATCGCCAAAGGAAAATATGCGTAACGTGCTTGATAAAGTTGGTTTGTTCATAAAAAATTTCGGAGCTGTTAGCGAAAATCTTTTTATACAAGGTAAAGTAGGAGTGGGTAAATCTTTTCTTACTCACTGTATTGCCAAAGAGCTTAATGACAAAGGGTATTCAGTAATGTATATTACCGCTTTTAATCTTGTAAATACACTTTCCGACATATCATTCGGCCGCGGTGATAAAGCTTTGTATGATACAATAATAAATTCAGATTTGCTGATTATAGATGATTTCGGCTGTGAAAGACAAACTGATTTTTCCGAAACGCAGATTTTAAATGTCATCAATGACAGGATCATAAACGGCGCAGCAATAATAATTTCTACTAATCTGACAGCCTCAGAAATGAACAGTTCGTACGGCGAAAGAATTATGTCCAGAATTATAGGCAATTTCACAGGCATTAAAATATACGGCGAAGATTTAAGGTTGAGAAAAGCGGCGCAAAGGAATAAGGCATGAAAAACAGCGTTTTGATAAAGCCTGCTTCGGAAAAAGATATTGCTGATATAATTTTTTTCATAAATAAACTTGCCGAATATGAAAATCTGTCTGATAAGGTTCAGCTCAATGAAAAAGAGTTAAAGAAATGGCTGTTTGACGAGAAAAAAGCTGAAGTTGTTTTTGCTGCTGTTAACGGCATCAAAGTAGGCTTCGCGTTGTATTTCACGAATTTCTCTACTTTTTTAGGCAAACCGGGATTGTATTTGGAAGATTTGTATGTTTTGGAAGAATTCAGACATAAAGGCGTAGGCAAAACGATATTGAAATATTTGTGTTCGAAAGCTATGCAGTGCGGATATGGCCGAGTTGAATGGTCGTGTTTGAATTGGAATAAGCCGAGTATTGATTTCTATTTGAATATGGGGGCTGAGGCGTTGAATGATTGGACGGTTTATCGTCTTGAAGGCCAGTGTTTAGCTTCGTTAGGTGATAAATAGTTGTAAAAAAAATAAAGCCGCCCTTTGGCGGCTCAGTAAAACAGCATAAGGTTTTCGGAAAACGGCGCAGCTTCGGTTATGCCGTTTTTCCGTTATGCAAGCCATTAAGCAAGGACGTCATCTCGTCCAAGTCAAGATATGTCCGCACCTTTCCGAAAAATAAGTCAATGTTTTCTGCCAGTTCTTCCTGCCTCTGCTCGCATATTGTTTAATATCGCATCTTATCCGATTGTATGATAATTTCGTGCGTCTGCAATTTCTGTTACAGAGGATTTTTTACCACGATATGACCGTTCTTAATAATTTGTTTTTTGCGTTTTTGCCTGAAAATAAAAAGATCGAAAAATGATTGACTTACTATACAGCTTGTGATATGCTAAGCAAAAATATGTTTCTGCCGAGAAACGCTTATTCTTATTCCATTAGGCCTTTGAAGGAGTAGGAATGAGCGCTTGTTTTTTTGAAAGGTCATGGTATTTTGAGAAAAATAAAGCGACAGAAAAATTTAGCACTCAAACACGCGCCGTGAAGCATCGTTGCAAATCGCGATAATGTCAAACCGCCAGTGGAAGCCTCTTTGTATATTGGAAATGACAATTGACTATGTAATGTGGAAAGAGGCGATAGAACTTAAAAGATAATAGAATAACCTGTAAATGAAATCAGCCCGCCGGGGTTTTATTTAATGTGTAGTAGGCCAGCGTTACACAAACGCTGGCCTATTTGAATTTAAGGAGTGAAAGAATATGTGGTTTTTATTAGGTACTACCTTAACAGCAAGTTTTTTTGACAGTTTAATCCGTCTGCTATTGCGCAGCAGATGTTACTTCAGGCTATGGTAAAAAAGAAACGCCATATTTGGTTTTTTATTTCTGGTATTGGAACAGCAAATTTGATAATGGGCTTAGCCATTTATTATGGCATTGCTGCATGGGTGTCAAAATTCCTTGTGAAAATTGCAAATGCGTATCATTTGTATGTATATGGGGCGGCGACAATAAGCGGTATAATACTTTTGGCTGTTGGAATTCGGCTCATAATCAAGATAAGACAAAGCAGCTCAGGTCAAAATGATAATGGATGCAAGGAAGCTAACAGTGTCAAAGCCCCTGCCCAGCTTTCCACCATATCTTTGTTTATCATGGGAGCAGCTTTTTGCATGGTAGAATTGACGAGTGCATTCCCGTATTTTGGCTTTTTAGCGCTTTTAACAAGTTATCGATTGATATTTCCATTGGCGCTGTTATTCATGCTCATTTATAACTTCAGGTATGTGCTCCCGCTCATTCTGCTCTATTTTGGATACAACAAATTGCAAGGGACGACTACAATCAAAAAATTAGAAAGCGTATTAGATAAAATATCATCATACATTGTACCGGTCGTAGTAAGTTTAGCAGGGATTTTTTTAATTTATTATGGTGTAATATCTTTATTTTAAAGCAATGAAAGTAGTGAATTTTAAAACTGTGGCCGGTAAGCGGGCAGACGTTTAGCGGAAGCGATGAATATCGCATACTATGACAAAGATATTGCGACTGCCTTGATAAACATGGTAATTGGCTTGCGTGATTTCATGATTGTGCGGGCTGCATTTTGCAGGATTAAAATTTTTGAGTCTGTTTATACGTGCAGATATGAGTTTCAAAATTACCCGTTGCTGGGAAAAATAAGCCGCCGGAACAGTGATGATATGCAAGGAGCCACAACAAGAGATTATATCTATTGATAAAAAAAGAGCATTATTATCAGTTCTATATATGCGAGCCCTGCCCGAATTTAAATTTAGAAAAAGCCGTCAAAGATAAACTTCGCGCCTTAAGTTCTTGACGGCTTTTCTCGTCTTTGCTGTTAGACAGGCAAGATGGTGCAAGCGGATAAACTGCTGCGCTTTCAATCTATGATAATGTGTTACGCGATAGGAAGTGATAGAGCTTTGCACAACGCGGCTTTGTAGACGCGAAACAAAGATAATAAGGACTTTATATTTCTATACTCAAAATGGCGGTCTACTGCGTAACAGTTCGTTATGCCAGCGTGTGGATATTTAGACGGACAAAAAACCTTGATTTATGCGGCTTGCGTAGAGCAGAAACAGAGCAGGGAATATCATATCCCTCGAAAGCGGAAAAATGCCGTTCTATTGTTCCACGCAGTATAGAAAAAGCAGATAAGAAGTCCTTACCTGCTTTCTGCTGTAAATGCGCTACCATATTTATGTTTGTCGCTTATACTGTTTTATGATGATTTAAGAACGTTTTTATTTTAATTCATATTCATGATGTTATTGATTTCTTCCTGCGCATTGTTTATAGAATCTTCATAGGGTACCATAACATAAAGCTCCTGATCGCCGCCGGAATAAGTATAAGCGTATTCGTCGTATCCGTCCAGACTTATTATGCTGATGTCCCATGATTTCATATCACTAAGCTGCATTCTTATAAGACCTTTCATTTCTTTGGCAGATAAATTTGTTTCAATGCCTTCAGCTATACATGTTATGATGTCTTGGCAGTTAAACAGTGTATCAATAGATATTATTTTGTTCAAAAGGCTTTTAACCACTTGCATTTGATTTTGTACACGGTCTTTATCTCCATGGGGGAGCGCATAGCGTTCGCGGCAAAAGGCAAGCGTCTCAGCGCCGTTAAGTGTGTTTGAACCGCTTTTTACACTTACGCCTGTTATAGGATTGCTGAAAGCATATTCCGAATAAATAGTAATTCCGCCAAGCGTGTCAACAAGATCTATCAAAGAATTGTAGCTGACCCTTGCATAGTAATTAATTTTAATATCCAAAAGCTGCTCTACAGAGTCTATTGTGCAGTCAATTCCATATAAGCCAGTATGGGTAAGCTTGTCTTTTTCGCCTTCGCTTTCATTTATGTCTACATAAAAATCTCTCGGTATACCTATGAGCAGTACTTTTTTATTTAGCGGATTTATAACGGCAAGCATATTGACGTCCGAATGAGTTACTTCGTCGTCAAGCCCTAAAGTGTCCACTCCTGATATAAATACTATAAATGGGTCTGTTGCAATATTGTCGGCCGGATTTGAAGATGTTGCTGTTTTCTCATGTCTTGACGCCGTGTATATCACCTTTGTATTTTGAGCAAAAGACGGATATTCGCTTTCTACTGAACTTCTTTGATTTTCATTTAGTATGATTGCGCTGATTTCGTTATTCATCAATGCGTTTATATAGTTTGATTCATTATCATATTCCTTGATTGTTACGCTGTTTTTAGTCTTGTCCTGTAGTTCGCTTATACACAGCTCATTGCCTTGTGATAACGAAGGCAGAGCGTATATACCAACATTAGTATCTTGTAAATCTTTTATTCCGTTTATATCGGCGTTGCTTAAAGTTACAATCGATATGTTTTCTACCGTCTTGCCTGCGGCAAAAATATTCATGGCGTTGTTGAGTATATCTGTAATCAAATACGAAGAAATTAATAATACAGCGCTGATAAGTATTGCAATAAAAGAACAGACGCTTTTCCAGCCTTTTCTGACATTCGGTTCAGATTTCAGAAGCAGATAAAAAATTATTAATAAAATAACAGAAGCTCCTGCAAGCGCCGCAATGTATTTGAAAGGAAATATTCCTGACAACACAGCAGTTATTATTATTGCAATAATAGATATTGTGAGCAGGAATTTTGCAAAACCATATGGCCTTTTAGTTCTGCGGAGTTTTATTCTTTTTAATTTTCTCGCCATAATAATTCGAATTTCCTATACGGTGATTTTATTTGAGCAAAAATTTGTTATATATTTCCCGTATTCAGCTGCATTCATTTTTTCGGCAAGCTCATTAAGTTTGTTTATATCTATATATCCTTTTTTGTATGCAGTAATATCAGCGCTGCCTATGATAGTATTTTCAGCTTCCTGTATGTTTTTGATACATTCAGACGCTGTAAACGTCCTTTCAGCGCTTCCCACGTCATGCCATATAAATTCTTTCGGAAGAGGCTCCACATATAATTTGCCGTTTTTTAAATATTGCTCGTTCACGTGAGTTATTTCAAGCTCTCCTCGCGCAGAAGGAGTCAGCGCCTTGGCAATTTTAACTACTTCATTATTGTAATAATAAAGACCCGGTACAATGTAATTGGACTTTGGATTTTCTGGCTTTTCTTCGATGGAAATAACTTTATTGTCCTTGTCGAATTCTATAACGCCGAATGGTCTGGGGTCAGATACGTATATTCCGAATACAACAGCGCCGTCAAGTTTGTTTATGGCTCCGGAAAGTATTTTGCCCATTTCAGGATGATAAAAAATATTATCTCCGAGAATTAAGCATACATTATCTTTTCCAATAAATTCTTCACCAATTATGAATGCGTCTGCAATGCCCTTCGGGACGGATTGTTCGATGTATTCTATGCTGAGTCCCCATTGGCTGCCGTCGCCCATAAGCTCTTTAAACCATTCCGTTTTTCCCGGAGGGGTAATTATGAGTATCTGAGTTATACCGCTTTCCATCAGTGTGCAAAGCGAGTAGTATATAAGAGGCTTGTCGTAAACGCCGACCAATGCCTTAGGCGTAGACAGTGTAATGGGATACATTCTGGTGGCTTTCCCTGCGCAAAGTATAATACCTTTCATTTGCATCCTCCTGAAATCTATAATAGGGACAATTGACGCTTGTCCTTATTATAACATTATTAAATGCCGAAAAATATGAAATATTCTATTTAATCGATGTCTAATATATATATATTGGATAATAAAGCGTAAAACAGCTATGCATTAATAGCTCATAAGCCGTTCCCATGCTTCAGCATATTTATCTACAAAATCTCCCAAGTGCTTTACTCTCTCTCCGTTTTGGATGATTTCATAAGTCGGATAATATGCAATAGTATTAGCCCATTCCTGAGTGCTTTTTAGTTCGTTCAATACGTTTATATTTGCCGAGGTGTATTTATAAGACAGTGTATTAAGCATTGATATATCATCTCTGCATAAAAAGTTTAGATATTCATGCGCAAGATCTTTATTAGATGAGCTTTCGGTTATACATACAGTGTCTATCCACAAATTATAGCCTTCCTTGGGAAGAGAATAAGCAAGATTATCATTTTGCATCATAGCATTTACAGCATCGCCTGAAAATACAACTCCAATCGCTGCTTCTTCAGCCACAAGCATGTCGGCAAGCACATCACAGCCCCATGCCAGTGTCAAAGGCTTTTGTTCAATGAGCAGTTGTTCAGCTTCATTTAATTGATTGATATCTGTAGTATTCATGGAATATCCCAAATATTTTAATGCAACGGCAAAAGTGTCGCGTAAGGAATCATACATCAGAATTTGACCGCTTAAACGCTCATCCCATAATATGCCCCACGTGGAGGCTTCTTCTTCACTTACTACATTCTTGTTATACAGCAAGCCTATAGTTCCCCAATAATAGGGAAGGGAATATTTATTGCCTGGATCAAAGTCTCTGTTCAGAAGTTCGGGTACGAGATTAGTTATGTTTGGTATTTTATCAAGATCAAGTTCAGCGACAAATCCTTCCTCTATGAGGCGTTCAAGCATAAATTCAGATGGAAAGATAACATCATATGTGGAATTGCCGTTTTTTAATTTCATATACAATTCTTCATTTGAATCATATGTTTCATATACTACCCTGCAATTGAATTCTTCTTCAAACATATCATTGATTACAGGATCAACATAATTACCGAAATTATATACATAGAGAGTTTGTTTTGAGCTGGCGCATGCGCTGAGCGAACAAAAAATTATTGATATGATAAGTATAACTGCTATTTTCTTTTTCATTTGGTTTTCCTTTCTGTTTTAAGCATTCTTAAGTTTACTGCAACAAGCAGTGTAAATACAACAGTTAACATCAGTACGCTGAGAGCGTTTATTTCCGGTGAAATACCTCGTCTTGCTGAAGTATATACATAAATTGATAAGTTAGTAACGCCTGATCCTGTAGTGAAAAAGCTTACCACGAAATCGTCAAGCGAAAGCGTAAATGCCAATAGTGCACCTGTGATTATTCCGGGCCTGATCTGCGGGATTATTACCTTTCTCAGTGTGTATAAAGGTTTTGCTCCCAGATCGTACGCCGCATTTATTGTATTTGTATTTAGTTTTTTTATCACAGGCATTACTGATATTACTACAAACGGTATGCAAAAAGTTATATGCGATATGAACATTGTCAAAAATCCGAAATTCAGATCCATAAATGTAAAAAGCAGCATCAGTGATACGCCTATTATTATATCAGGGTTAATAATTCCCAGATAATTTATTGCCATTATGGTTTTTTTTGAATATTTGCCAAGGCCTGAAATGCCTACAGCCGCCAATGTACCTATTATTGTAGAAATTATCATTGCGACAGCGGCTATGATCAATGTATGAGTAAGCGCTGTTAATATCTGTTTGTTGCTAAACAGGCTTATATACCATTTCAGCGAAAAACCTCCCCATATTTTGCTTGTGCGCGATTCGTTGAAGGAATATACTGCCATGATAATAACAGGAGCATATAGGAAGATCAAAAGCATATATGTATATATGCGGCCGAATATTCTTCTCATTGCATATTTTCTCCTTTAAGAGAATCAGCGTCATATTTATTAATGAAATACATTATTGTAAGTATGACAATTGTAAGAATAACGGCGAGCGCTGAACCAAAGCCCCAATCTCCCTTTTGAAAAAATTGATGCTGAATCAGCTTCCCCATATACATTTGCTGAGCGCCTCCGAGCAGATCCGGAATTACAAACATGCATACAGAAGGAATAAATACCATAGCTATGCCCGTTATTATTCCGGGCGCAGACAGCGGAAGCGTTATTTTAAAAAATGTTGTTAGTCTGTTTGCGCCCAGGTCCATTGATGCTTTTTCGTAAATCCGCGGAGTTTTGATCAATGTGGAGTAAATAGGGTAAAGCATGAAAGGCAAATAATTATATACCATTCCTATGAATACTGCGCCGTTATTGTAAAGCAGATTCATTTGAGCTAAGCCAAATAATGTCAAAAAATTATTGATTATACCGTTTTTGGCAAGCAGCGTCATCCATGAATATGTTCTTAACAAAGCGTTCATCCATGTCGGCACAATAATAAGAGTAAAAAGTATATTTCTTTTTCGCCCATTCAGTCTGCTTATGTAATATGCAGCCGGGTATGAAACGACAAGACATAATGCCGTACATATTGCTGCCATCAAAAGCGATTTTGCGAAAATTTTCAAATATGCGGGCTGAAAAAATGTTTTGAAATTATCCAGTGTGATTCCTTCTCCGCCCAATACTCCGAAAGCATAAAGCAGCATTATCGTTAAAGGAGCTATTACGAATAACACAGACCATGCAATATAAGGATAGCTGAAGCGTTTTTTAAATTGCATTGCTATGACCTCATTAAGTGATATATTTCGTCTTTAAATTCGAATTTTGCGCTTTGTCCCGCCTCGAACGCTTTTTCAGAACGGCCTTTTATTCTTTCACCGTTTAAATCAGCTGTTATCTCATAATATTCGCCTTTAAATATGGAACTGATTACTTTGGCAGTAAGCGAATTTTCTTTTGCAGAGCCGAAATAAACGTTTTCAGGACGAATTAGCGCATAAGCGGTTTCATCTTTTTTGAAGCCGCTCGTCTCGCAGTTAATAATCGCTGTGCCGAATACTTTTGCTCTACCATTATCCATTACAACTGAATTCAAGATATTGCCGTCTCCTATAAACTGCGCGGCGAAACTGTTTACGGGTTTTGCATATATCTCGTCTGGAGGAGCTTTTTGCAGAATGGAGCCTTTATTTATAACTATAATATCATCGGAAAGACTCAGCGCCTCATTTTGATCATGTGTAACGTAAACGAATGTGATTTTAGTGGCTTTCTGAAGCGCTTTAAGTTCACGCTGCATTTCTTTTCTGAGCTTCAAATCCAAAGCGCTGAGCGGTTCGTCCAGCAAAAGCAGCTTGGGTTCGTTGGCCAAAGCTCTTGCTATGGCCACTCTTTGTTGTTCACCGCCGCTTAAAGTGCGCACATCGCGTTTTTCATAACCTGAAAGGCTTACGGTTTCGAGAAGTGCGCTGACTCTTTTTTTTATTTGACTGGCGCTGAGTTTTTTTATTTTGAGTGAAAAAGCAATGTTTTCATATACATTCAAATGAGTAAATAGGGCATAATCCTGAAAAACTGTATTTATTGCGCGGGAATATGCAGGAGTATGAGTTATATCAATACCTTCGAAGATAATTTTCCCAGTGTCCGGACGTTCCAGACCGGCGATTATCGAAAGCATCGTTGATTTTCCGCAGCCGCTTGGACCGAGTACAGTAATAAATTTGCCTTCCTCAGCCTCCCATTCAATGTTTGTAAGAGCTTTTTTATTGCCGTAATATTTTGATATATTTTCCAGTTTCAAGATTGTGCTTGTCATATTAATTCACCGTTGAAGTTTAATACAAAACAAATATAGTTTACTACATTATTTCACATCATTCCACACAAAAAAGTAAAAAAACATTATTAAATAAACAATTGACAAAAACGAAAATAGATATATAATAAGTGAAATCACTTAATAATTTAAAGAAGGTTTAGTTATGAAGAAGAATTTTGTTAAGTATTTGCCATTCTGCGGCGTATTTGCCGCTTTAACTATGATACTTACTATGATTAATATTACTCTTCCTATTTCTACGAAAGGCTGTTTGGTTCATTTAGGCGTTGTTATGGTGCTCGTCAGCGCATACTTGCTGCCTGCCAGTTGGGCGGGAGTTAGCGTAGGACTGGGTATGGGACTTTATGATCTGTTAGGCGGCTGGGTTTTATGGGCTCCGTTTACATTTATTATAAGATTCGTTCAAACATTTATAATAGCTAAGCTTTTTTTTGCAGAAGATAGCAGCACTTTCGTAAAAACGTTAGCTGTCATATTGGAAATAGCTGTGGCGGTTGCGGGTTATTATATTGCTGAGGTTATTCTTTACGGCAACTGGATAGTTCCTCTGGCTTCAATGCCTGCTGAGTTTGTTTTGAATTTAGTCGGTATTATAGTTGGGCTTATTATTACCGGATTTATAAAACGCATTGGTGTGAAAATTTAAAAAAAGAGGCTTGTAAAATCAAAGCCGCTTTCAGACGTTTTATTCAGCTTCAAGGAGCTTATGTGCGCACTATAAATCTTTTGTATTGTCTAAGCAAAGCTCCTTTAATTTTTTCAAAGCGCAGCCTATGGAACCCACTTCGTTTATCAACCCCGTCCGTACCGCTTTTTCGCCAATCAGAATAGAGCCTATATCGTTAGCAAGTTCTTCATCGTTAAGCATGAGATCCATAAAATCTTTTTGTTTTATATTTGAGTGCGATACCACGAAACTTACTATGCGTTCCTGCATCCTTTTGAAATAATCAAAGCTTTGAGCTACTCCTATTACAAGGCCATTAGTCCTGATAGGATGAACAGTCATGGTTGCTGTAGGCGCTATGAAAGAATAATCAGTGCATACAGCTAAAGGTACGCCTATGCTGTGGCCGCCGCCCAATACCAGTGAAACGCTCGGTTTTGTCATGCCGGCAATCAGCTCGCTTATAGCAAGGCCGGCCTCCACATCGCCTCCCATAGTGTTGAGCGTGAGCAGCACTCCTTTAATGTCATCATTTTCTTCCGCTTCGATTATCAAAGGAATAATATGCTCATATTTGGTAGCTTTGCGCCCGCTTCCCAGATCCGTATGCCCTTCAATTTCTCCTATGATGTTTATCGGCAATATACCGCTTTTGTACAGTTTATTTGTATTGCCAAGTTCTTTTACGGCATTTTCGCCGTCTTCATTCAAGATAGTGTTATCGTTTGAAATTTCATTTTGATTTTTATTGTTTTGTATTTTGCCCATAATAATTCTCCCGATTATATTCTTATCATAAAATCGGGCATTATTCATTAAAAGCAATAAATAAAAAAACGGCTCTTGTAAAGCCGTTTTTAAACTTACATTATTCTCGTAAAAGGATCAAATTCTGAATCCGTATTGCGTATATATTCTATATGATTGGCTATTTGAGAAGCCTTTTCGGCGCCTAAGATATCACTTACAAAGGCAAAGCTCATATCTATACCGGCGGATACTCCCGAAGAAGTGTAAAACTTGCCGTCGTGAACCCAGCGGGCTTTTGGAGCCCATAATACTTTATCGTTCTGAGAAACAGCCCATTCATAAGATTTCTTATTAGTTGTTGCGCGTATATTGTCTAATAGTCCTGTTTTTGCTAAAAGTGCAGAACCAGTGCATACGCAAAGGCAGTATTCAGCAGCCTCCGCAAGGCTTCTGAGAACGCTTATAAATACGGAATTATCAACGAGCGTTCTTGTCCCTTGACCTCCGGGGAC
This sequence comes from uncultured Lachnospiraceae bacterium, assembly GCA_944381375.1. Classification (GTDB taxonomy): domain Bacteria; phylum Bacillota; class Clostridia; order Eubacteriales; family Anaerofustaceae; genus CALWKX01. Next base: position 52,846 of record CALWKX010000010.1, read on the forward strand.
TAAAAGAATTCCGCTGGTATCCGCTTGGGATATTTTTTCAGTAAGTATTTTAGCACCCTGACCGCTTGTTACTATACCGCCGTTCGCCGAATAATATCTAAGCTCAAACTCTTCCGCTTTTCCGAACACTTCAACAGGCCCGAACACATCAAGGGTTTCAAAATCATCAAATAATAATATATTGATTATCATACAATTCTCCAAGTTGTGCAATATATATTACTTTAACATATTTTACGTGAAAATGCAATTTTAACCCTTTTCTCCAAATAAAAAACAGGCTTTTGCAAAGCCTGTTTTTTTTATTTAACTGCAATCAGTTTAATAATGGCAGTAATTGAAGAAGTAGAATCCTAAGGATGTATAGAATTTGCCTTTAATATCAGGATTCATCATGTATGGATTCGTGTAGAAGTATATAGGAGCTACTACCGAATCGCTGTTGAGTATTGCCTCTGCATCATGTAAAGCCTGATATTTTTCATTCATATCCGTTGTTGTCTTAGAAGTAGCGATCAAAGCGTCATATTCAGCGTTTGAATATTGAGCGTCATTGTTTCCGCCGCCTGTAATCCACATATCGAGGAAGGATGTCGGGTCATTGTAGTCAGCAATCCATCCATTACGTGCAATGTTGTATTCTCCATCTTTTCTCGTCTGAAGGAATACGGCCCAATCCTGGTTGGAAAGTGTAACTGTAACGCCGAGCTCTGTCTGCCACATGTTCTGGAGGGCTTCTGCTATAGCTCTGTGATTGTCGTCAGTGTTGTAGATATATTCTACAATCGGGAAGCCTTCGCCGTTAGGATAACCAGCTTCGGCAAGAAGTCTTCTTGCTTCTTCACAGTTTGCTTCATAATCGTCCGGAGATACGCTGTACCAATCGCCGCCTTGTGTTCTGAAGTCGTCAGCGTTTGCGTCAACGTCATTAATTCCTGAAGGAACGTATGCTGTTGCCGGAACCTGTCCTGCCTGTGTAACGTTTTCAACAATGTAGTTTCTATCAATTACGAGTGAAAAAGCTCTTCTTACATTAGGATCGTCAAAAGGCGCTCTTTGAGTATTGAAGCATACATAGTATGTTCCAATATACGGATCAACCTTAAGCTCTCCGCTTTCCAAAAGACTGGAAACTTCGTCTACAGGAACAGTGTTAATAAAGTCCAATTGACCGCTTCTGAAACCAGCCAGCATAGCATTCTGGTCGTCCATAAGCTGGAATGTGATTGACTCAGGTCCGAGGTTTGCGTAATCATAATAATTTTCGTTCGGAACCATTTTGATGTATGAGTTGTGTACCCATTCCGTCATTTTATAGGATCCGTTTCCGATGTAAGTATTTACGTCAAACGTCCATTGATCGCCGTTAGCTGTAATGATATCCTGACGTACAGGGAAGCAAGCAGGGAATGCGCATACTTCCAAGAAATATGTTGTTGGCGCAACAAGCGAAATTTCCAAGGTTTTCTCATCAATAGCTTTGATGCCCAACTCAGACGGCTGTTTTGCTCCTGCCATAATATCGGAAGCATTCTCTACCATTTCAATCATGTAATTGTAGTCAGCTGCCGTTGCAGGAGTAACGAGTCTTTGCCATGCATATACGAAGTCGTTAGCGGTAACAGGTTGTCCATCAGACCACTTAATGTCGTCTCTGAGCGTAAACGTATAAACCATTTGATCTTCGCTTACGGTGTAAGACGCAGCCTGTCCCTCGGTTAGAACGGCATTTCCGTTGCCATCATCTTCCCATTTCATAAGCCCTTCAAACATGTGGTTGATCATTATTGCTCCGTCAACCGCACTGTTAAGTTGAGGGTCTATTGTCTGAGGTTCGCTCGCTATGCTGACTGTCATATCAAGCGGGCCGCTGGAACCGCCGCACGCTATTGCTGATACTGCCAAAGCAATTATCAAAAGCGCAACTAAAATTTTTTTAGTTTTCATTTTTCCCTCCGTGTGAAAATATACCTTAATTATACTTTAATTTTTTGTAAAGTAAAGTTTTTTCGTTCAATAATACAATTTTTAATGCTTAACGGTATATAAATCAATTAAATATACGGCATGAATACGCTCTTTATAATAAAACAGCGTTATTTTCCGCAGATGAACAAGCGCTTGTTATTATATTAGGCGCGTAGTTACTTTTAATGATCAGTATCTTTTACATTGTGCATTTAATCAGGAACATGCGATTAATTTCTCATGCAGCTCGTACAGACTTGAATAAAATCCGTACAGTTTCTGAACCGCTGTGCGCAGCAGATATTTTTTATTATGATGTGTACTTCTTTTGCTGTTTATGCTGCAAAAAAACGCCGTAAATGAATTACATGCGTTTTTTTATAATATATTATTTAATTTGAAAACAGATGACATGCCGCATAATGATTCGGCTCCAATTCCTTGAATTTGGGCGGAGCTTCCTTGCATATCGGCTTAGCGTAAGGACATCGCGTATGGAACCTGCAGCCAGGGGGGGGCGATATCGGGCTCGGTATTTCGCCCTGCAGTATGATTCTTTGTCTGGCACGGCTTACTTTCGGGTCGGGCACGGGCACAGCGGACAAAAGTGTTTTAGAGTATGGGTGCAGCGGGTTTTTATAAATTTCATTGCTTTCGCCTACTTCCACTAAATTGCCTAAATACATTACGCCGATTCTGTTTGAAATATGCCTTACTACTGACAAATCGTGCGCTATAAACAGATATGTAAGTCCTATATCTGCCTGCATATCTTCAAGCATGTTTACTATCTGTGATTGAATGGAAACGTCCAGCGCGGAAATAGGTTCGTCACAGACTATAAATTCCGGCTCTACTGCAAGAGCGCGCGCTATCCCGATTCTTTGCTGCTGGCCTCCGGAGAATTCATGCGGATAACGGTTTGCATGCTCGCTGTTTAATCCGACTTTGTCCAAAAGAGCTATTATTTTTTCAAATCTTTCTTGTTTATTTTGAGCAAGCTTGTGTATGTCTATTGCTTCTCCGATAATATCGGCAACTGTCATTCTTGGGTCAAGAGATGCTGAAGGATCCTGAAATATTATTTGCATTTTCCTTCTGTAATAAAGCATATCGGGTTGTTTTTTTTCTTCATCGTCATATACCGGCTCCCCGTCATAGAAAACTTTTCCGCTGGTAGGTTCATAAAGGCGTATGATCGATCTTCCGAGAGTCGTTTTACCGCATCCGGATTCCCCGACAAGACCGAATGTTTCACCCTTTTTAATTGTAAAGCTTACGTTTTCCACAGCCTGAACATATGTTTTTTTCAAAAATCCTGTTTTTATAGGAAAATATTTTTTTAAGTTCTTTATTACCACAAGATCTTGCTTATCTTCAGTCATTATTTTTCTCCTCTTCGTAAGCTTCCTTTGCCAATAACCAGCAGTACGCTTCATGATCTTCGGAAATGACAACCTTGGGAGGCGCCTGTCTTAAACATATTTTCATGCATTTTTCACATCTGGGACCGAATGCGCAGCCTGAGGGAAGATTTAGCATATCTACAGGCGTTCCTTCAATGGGGATAAGTCTTTCATAATCAAGAGCGTTTACTTTTGGCATTGAACGCAAAAGACCCAGTGTGTAAGGATGTTTCGGGTTGTAAAATATATCTTCTACCGAAGCGCTTTCAACAATTTTGCCCGCGTACATAACTATCACTTTATCGCATATATCCGCTACTACTCCCAGATTATGAGTAATAAATATAACAGCCATGCCTGTCTTTTCCTGTATTTGCTTTATAAGCTCGATTATTTGCGCTTGTATAGTCACGTCAAGCGCCGTCGTCGGTTCATCCGCTATCAAAAGCTGAGGTGAACAGATAAGAGCCATGGCTATCATAACTCTTTGCCGCATGCCTCCCGAAAGCTCGTGCGGGTATTGTTTTATTCTTCTTTCAGGATTGTTTATACCGACAAGCTCAAGCATTTTGACTGCTTGCTTTATTGCGTCTTCTTTTTTTACTTCCTTTCTGTGACAGCGATAAGCCTCTGTCAGTTGGTTGCCTACAGTATATACGGGATTTAAGCATGTCATCGGGTTTTGAAAAATCATGCTTACTTTATTGCCCCTGAACTGCTCCATCTGTTCTTCGCTGTAAGATAAAAGATCTTCGCCGTTAAAAGTAATTTTGCCTCCTGTTACTTTCCCCGGGCTTTGCAAAAGACCTATTATGGAATAGGCTTCCACGCTTTTTCCGCTGCCGCTTTCGCCGACTATGCCTATAACCTGTCCCTTGTTTAACGTATATGATATGCCGTTGACCGCTTTGACTTCACCTGCGGGAGTAAAAAATGATACTTTTAAATCATCTATATCAAGCAATTTAGTATTATCCATTTTGCGCTCCTTTTTACTTTTTGAGTTTCGGATCGAGCGCGTCGCGCAGACCGTCTCCGACCAAATTCAGTGTAAGAATTAAAAGGCTCAGCAAAACGGATGGAATTACAAGCCTGTATGTATAGGAGTAAATACCTCCTAAAGCATCTGAAGCTAAAGATCCCAGGGAAGTCATTGGGGCGGAAACGCCGTTGCCAAGGAATGATAAAAATGATTCTAAAAATATAGCGCTTGGAATCTGAAGGCAAGTAGTAACTATTAACTGGCCTACGCAGTTTGGCAGCAAATGCTTTTTGATTATATGCGATCCTTTTGCTCCCAACGCTTTTGCGGCTGTTACGTACTCCTGCTGTTTGAGCATTATTACCTGACCGCGTATTATTCTGGCATTGCTTACCCAATACAAAAGTCCGAAAGCTATGAAAATTGAAAACAAGCTTGGCCCGAGAGTCGCAAGTCCTTTTATAAAATCGCTTGAACTGCTGTTGAACATGCTTTGCAGAGGCTCTTTTAATGCAGTGGTAAGCAAAAGCACTACTAGCACATCGGGAATCGAATAGATAAGCTCTACGATTCTCATCATAACGTTATCAACTTTCCCTCCGCAGTAGCCAGATATTGAGCCGTAAATAGATCCGATGACAAGCACGATAAGGCTGGCAACGACTCCGATAATAAGCGAAACCCTTGTTCCATACATTGTCCTGACCAAAAGATCTCTGCCGAGTCCGTCGGTGCCAAATGGATGTTCCCAGCTTGGAGGAAGATTTTCGCTTCCCCTTATCTGCGTAGAATAATCATAAGGGCTGAACAGAGGGCCTATAAATGCGAAAATAACTATAATTGCTATTATTATGAGAGATATCATTGCAACTTTATTGGCTTTAAATCTTCTCCATGCTTCCTGCCAGTAAGTTACGCTTTCTTTTGTTTCTATGAAATTTTCTTTTTCGTTTTCAGTCGCCGGATTGAAACTGTCATCGGTAAATAATTTTTCAATATTAGGCTGGAGACTTGGGAAAATCACAGACCATTTCGATTTTTTCATAATCAGTTAGCCTCCTTCGACAGGTCCATTCTCGGATCTACTACTTTGTAGAGTATATCTACTATGAGCGTCATAAATACGACAAAGGACGCCAAAAATATAGTTGTTCCCATTATGATGGGATAATCACGGTTGCTTATGCTTTGTACAAAGTATCTTCCAAGTCCTGGTATACTGAAAACTGTTTCCACTACAAATCCGCCGGTAAGAATATTTGCGGTCAATGGCCCCAGATATGTAAGAACGGGTATAAGAGAATTCCTCAGCGCATGTTTGAATATCACCACTTTTGTGCTAAGTCCCTTTGCTTTTGCTGTTCTTATGTATTCCTGATTTATTACATCAAGCATGCTCGAGCGGGTTAAGCGCCCTACATAGCACATTGGAGACAGTGACAAAGCCATAACGGGCATTATATAGCTTCCGAAACTGTTGAGTCCCATTGTCGGAAGTATACTTAGCTTAACTCCGAAAATTACCAGAAGTACGGTAGCGACTACAAAACCCGGTATTGAAACTCCGATAGTTGTAAAAACTCGAAGCACGTTATCCACCCATGTGCCTCTGTAGTATGCTGCAAGACATCCTATGGGGATTCCACATAGGATCGCCCACACCAATGATATGGCGCCAAGCTTGCATGATACGGGGAACATTTCCATTATTATCGTGAGCACTGGTCTGTTGATCTGCATCTTGAAGGATACTCCCAGATCAAGTTTCAAAAGATCAAGGAGATAATTTTTGAGCTGAACAAGAAGCGGTTTGTCCAAGCCGTATTTTGCTTCTTTCGCTGCGAGAACCTCGGGAGATAAAGCCTTTTCGCTGAGAAATGGGCCTCCCGGAACCATATTCATTAGAAAAAAAGTTATACATGCAATAAGTATGACGACAAAAAATGCCTGCACTATCCTTTTTACGATATATTTTGCCATTTTTATCCCTGCTTTTTTAATTATAATTGCCAGTGTACATAAAAAGTCTATTTTATACATTTTACACACTTATGGGTTTAACGTCAAGCTTTTGCGTTTTATATGTATTTCAAATGTTCTAATTTTTCAGTAAACTTCAGTCATCGAAATTTGAATATTGTGCGTCAGTTTTATTACTACGGCGTCATGCTTTTGCCTTTTTCGTATAAAAAATATTCGCAATTCATCTGCGATAAGAGCTGAATTATGTATAATGAGAGGAATATTAATACTGCTGTCATATACAAAAAAATAAAATATAAGGTGATTCAGTTATGCCGCAGCATATAACAGTTTTGGACTATAATCCACAGTGGACAATAAAATATAAAGAAGAGAAGAAAAAGTTATTAACTGTTCTTAAAGATAATTGCCTTGCAATATACCATATTGGAAGCACATCAATCCCACAATCGGCTGCTAAACCGATTATAGATATTATGGGAGTTGTTAAAAGCCTTGAAAAAGTCGATGAAGTTTCAGATGAATTTGCCCGTATTGGTTATGAATCGCTCGGAGAGTTCGGAATCGCGGGCAGACGTTATTTTAGAAAAGGCGGAGATGAAAGAACGCATCAAGTCCATATATTTAATGCAGACGATTGGACCAATATCGTTAGGCACCTTGCTTTTCGCGACTATTTGCGCTTGCATACTGAAGAGCGGGAAGAATATTCGAATTTGAAAAAAGAACTGGCTCAATGTTTTCCCTACGACATAGAAGGTTATTGCAAAGGCAAAGAAAAATTCGTGCAGGATATAGAAAAGAAAGCTTTTTTGCAGTATGACGCAACATGGGACAGGCTGTATATAGCCGCAAGAAAAGAGCAGTATGACAGAAAGGCTTTCCCGTTGGCTGAAGCTGTTGACGCCGCTTCGCTTATTACAAAATCAGGAAATATATACACAGGCACAAGCGCCGTAGCAAAATCTTATTTTCGAGAATGTGCGGAAAGTAAGGCCGTTTTGAACATGATTGCAAATGGTGATGACCAGATTGCAAAAATGTTAATAATTAAGACTGACGGCAAAATTGGTATGCCGTGTAAAACATGCCGAAAGTTGATTGTGCAGGTTAATAAATACGCAGAGAATATTGAAATCCTGTCTGATTATGAGACAAAAAAGTCTGTGATGTTGAAAGAAATAATCGCAGAATAGCTAACTTTTCTGTGCCCAAAATAAAAAAGTTCTTATAATGCTAAAAAAAAGAATAACCATTGCAAGATTATTCTAATGTTTGGAAATTTTTGATTTGCGAATGGTCGGAGCGAGAGGATTCGAACCTCCGGCCTCTTGAACCCCATTCAAGCACGCTACCAAACTGCGCTACGCCCCGACTTGAGATATTATATTGTATTTGATACGTTTAGTCAATAGCGTAAATAAAAACCGTTATTTAAAAGTTTTTTTGTTAAGATAATAACATGCGTCTCAAGCGGCGTTCCGATTTTTCTCTATACACAGCTATTTTGAATATGATTTTTTTAATAATACTTTGTATCGAATAGCTAATAATAGTAAGCGCCGGATATAAACATACGTTTGCGTATACGGATTTTTATATGTTATAATATATAAAAACAATGCAAAAAGGTAAAACGGTGGAAAATAAAAATATTGAAATTATAAAAAAATCATTCACAGCGCAGGCGTCGAATTTTGATAATAAAAATATGAATTTCTCAAAACAGGAATATCTTGACTATACCGTAAACTGCGTAAAATTTTCACCTAACGATATCGTGCTTGATGCAGCTTGCGGTACATGTGCCTGTGGCTGCGCAATAGCTGGCTGTGTAAAAAAAGTCGTCTGCCTTGACGCGACTCAAGCTATGCTCGATGTAGGGCGCAGAAAAGCTGAGGAAAGAAATCTGACGAATATGGAATTTGTGATTGGTGAAGTGGAAAATCTCCCTTTTGAAAATATATTTGATGCAGTTATTACGCGTTTGGCTTTTCATCATTTTCCTGATATCGAAAAACCCTTCAGTGAAATGAATAGAGTGTTGAAAAATTCGGGCAAATTAGTAATCATAGACATGCTGGCTGCGGAAGAGGATTTAAGAGAAAGGGAAGATGAGATAGAAACTATGCGAGATCCTTCGCACGTAAGAAATATAAGCTATAATGAATTCAAAGCCCTTTATGATAAGTATGGATTTGATATAATAAAAAAGGAAGTGACAAAAATCCCTGTATCTTTTAAAGCGTGGATGGATCTGACAAAAACACCGGATAATATAAAGACAAAAATCGAAACCATAATGAAACAGGAAATATCAGGGTTGGATAAAACAGGCTTTAATCCATATCTGAAAAAAGACGAAATATTTTTTGATCAGCGCTGGCTAATGCTGATTGGCGTAAAGAAATAAAATCAAATAAAAGCTGCGGTAAAGCAGCTTTTATTTTTTAACTGATGCTTTCATTAATTTCTTTGAGCAGCGAAACATATTTTTCTAGCTTGTTTTTTTCCGCTTCAACTATTTTCGCTGGCGCTTTTGCCAGAAAGTCTTTGTTTGCGAGCTTTTTTTCGAGCCTTGTGATTTCATTTTCTATATTGCTTTTTTCCTTCATAATGCGTTCAAGCTCTTTAGCCTTGTCTATCAAAGTATCCAAAGGAACGCTGTATTTTGCATTGCTCGTCACTACGCTCAGCGCATTTTCCCGTTCAGTATAATTTTCTTCAAAAATCACTTTATCAGCGCTTGCAAGCTTTATGAATATTTCTTCATTGCCTTTAAATATGCTTTCGCAGCCTTTATTCGGAGCTATATAAATATGGGCTTTTTTCGAAGGCGGTATATTCATTTTTGCGCGTGCGTTTCTTATCGCGCGTATAGCGTCGGTTATTTCGCTTACCTGCACTTTTTCCGCCGGGAATTTGCCCATGCTTTCCGGCCATTTGGAAATTATTAATGGGCTTGCCTTTTCGTTGAAGTGCAGATAAATATCTTCAGTGATAAACGGCATAAAAGGATGAAGCAGTTTCAGTATTGATACAAATACGTTATATATAGTCCACTGAGCCGTTTTCTTTGCCTGTTCGTCATCGGAATAAAGTCTTGTCTTGCTGAATTCTATATACCAATCGCAAAATTCCGACCAGGTAAAATTATAGATCTTTTCAAGTGCAAGGCCTATTTCAAATTTGTTTATATTTTGTGTTACTTCTTCCACAGTTTCGCTCAGGCGTGTGATTATCCATTTATCAATATTTGTGAAATGTTCGTGCGTTGCTTCGTAATTAATGTCATATCCTTCTAAGTTCATCAGTATGAATCTTGCGGCATTATTTATTTTATTAGCGAAGTTTCTTGCAGAGTTTATTTTATCCAATTGCCAGCGCGTGTCATTGCCTGCGCTGCTGCCCGTAAGAAGAGCAAAGCGTAATGCGTCCGCACCGTAATTATCTATGACTTCAAGAGGGTCCACACCGTTGCCTAGAGATTTGCTCATTTTTCTTCCTAGATCGTCTCTTACAAGTCCGTGAATAAAAACGTGTGTAAACGGAATATCTTTGCAGTGCTCTATTCCGGAGAATATCATTCTGGCAACCCAGAAAAATATTATATCGGGGGCCGTGACGAGTACGTTGTTTGGGTAAAATTCTTTGAAATCGTCTGTTTCTTCGGGCCATCCCAGCGTGGAAAATGGCCAGAGAGCTGATGAAAACCATGTGTCCAGCACATCTTCATCCTGTTTGAATTCAGTACATCCGCATTTGGAACATTTTGAGGGCATGGTTGAGGCCACAACCATTTCTCCACATTCGCAGCAATAATAAGCAGGAATTCTGTGTCCCCACCATAGCTGGCGCGATATGCACCAATCTTTTATGTTTTCCATCCAGTTAAAGTATATTTTTTTAAATCTGTCAGGAACGAATTTTACACTGCCGTTTTTTACAGCTTCAATTGCAGGAATCGCAAGAGGCTGCATTTTTACAAACCATTGTACGCTTGTGATCGGTTCTACGCTTGTGTGACAGCGATAACATGTTCCCACATTGTGTATATGCGGCTGTGTTTTTTCCAAAAGGCCCAAATCATCTAAGTCCTTTATTATTGCAGCGCGGGCTTTTTCTCTTGTCAGACCGCTGTATTTTCCGCCGAGCTCATTAATCGAAGCGTCGTCGTTCATCACTTTATATTGCGCGAGGTTATGCCTTAAGCCTACTTCGAAGTCGTTTGGATCATGGCATGGCGTTATTTTTACACATCCTGTTCCAAACTCCATGTCCACATATTCGTCTGCAATTATAGGTATTTCTCTGTTTACAAGAGGCAAAACAGCCGTTTTTCCTATAATATCTGAGTATCTTTCATCGTTGGGATTTACCGCCACAGCCGAGTCTCCGAGCATTGTTTCAGGTCTTGTAGTTGCTACGATTACAAATTTATCGCTGTCTTTGATCGGATATTTTATATGCCATAGATTTCCGTTCTGCTCTTCGTATTCAACTTCAGCATCGCTTAACGCTGTTTTACATTCAGGGCACCAATTGATTATTCTGTTGGCTTTGTATATAAGTTTTTTATTGTATAAGTTTAAAAAAGCTTTATTTACAGCGTCAGCCAACCCTTTGTCCATAGTAAAGCGTTCTCTGTCCCAATCGCATGATGCGCCGAGTTTTCTGGCCTGCTGAGCGATTCTTTTTCTGTAAAATGCAGTCCAGTCCCATGCGCGTTTCAAAAATTCTTCACGCCCTATTTCTTGCTTGGTTTTGTGTTCTTCTTCGAAAATCTTGTTTATTATTTTTACTTCCGTGGCTATGCTGGCATGATCTTCTCCGGGCAGCCATAATGTTTTATAGCCATTCATTCTTTTGAAGCGTATAAGCACGTCTTGGACGGTAAGGTTCAAAGCGTGCCCTATATGAAGCTGACCTGTTATATTCGGAGGGGGCATCATGATCGTAAAGGGCTTGCCCTCATTGTTTTTTTCCGGTTTGAAATAACCGCCTTCTTCCCACATATTATAGATTTTTGATTCTGTTTCTTTAGGATTGTAGGTTTTGTTGAGCTGCTTCATTTTTTCTCCTCATACTGTCTGATAAAATAAAACCGCGAACGTCATGGGACGGATACTAATCCGCGGTACCACCCATGTTAATTCACGGTGAATTCACTCATTTAACTGTAACGCCATTCCGCGCCCTTTTAGGGAAGACTCCTGCGCGACGTTCGAGCCGTCATGCGTAAAAACTTTCAGCATGCGTTTTCTCTCTGTGACGATGAATGACCCTACTCCTCGCAATCGCTGTCTTATTTATTACCGATAATTATACTTTCTACGATTATTAATGTCAACCGCCAAATTATCTGCAATGTATATTTTAACAGGGTTTGACGATAATTTTTTAAAATGATAAAATACCGCTGAGGCTGTGGATGAATAAAATAAATTATATAGAATTGAATGACAAAATCGTCTTTGAAGTAATACCTGAAAGAAGTGATATTTCAAATAAGGGAAGTTTCGGAAAACTGTTAAATATAAGCGGATCGTATTGCATGAGCGGAGCTGCGGTTCTGTCGTCTTTGGCCGCATACAGGTGCGGGGTCGGTCTGGTTAGTGTTGCCTGTCCGCAAAGCGCCGTTACTCTTATAGCTTCCGGCATAAGAGAAGCTACTTTTTTGACTTTCCCTGAGATTGAAGGACGCACGGACGCCGCCAGCGCTTCAAAACTGATAAAAGAAAAAATCGGAAGATTCAGCGCATGCCTTGTAGGCTGCGGCATGGGGAATACTCCTGAAACGGAAAATATTGTTTCTTGTATAATAAAAAATGCATCTTGCCCTGTGATAATTGATGCTGACGGAATCAACAGTATATGCGGTTGTGCTGACGTTCTAAAAGAAGCCAATTCACAAATTATTTTGACTCCCCATTTAAAAGAAGCTTCGCGCCTTATGCAAGTGAAAATTGATACGCTCTTTGAAAATAAAATAAAGTTTTCCCAAAAATTTGTCAGTAAATATAATGTTACTCTTGTTCTTAAAGACAGCCACACGCTGATATTTGATCCCTCAGGTGAGATATATTCTCTCGATTATGCTAACAGCGGTCTTTCAAAAGGCGGAAGCGGCGATGTTTTGTCTGGAATTATTGCTTCTTTTGCCGCTCAAGGGCTGCCGGCGTTAAAAGCGGCTTGCTGCGGAGTATGGCTTCATTCCGAAGCCGGCAGGAGATGCGCTGAGCAGTTATCAAAAACATCTATGCTTCCCAGCGATATAATTAATAAATTATCGGAAATATTTAAGGAAAATTCAAGATGAATGTGCTTGTAATCAACGGACCCAATATCAATCTTTTGGGCATAAGGGAACCCAAAATTTACGGCAAAAAAACATATGACGAGCTTGTTGATTTCATTAATCAAAGCGCGTGTGAAGCGGGTATTAATGTTGATATATTTCAGAGCAACTGCGAAGGAGAAATAATAAATAAAATACAATCTTCAGCAGGCGTATATGATGGCATGATAATTAATGCGGCAGGATATGCGCATACGAGCGTTGCTATACATGATGCGATTAAAGCTGTAGGCGTTTTGTGCGTAGGAGTGCATCTTACAGATCCCGACAAACGGGAAGCTTTCCGTCATATTGATATTGTTGGCATGGCTTGCAGTTCCGTTATAAAAGGGGAAGGTTTTGACTCATATAAAAAAGCCCTGATATTATTGAAAAATAATATTAAGGGCTCAGCCTGAAGACGATATTAGCCATTCTCCCATATAAATAGCATCATTGCCTTCTGTCTTATTCAAAATAATACCGCTTAAATATTCAAGGCGTCTCGGGGTTATGAACGTTGAAATTTTAAATTCCGCACAGTAGTCATATCCCGTATATACTTTATTTCTGTTTTGTTCGTATGTGATTCTGTAGAAGATAAACCCGAAGTATTTCAGTTCATTTTCTATTTTTATTGTGTCATTGCTATTTTTGCAATAGATAAGAAACTTGATTTCATATTCTTTGTCAAGCGCAATTCCGTTGAGAAAAAGTCTTTCGATATAATTACGGCTTGTTATAGAGCATAAATCCTTAACGTTTGGATAAAGTTCGGTTTTGTAATATGTCCAATCGTCATCATATTTGCAGTTTATTTCAGAAATTCTGTAGCTGTTATCATAAATAACGCTGCATGCTTTATCTATAAGTTTTGCGCTTTTACTTTTTGAAGTATATACGTATATGTGTATTTCTTTGCCTTTTATTTCCGTTGTATAGCCGCAGAAAACCGAACAGCAGCTCCTGAATGTTCCTATGAGTTTTTTTATAAGCCTGATGAATTGATCAGGACGTTCGCTTATCGAAGATACTATTGTTATATCTGTCAGTATATTCAGAGTGTGTATATTGCCGAGCGAAGCTAAAAACAAATCGAGCGTGATGAGTTTTCCGCCTTTTTCATAAGACTGTGCGTTGCTGTACATAATTCTTTTTTTAGCGTAGCTAATTCCCCATAATAAACCACTGCCTATAAATAGTGTTCCTGCCGCAGGCCCTACGATCTCAGCAGAGGTATTCGGGAAGAAGATCAGTACAAGTCTGTATCCGAAAAACGCGCCAAAAAGCAAATACCAAGATATAAAAGCTATCAGCGCACAATGACGAAAACCGAACAGATAATAGTAAAAAGCAAATAATATTATAATCATACACAATATGATATCGAAGAATCTTTCGTTTTGAAAAATGCTGATTTTGTTCGAATAAATTCCATACAGACCTAAAAATATAAAGGCCATTGAAAATATTACTCTTTGTGTTATTTTCAATACCGATAGATTGGATATTCCGCTGGGATGGGTGCGGTACCATTCTTCAGCGCAGTATCTTCTGTATGTGTTATAATTTTTGTTTCTTGAGGGTTTTAGATGCCATGTTTTTACGATAAGCTTATAAATAAGCGTTTCCTGCCATGGCGTATTTACGGCGAGAAATACTGAAAATAAAGCCACTCCTGCAATCAAAGAAAACAACGGATGCGTACGACCGTTTGAAGCTATGAAACCGAAAGGCACTGTCCCGATCAGCAAAAGCAATATTACGGATAGTGTGTTTTTGATGTTCCATGCTTTTTTTACAGTTTTTACATAGTAATATATATCGGTAATTATAAACAATCCTATAATTATAATTGCAGCTATATTAAATCCCAGCAAAATAAGCCCTGAGGCAGCGGCAAGTCCCAAAGCTAGTATTATAAGGCATATGAGTGTTCTTTGCTTGTTTAACGTATCCATAATAACCGCAATCTCAAATGATAATTCCAATAATAGATTTTATCACATGAAAAAATATTTACATAACATTAATTGCTGATTTTTATTGCAATAAGCTGTTTTTTAGTATATAACCCTCTTTGGTGCCCGTAGCCAGTATTTTTATGTTTTTGGAACCGAAAATTTCTGCTATTGATTTTATTATAACAGCTCCTGTGAGAGCGGTTTGCTCTCTGTTGGGGATTTTTTCACTAAGATATGATTGGGTAATAACGCTTGATCTGACATTATCCAGCAGATTATCTATATCATGTATGGATATCAATGTTTTTTGTATAAGCTTTGATAAAGCTACTGCGCTGCCTCCCATTGCATAAAATGTATCGGTCTTGTATAAAGGAATATTTTTTATTATTTTATGTATATACTCGGCAATATCCCTTTCATCGTTTTCTTCAATCTGATTATGTTTTACAAAAAGCATGGTTATCTTCATAGAGCCGATAGGATAACTTTCGTAAAATATTTTGTTGTTTTCTGCGGATATTATAATTTGTCCGCTTCCGCCTCCGATATTCGCTCCTGCGAAGTATTTACAGCCTGAGTAATGTTTCAGGCTTATATAATCATAATATGCTTCGTCTGCGCCCGATAATATATTAACGTCAAGTCCTGTGGCTTCTTTTATTTTCAATAATAGCTCATTTGAATTTCTGCATGCACGAACGGCTTGAGTAGCATATGCAAAAATATCTTTGCAGCCGTTTTCATTTAATAAAGCCATAAGCGATATTATATCGTTTATGGCTTTGCGTATTCCTTCCTGTGTAATCAATTCATTGTGTACGTGCTTTAAAAGGGAAGTGTGTTTTTCGTAAAAACCTACGCATTCTATTTTTTTATTGTATATAAATGCTTTTATGGTATTTGAGCCTATGTCAATAAGCGCTCGCCGGTAAGTCATTCTATTTTAATCCTTTTTCTTTTTCGGCCTGCCTCTTTTGCGCGGCTTTTGATTTGCTTCGTCAGGCGTATTCGCAGGATCATCAATATTGCTTGCAGGTTTTATTGAATCATCCTTAGATTTTGATAAATTATCACTGGGATCTGAATTGTCAGGTCCTTCGTTTTCATTAATGCTTATTTTGTTTATATCTTTTTCGCCGGATTCTGTCTCGTCAGATAATTGTGTTATTTTATTGTTCTGTTCTTTTGATTCATCCTGTGTATTTGCTGAATCCGTTTCTGAAGCCAATTCAGCTTTTAAGTTGCTGGGATTTTCATCTTTGACCGCATTTGTCTCATTGTTTTCTTTTGAATTATCAGGAAGCGGTTCTTCGATGCTTTGCTCTTTATAAGCAGGCGTTTCGCTGTATGCAGCGTCGCTGTCCTTCGCAGAAGGTTCTGCTGCGGAGATATTTTTGTTTTCGTCTATATTCGGTATTATTTTGGTTTCAGCATTATCGATATTTTCGTCATTTTGCGCAAGCGGTTTTTTACCTGATTTGATAACATCAAGCAAGCTGTCTACTTTATTGAGGATTACCGTTTTTTCTTCTCTGTCACTGTCGAATACTCTGAGCACGCTGTCTACTGCTCTCAAAGCTGCAAGCTGTTTTTTGTGTTTTGTCTCTTCATCGCTCAATTCGCGCTTTGGAGGATCAGTGGAATATGAGGCAAGCTTTGTGGCTTCCATAACTTCTTCGAATTCCTGCTTGCTTATAATGCCTTTTTCCATATCATCTCTTGCTTTTTTAATTGCGTCCGAATTGATTTCGTCATAAGCGTTTATCGCTTCAATAGGCAAATCAAGCGTTTCAATTTCTTCCTGCTCTTCAAAGCTGATTACGTTCAATTGCATGAGAGCAAGAGTAATAAGCGCGAGCGCCGCTGCTATTATAAATATCCATATAAATACGGTGCCGAAGTTTATGATTCTGCCTATAGTGAATGTGTTGAGCGTATCCACAGCCGCCGGCGTCTCTGACAAAGACGCTCCCGCGCTGTATAAAGTAAGCTGATATAAATAGCCTTTAGTAATATTAAAATAAATTTTACCTTCGCCGGTAAATTCATTAGAGGCAGTATCGGATGAACCGGTAATATTGTATGTAGTATAGCTGCAAACCCAGAAGGGTTCTCCGTTTAATCTTTCCTGCACGATAGATACGATTTCTCTGTTGTTTGACAATGTGCCCAAAAGATTCTCAAAATATGTACGCATGTATTCAGGGCTGTTGTATGTTTGGTCAAAAATAGAATTGCCCAATGTATATTTGTTTCTGCCTGCTGCGTTTTGTTCTTCAGCGGAAAGACTTGCGTAATAATCGGAGCTTTGTATAAATAAATAAACGTTGTCAGTAAAATTGATATTTATGTTGGTCGACCCAATATCTGCTATCTTATCCTGATATTCAGCGGGAACCTTCAAATGATAGCGCATTTCATAATTGTATATTTGATATTTATCATCAGCCAGTGCGATATTTGCCGTTGAGAAAATAATTGCTGTCATCAGCAATATGCCGACAGCGTTTTTTAAAAATTTGAACATGACTTTTTTAGATCTCATTTTTTCCCCTTTTGTTTGCGGACAAAATATACCGTTGCTGCAATAATCAGCGCCAATGCAGCAACGCCGACAACCGTTAATAAAATCGGTGAATGTAACAAGTCATTATGCAAGCCGTTATAATTTACAAATTCAAAATTTTCTATGCCATTAAAACTCAGCGTCTCTTCAAAAATTTCTATATACGACGCACTGTCGCTGTAGTTGAAATAGTTTGAAATTTCCACCAGATAAGTTTTTGATTTGTAAAGTGTGAAATATATGGCGCCTCCGGAGGATTCAAAATTATCCTGCTCGGCAAGATATGTAAATTTATAAACGGGAAGGCCTTTTATGTCTATCATTTCCATGCTGCAGTAATATTTTGCCGTAGAGCTGTTCACTGACTCTGTGAGGTAGTTTGTCATATACTGCATATCATTCCAGGTTTCATCAAACAGTCCGCATCCCAGCCACAAAGTATCTTTGGGATATCTTTCGCTTATTTGCTGTTGTTCCAAATCCGGAAATTGTTCCTCCAGCGTATAATAAATATCTGAGGCAACTACAATTACCGAATTGAAATTAATATCGCTGTATCCGCTCATGTTTTCACTTTCCGAATATGCAGGAAGCTCATTAAGATTATCTTCATCGGGCATTTGGAAAGTAATGTCCATATTTGCATTGGAATATGAAAAAACAGGCGTTGCCGTC
This sequence comes from uncultured Lachnospiraceae bacterium, assembly GCA_944381375.1. Lineage (GTDB taxonomy): Bacteria > Bacillota > Clostridia > Eubacteriales > Anaerofustaceae > CALWKX01. The sequence goes on from CALWKX010000010.1 coordinate 70,730, forward strand.
ATAAGTAACGCCAGCGCAGTTATTGTTATACATATAAAATATTTTATCGGATTTTTGCTGTTAAAAGTACTGTTCATGGCTAAAAAAGTGTACCATATAATACAATTTATAGCAATATTTTATTGTAATTAATTAGGTCCGTTTATTTGATTTTTATTTTGTATATTTAAAATGTGTAATAAACAATTTCTTTATTGCTTTTTATACGACAACATTGTATAATTAATAGCCATTAATTCTTTTTATGGCCGGCTTGTTTTATTAGTCAGGTTTTATTTAATTTTATGTCATATTACACAGGAGGGTAAATGAAGATCTTAGTAGTCAACTGCGGCAGCTCGTCACTAAAATATCAGTTTATAAATATGGACGGAGAAAAAGTTATCGCAAGCGGCATTGCGGAAAGAATAGGTATTCAGGGAGGAATGCTTACTCATAAAGTTCCAGGTAAAGACAAAAAGCAATTTAGCCGCGAGCTTAAGGATCATTCCGAAGCGTTCAAGCTTTTGATGGAGGTGCTTATTGATCCTGAATACGGCGTTATTAAATCTATGGACGAGATCGACGCCGTTGGGCATAGGGTGCTGCACGGAGGCAGTAAATATTCCGAAAGCATTCTTATAGATGAAAACGTAAAAAAAGCTATCGAGGAATGTATACCTTTAGGACCTTTGCACAACCCTGCAAATCTGATGGGCATTAATGCATGTGAGGAAGTTCTTAAGGGAGTTGCGCAGGTAGCCGTTTTTGATACGGCGTTTCATCAGACGATGCCCCCTGAGGCGTATCTGTATGCAATTCCGTATGAATATTATGAAAAATATAAAATACGCAAGTACGGTTTTCATGGTACAAGTCATAAATACGTATCAGCGCGCGCGGCTGAAATTTTAAATAATGATAAACTCAAAATAATCACATGTCATCTCGGCAACGGTTCGAGCATAAGCGCAGTTAAAGACGGCAAATGTATAGAAACATCAATGGGTCTTACTCCTTTGGATGGCCTTATTATGGGGACGCGAAGCGGCAGTTTGGATCCCGCTGTTGTGAAATTCCTTGTAGATAATGAAAATATGAGCGTAGACGAAGTTGATACTATGCTGAATAAAAAATCCGGTGTTCTCGGCATAAGCGGCCTGTCAAGTGATTTCAGAGATTTGGAGCAAGCAGCTGAAGAAGGAAATGAGCGCGCACAGCTTGCCTTGAATGCATTCTATTATAGAGTCGCATATACAATAGGCGCATATACGGCGGTCCTTGGAGGAGCTGATCTAATAGTATTCACAGCCGGCGTAGGAGAAAACTCTTCTCAGGCAAGAGAAAATATCGTCAACAGGCTTGGTTATATGGGTATTAAAATAGATGCTGAAGCAAACGATATGCGCGGTGAAGAAAAAGTAATTTCGACTCCAGATTCATTAGTTAAAGTAATGGTTATACCGACAAACGAGGAACTCGTTATTGCCCGCGATACGCAAAGACTTGCTTTTTCAAAATAAAACGACTTGACAACAGGTTTGGCAGTATATATAATATTTAAGCGCATAAATTGCGTAATATATCATTTTATAAATGAAAGCAGCCTGTAAAGGCAGTTGAACTTAAGAAATCACGCGGGGAGGTGTGATAAATGGCAGTACCTAAAAGAAGACAGTCGCATTCAAGAAAGAATAAAAGAAGAGCCAATTACAAGCTGAATATTCCGGCTCAAAGTGTATGCCCTGAATGTGGCGAAATAAAGCAGCCTCACAGAGTTTGCTCAAATTGCGGATCATATAAAGGAAAGACAGTAGTAAATATTGATGCCGACTGATACTAAGGCAGGCTGCCGCTTTAAAACAATCAGCAGCCTGTCTTTTGTGTTTTTTGATAAAAGGAGAAAAAATGACTGTATATTTGGACGCAATGGGTGGAGATAACGCTCCTGAAGAAATAATAAAGGGAGCAGTTTTGGCGGTAAATGAACTCAATACGAATATAACTTTGATTGGAAAAGAAGATATAATAAAAAATTGTTTCGCCTCTTTGGCTTTGTCTGACAAAAATATAAGCATCATAAATGCTGAACAGACTATTGAAATGTGCGAGGAACCCGTAAAGGCCGTTCGTTCAAAAAAGGATTCTTCTATGGTAATAGGGGCTTCTCTTTTGAAAGAGGATAAAAATTCAGTTTTTATATCCGCAGGAAGTACGGGAGCGCTCCTTGCCGCCGCGCTTTTATATACGGGACGCATCAAAGGAGTGCAAAGGCCCGCATTGTGTACTATGATGCCCTCACAAAATCCATGCCTGTTTCTTGATAACGGAGCCAATGCAGATTGCAAAAGCGAATATCTTGTTCAGTTTGCAAAGATGGGAACAATATATATGCAATCCGTAATGGCCGTAAAAAATCCGAGCGTGGGGCTGTTAAATATAGGAACGGAAAAATTAAAAGGCAACGCGTTTGCAAAAGAAGCGCATGAGCTTTTGAGTAAAGAAGAAAGTATAAATTTTGCAGGAAATATTGAACCTAAAGATTTAATTGAAGGCAAGTGCGATGTGGTGGTAGCGGATGGATTTACCGGTAATTTGGTTCTTAAGTCCATAGAGGCGACTTTGAGTTACATGCTGACTATGGTAAAAGGCGTTATGAAGGATGGGTTTAAGAATTCTATTGCTGGAGCTTTGCTGAAAAAAGATCTTAAGGAAAAACTTAAAACAATGGATCCTTCTTCCTACGGAGGGGCTCCGTTTCTTGGTATTAACGGCGGCGTATTCAAAACTCACGGCAATAGTAATGCGAACGCTGTGAAAAATGCTGTAAGGCTGGCGCTGTCTTTCCAAAAAGAGAATGTTTTGAGTAAAATGACAAAAGTATTGTGGTAAAATCAATACTGTGATATAAATATTAAAGGTTTCATAAATAAATAATCGGAGGGTATAATGGTTTACGATAAAATATGTAAAATAATATGCGACCAATTAAAAATAGATGCTTCTAAAGTAACTCCAGATTCATATTTTGTTGATGACTTAGGAGCCGATTCACTTGATATAATGGAAATGATCATGGCTTTTGAGGATGAATTCGGTTTTGAAGTGTCTGAGGAAAGCCTTGAAAATGTCAGACAGGTAAAAGACGTAGTGGAGTATTTTGAAAAAAACGGTAAATAATTATTTTCTTAATCATTATTCAAAGGCTTGTTAAAGCGGCGGCAGCAAATCCCTATGGAAAGCCTACGCCGTTTTTTTTAAAATACTGACTTTTTATTGTATAGGAATGCATATGAAAATTTCAAAACTGCAAAAAAGCATAGGCTATCAATTTATTAATGAAGAACTCCTCAAAACAGCTCTCGTTCACAGCTCCGCAGTTAAACAGTATAAGCGTATGAGCAATCAAAGATTGGAATTTTTAGGAGACGCTGTCCTTCAGCTTGTAATTAGCTCTTATCTTTATATGAAATTAGACGGTGAAAACGAAGGCGCTTTATCAAAATGCCGTTCTTTGATTGTTTGTACAGATTCTTTATATAAATCAGCTTTAAAAATAGGTCTTAATGATTATTTGCTTTTGGGCAAAGGCGAAGAGAATAACGGCGGAAGGACAAAACGAAGCATAATAGCTGACGCATTTGAAAGTTTGATAGGAGCTATTTATATTGACGGCGGGCTTAATGCGGCTGAAGAATTTATCATGGACAAGCTGGACGATATTATAAAAACAGCAGTTGACGGTTCGCTGAGATATGATTATAAAACGCTTTTGCAAGAGTATGCGCAATCGCATGAAATGGGAGATCTTACTTATGAATTAAAGCGTGTGGACGGACCTGAACACGATCAGGTGTTTTATTCATGCGTAAAGATAAATGGTTGTGAATATCCCGTAGCAAGCGGAAAAAACCGCAAACATTCAGAACAGAATGCTGCAAAACTTGCGCTTGAACATATGAAGGTAATAGGTCTGCACAGGAGAAATAAATGATTCTTAAAAAACTTGAAATTCAAGGCTTCAAGTCTTTTGCCAAGAAAACCGTGATAGAATTCAGCGATGATGTGACTGGAATTATAGGTCCCAACGGCAGCGGAAAAAGCAACATAGTAGACGCTATGCGCTGGGTCATGGGAGAACAGCGCATAAAGCCTCTTCGCGCAGGGAAAATGGAGGATATGATTTTTTCGGGGACCACTGAAAAAAAACCGTTGGGATACGCTCAGGTAAGTATGACGCTTGATAATTCATCAGGAATTTTTCAAAGCGAATATGATGAAATATGCGTTACCAGAAGGCTTTTCAGACAAGGGCAAAGCGAATATTATATTAATAAAACGGCCTGCAGGCTTAAAGATGTGCAGGAGCTTTTTATGGATACGGGGCTCGGGCGTGAAGGATATTCGGTGATCGGTCAGGGACAAATAGAGTCCATAGTGAATAATTCTCCTTATGAAAGAAAGCTATTGATAGAAGAAGCGGCAGGGATAGTTAAGTATAAGCTTAGAAAGAGCGATGCTGAAAAAAATCTTGAAAAAGCCCAAAGTAATCTGTACAGACTAAACGATATTCTTTCAGAAATTTCGTCCAGATTGCCCGGAGTAAAAAAACAAGCGGACAAAGCGGAAAAATATGTAGCTTTGCGCAATGAACTGAAAACGCTTGAAATAGGCGTATTTGTACATAGAATGGATTTGCTTAAAAAACGTCTTAATGACAACTGTACGGCAAAATCAGCAATAGAAGAAAGCATTGCGCAAATAGACGCCGATTTAGCTTTATTGGATGAAAAGTATCGTTTATTAAAATCAAATGCTGCTGAATATGATAATGAACTCTCGGAGATAAACAAAACGCTTCATGGGTTGATTTCTTCTTATGAAAACGCTAAGTCAGATTTAAATCTTTCAAAATTACAGCGTGATAATTATCTTAATTTAATAAAAAGTAATCAGGAAGAAATTTCAAGAATCGACGATAGTATAAATACTGTCATTGATCAGAAAAATGAAGTTTTGAAAGATATATCCTGTTATAAAAGCAGGCTTGATGAACTGGCGCCTTTATATGAGGAAAAGAAAAGTAATGTTTTTGAATTAAAACAAAAGTATATGGGCTCTGATGATTACATAGCCAATTTAAATGGCGAAATTGCCGTGCTGGATGGTATCTTAGTAAAGCATCAGGAGTCTTTGGTTGCATTAAAATCGGAAATAGCTTCCAAATCATACATAAAATCGAGCTTGGATGAAAAAATATCCGAAAGCCAAAAGAGTCTGGATTCGTTAAATATTGAACTAAATGATCATCTTCCTCTCGATGTAGCGCAAATCAAACATTCTTGCGAGGAAGCATCATTTCAAAAAATAAATCTTGAAGACCAAATCAGTAAATTAAACGAAAAGATAAGCGGTATTTTCACTGATATACAAACATTTAAAGCTAAATTAGATCTTCTGGAAGGTTATGAAAGCGCGCATCAAGGATATAATTATGCAGTGAGAAAACTTCTTGATATGGACCACGGTTTGAATGGCATACTGGGCACGGTAGGAAGTATTGTCACAACCGAAGATAAATATACTGAAGCGGTGAGTAAAGCGCTTGGTTCGGCTATTGAATCCATCATTACGGATGATGAAAGTACAGCTTCTTTGTGCATAAACATTCTTAAGCAAAACCGTTGGGGTAGAGCGACGTTCCTTCCTGTAAATACCGTCAGCGGGAATATGTTGAGTGACAAAAACAAATATGCTTCATGTGCGGGATATATAGCGACAGCCGATGAATTAGTCAAGTATGATGTAAAATTTGTTGGTATTATCAAAAGTTTGCTTGCAAGAGTAGTTGTGGCAGATACGCTGGATAATGCTAATAAAATGGCTGCAGCAACGCGCTACAAGACGAAAATTGTAACGCTCGAAGGAGAAGTTCTTTTGCCCGGCGGCGCAATAACGGGAGGCAAGTATAAAAACAGCGATCAAGGTGCTCTCAAACGCAAGAATGAGATAAAAAAGATCCAGTCAGAAATAATAAAGTTAAAAAGCGAATACGAACGGCTTATACAAAAAAAGACTGCTACTGCTGATCAATACAAAATGAAATGCAGCGAGCTGGATCGTTTGCGCACTGAATATGAAAAAATCGACCAGAAAAATCATGCGCTGGTCCAAAAAAATGAGCTGTTGGAGGCTGAGAAGAATAAAATCGCAGCATTAATCAACGATTATGCAGCACAGGTTGAAAAGATTAATATAGACATGGCTTTTGCGGAAACAAAAAGCTGTAATATAGAAAAAGATATCGTATTAACAAAAGACAAAATAGAAAAAATAAAAATTGAATTGACAAAAGCTTCCGCCGGAGGATACAAAGACGATTATCTAAAAGCGTTGACTTCTCTGAATGAAGCGGAAAAGGATTTTATTTTAGCGCGTGAAAAGACTCAGCATGCGCAGGCCATACTGGATAATGTCAATGCGCAATTCGAAGAGTTGATTTCATCAAAGACAAAATGTGAAAATACGCTGAAAGAGACGGCATGCAGCCTTAAAAGCATTGAAGAAAAAATCGAAAAGCTTTGTAACGAAGACACAGGATATGCGGATCAAAAAAGTGAGTTGGAAAATCGCTTTGCTTATCTGAGCCAAAAGAAGGATTCCTCATCCGAAGATTTGTATAAAATAAATGATGAAATAATCCTTCTTAACAAGCAAAGAGCCGAAGCTTCGCAGCGTCTTGGCAAGGTGGATGTGCAAATAGGCAAAACCGACGTTGAAATATCACATTTGCAAAATGATATGATGGAAGACTATTCGCTCACTTATGCTCAGGCTTCACAGGTTAGGCAGGATGAGAATATTGACTTTGACAGTACATTGATCAGAATAAACGAAATTAAAGACAGAATAAAGCGCCTGGGCAACATTAATGTAGACGCCTTGGAGGAATACAAACAGCTGAAAAAACGCTTTGACGAAATGAGTGCTCAAAGAGATGATTTGATAAAATCAAAAGAAGAATTGGTAAAGATAATAGAAGATATTGCCAAAAGCATGTCGGAGCTATTTAATAAGCAATTCGGAGTGATTCAAAAAGAATTCGGCAGGGTATTTAAAATTCTTTTTAACGGCGGCGAGGCCAGGCTTATACTCACGCAGCCGGATGATTTGAGTGAAAGCGGCGTTGATATCATTGCCAGACCTCCGAAAACAAAGCTAAAAAATATTTCCGCGCTTTCAGGAGGAGAAAAATCTCTGGCGGCATGCGCGCTTATATTTGCTATATTGAAAATAAAACCGGCGCCCTTTTGCGTGATGGATGAGATAGATGCAGCTCTTGATGATGCAAATGTAGGCAGGTTCTGCGAGTATCTGAAATCAATTAGCAATGACAATCAAATTATACTCGTAACGCACAAAAAGCGTACCATGCAGGCTGCAAGCTCTTTGTACGGAGTGAGCGTTGCCGCGGACGGCATAACAAACGTATTTTCCGTTAAGCTTTCACAAATTAATGAAAGGGGGCATGTTTATGAGCAGCAAGCTTAGCTTGGGTTTTTTAAAAACAAAAAAGTCTTTGACGCAGCGTTTTAAAGAAGTATTCACAGGTTCGATTGATGAAGCTCTTTATGAAGAGCTTATAGAATGTTTGGTGCTGAGCGATGTTCCTTTTGAATGTGCTGAAAAAATTATAGAAGGCGCAAAACAAAAGATGAAAAAAAGCAACATAAACGACAGTGAAGCATTATATGAAGCTGTGAGAGAAAGCATCGTTGATATGCTCAAAGATAAACAGCATGGCGTCAATATAAAAACTCCTGCCGTAATAATCGTCACAGGCGTAAATGGAGCAGGAAAAACAACGAGCATTGCAAAACTTGCTTTATGGTTCAAAAACAGAGGCAAAAGCGTAATTTTGGCTGCTGCCGATACGTTTAGAGCTGCAGCAAGCGACCAGCTTGGCATATGGGCGAAGCGGCTGAATGTTCCTATAGTTAAAAGCGCTCAGGGGCAGGATCCTTCCAGCGTAATATTTGACGCGCTTAAATCAGCCAAAGCAAAGGGGTCTGATATAGTTCTTTGCGATACTGCCGGAAGGCTTCAGAATAAAGCCAACCTGATGAATGAGCTGGAAAAAATATACAGGGTGTGTTCAAAATTCAAAGATGAATTTAACGTATACAGCGTTGTTGTGCTGGATGCGATGCTTGGGAGCAATTCAATAAGCCAGCTTGAAGCGTTTTCTTCTGTCATGAATGTTGACGGCGTGATTTTGACTAAAATGGACGGTTGCGCAAAAGGCGGTGTTGTATTAGGAATAGCTGATAAATTTGACATGCCGGTCTGGCATATAGGTACTGGCGAAAACGCTGAAGATTTGGCCGTGTTTGACGCGGTAGAATATGCAAATGCTATAATATAAAAAGCAGGATAAATAATCCTGCTTTTTTATTAATCGGGAGTTGGAATAACGCGCATTTATTGTGTTTGTTCGTTGGTTTCGCTGTCTGTTTGACGTGCAAGCAGTTCATTTATAAGCACAGGGTCGTTGGTAATGATGCCGTCTGCATTCAGCTCGATAGCCGTATCAAGCTGCTCGCTCGTATTCACGCCTACAATAAATACCGCCACGTTGCGCCTGTGCAGCGACCAGATAAGTCGCTTGGTAAATCCGTTTATGTCATCAATATTGATTTCTGCATATTGAAAAGGTACATCAATGTAAAATCCTGAAAGGAAAAACTTATCTGCATTGGCATAGCCGGTGAATTCATTTTTTATCGGCGCAGTCAATACACGTACATTTGTCTGATTTCGTACATATTTTATAACATTTTCGGAGCCTTTTATAACAACGTGCAAGGATAGATTTTGCTGGCGAAGCTTTTCACACAGAAGAACAGCAGCTCTCTCGCCTGCTTCGCTATCCTGAACAATATTGATTATAAAGTTTGAATATGGAAATAATCCCAGGAATTCATCTACGGTAAGGCATGTCAATGTCGATGATCTGTACGTATATTCACCATTTGCGTTGCTAAAATTATAGGCAAAATTCAGATTTTTGATCTCGTCATAAGTTTTTTCGGATATCTTTCCGCTTTCAGACGTATAAACGCTCAAATCGTCATAATCAGCGATGATCAAAACTTCATCAGAGGTCATTACCACGCCAACTGAAAAATACATTATACCGAAGCCGGAGGCTGTGTTAAAAGAAGCTCTAACATTAGCAGGGTAATCTGTGCTGATTCCCGACTGTGTTGCAACTAATAAGTTGTCTTCCTCATTCATAAATGTGTTTAGCGCTATGCTGTCTCTTGGAGGTATCAGATTCACTATCAGCATAACGCATATCGCAAACAAAATTATATAACCGATTCTTCTTAAAAGCTTCAGCATGTTTTTCTCCGTGATATTGATAGTTTAATTATACCGCATACAAGAGCGTATAAAATATATTTAGCGGAAATAATATCTGAAAGATTTATTTATTTTACATATTTTTCGTTTTTTACATAATACAATATATTCAAAGAAATTCGTGGAGGGACAAACATTTGTTGCGCAGACGCAGCGTTTTATATTTTTTTATTTGTGTAATCGCCGCTTTGATGTTCGGTATGGCCGCAGCAGTTTTATATTCCGTAAATATATTTTCGTTCAATACTCAAAATTATGAATTGTTAAAATTTGCCGTCAGTACATTGTTCGGCTTTTCAATAGCGTCGCTTATTTATTTCAGCGCTTACCGGCCTGTAGTCGGTTTTTGCGGGATCAAGTTGGTAAAACTACAACGTCCTTTAAATTTGCTTGAAGGTGAAACCGTTTATGTAACGAATGCTAATTCATTGATAAATATCGCGAAAAATAAAAAAAATAGTATACTTTATTATGAATTCTCTCCGTCAATGGCTTTTTTTTACACTATAATTGACAGTAAAAAATACGTATTTATAAAAAACACAAAAAAAGTAAATACCGAAACGAAAATTTCGAAGTATGTATAATAACAAAAAAACGGCAAGCGATTCGCTTGCCGTTTTTTGCAGCAACTATAATATTGCAAGCAGAACAAAGTTCAAAATAAACAGCAGTGTCGATACCCATAGGATCGGATGAATCTGTTTAATCTGGCCTTTGCAGATTTTTGTTATGCAGTAGAATATAAATCCGGCGGCTATACCGTATGAAATACTGTAGCATAAAGCCATGAATATTCCTGCAAAGAATGCCGGAATGGCTTCTTCAAGATTCGGCCATTCTATTTCTTTGAATGATGACAGCATCATAATACCGACGATAACAAGCGCCGGAGCTGTGGCCGCAGAGGGTACAGCGCTGACAAAAGCTGATAAAAATGCGCTTATTGCAAAGCATATTGCAACAACAACGCTTGTAAGACCTGTGCGTCCTCCTGCTCCTATTCCGGCAGCGCTTTCTACGTATGTAGTCGTGTTTGAAGTTCCGAAGATAGCGCCGATTGATGTGGCTGTAGCGTCAGCAAAAAGCGCTTTGTCCATTTTTGATTTGAAACCAGCGCCGGATTCCATAGCTTTTTCGTCTTCTGAACTGAATATACCGCTTCTTCTGCCTGTTCCTATGAATGTGCCTATTGTGTCAAATGTGTCCGTTATGCTGAAAGAGAAAATTGTAATGAGTACAAGCGGAAGCTTGGCAGCATCGTTAAACAAAGATACTATGCCCTGATCAGTGAATATTGCTCCGAAAGTTGATGGAAGCGCCGCACACGCTTCTGTAAAGCTCACTGTATCGGCTGTAGCTGTAACGCCCATGGGTATGCCGATAAGAGTAGTAGCTATAATGCCGAGAAGTATAGCTCCCTTGACTTTCAAAAGTTCCAAAACTATTATTATCACAAGACCGATCACAAAAAGCAAAAGCGCCGGCTGGTTTAAAGTTGCCATTGCCGGTACTCCTGAAGAAAAGTTGATGATACCAACATTAAGCAAACCAATATAAGCGACAAAAATGCCTATGCCGCCGCCTATTGCTACTTGAAGGCTGTGAGGTATGGCTTTGATTATTGCTTTGCGCAGTTTTGTAATTGTGATTATGATATTGATAATACCGCATATAAATACCATTGAAAGCGCTTGCTGCCATGTGAATCCCAAAGTAAAGCATACTGTGTAGACAAAAAATGCGTTCAGACCCATTCCGGGAGCCTGAGCGTAAGGTACGTTAGCAACAAGACCCATAATCAAAGTGCCGATTATTGAAGATATAATCGTAGCAAGAAATACCGCGCCCCATTCCATGCCGGACTGGCTTAAAATATTCGGATTAACGACAATAATGTAAGCCATGGCAAAGAATGTAGTAAGTCCGGCTACCACCTCCCTTGAGGCGGTTGTACCGTTCTCTTTGAGTTTGAACATATAATTTCCCCTCCTTAAAAATATGTAATAAATTATAATATAGCCTGTTGAGAATATCAACAATTAGTTATTAAAGCCTCCAAACTTTTCTGAAATATTTGAAAAATTTGTAAATTATACTTTGAACCAGCATATTTTATCAAAATTATTACAAAAAAAAATTAATAAATTCTTTTATCATCAACAACAGTGTAATTCATGCGAATGATGATATGATATCAATATGAAAGCGAGTGAAAGAAAATATCCGATGGAAATACTTGCGCCTGCAGGCGGAAAAGAACAGCTTGTTGCTGCAGTAAGAAGCGGAGCCGACGCAGTGTATTTCGGCGTGGAGAATTTCAATGCAAGAAGAAACGCAGAAAATTTTGTTTCGGATGAACTTTCTGATATTGTAGGATATTTAAAAGCGCGTAATGTTAAATCATACATAACTCTTAATACATTAGTAAAAGACGATGAAATATCCGAAGTATTGAAAACCGTAGAAAAGATAGCTCGCTCAGGGGCTGATGGAGTAATAGTACAGGATATGGGAATTGCCGCATTAATTAAGAAATGCGTGCCTTCGCTATCTTTGCATGCTTCTACGCAAATGAGCATACATAATATTGCAGGCGTTAAAATTCTTGAAGATATGCAGTTTTCTCAAGTAGTGCTTGCGAGGGAATTAAGTATACAAGAAATAAAAAAGATTTCCGCATCGTCTGATATAAAGCTTGAAACGTTTGTGCACGGAGCTTTGTGCATGAGCATATCCGGTATGTGTTATTTATCTTCAATGATAGGAGCTCGAAGCGGAAACAGAGGTCAGTGCGCTCAGCCGTGCAGGCTGAATTTTTCATCAGCGGATAAGGAATACGCTCTGTCGCTAAAGGATATGACTTATATAAAACATTTAAGCAAGCTTTATGAAGCAGGCGTTACGACTCTTAAAATTGAAGGCCGTATGAAACGCGCCGAATACGTTGCTTGCGCCGTAAGCGCTCTTAATGCGGCTCTTTCGGGAGAAGATTTCGATTTTGATCTTCTAAGAAAAGTTTTCTCGAGAGAGGGTTTTACTGACGGATATCTTACCAAGAGAATGACCCGCGATATGTTTGGCTGTAGAACAAAACAGGATGTTGAAAATATGCAAAGTGTACTTAAATCTTTGCACTCCCTTTACAGGAATGAACGCAAGTCTGTTAACGTAGCGATGGATTTCAAACTACATTGCGGAAAAAATGCAGTACTGAGTATAAGCGACGGTTCCGATACTGTAACGGTAACCGGAGATGTCGCTCAAACAGCGCTGAAAAAACCCGTCAGCGAAGAAATCATATCAAAATATTTAAACAAAACAGGCGCAACGCCATTCAAAACCTCAAAAATCACATGCGATATCCAAAGCGGCCTTATGACCAGCGCAGCTTGTGTAAATGAAATGAGAAGAAAAGCCTGCGATGAGCTTTTGAGGATAAGGAGTATCCCGTCAGGATATGAATTTAACGATACCATAGTTGACGTCAAAGATGTAATTGATAATACATGCGAATCGCATCTGCGCTTCAGATATGAAGATATTAATCAATTCAGCGATAACTTTGCTCAAAAAGCTCAAATGCTGATATTTCCGATAGAGCAAATTTTAAAAAATCCCGGTAAGCTTGAGCGTTATTTCGAAAAGGTCGCCTTTGAGCTTCCATATACAGTTTTTCCGGAACAGGAGGAAAAAGTTTCGGAAATGATTGAAAGGATTCTCGACACAGGTATAAAGAATGTGTATGTAAATAACCTGGGAGCATTAAAAATGTGCCGAGGCAAAAATATAAAAATCCATGGCGGTTTCGGATTAAATATAATGAATTCACAAGCGCTTAACGCGGCTGCCGAATTAGGGCTTGAGGACGCTGTGTTGTCTTTCGAACTTGAATATAATAAAATAAAATCGATAAAAAAGCAGATTCCTTCGGGTATTATAGGGTATGGATACCTTCCTCTTATGCGTACAAGGATCTGCCCTGTGAGTGTTTTTCGCGGCTGTAATTCAAGCAGGCAGTGTTTTATTAAAGATCGTTACGGTATTGAATTTAAAGTTATATGCAGCAGCAAAAAAGACATTGCTATTTTAAACAGCGTGCCTTTATTTATAGGTGACAAATGCATTATGAATATAAATTTTGAAATGCTTTATTTTACAGTGGAAAACGCGGCGCAAACGGACGATGTAATCAATCAATATATTAATAAAGAAAAGCCGAATTTTAAATTGACGCGCGGACTTTATTTCAGAGGGGTAAAATAAGGGATGAAACATATAAAATTTTATAATGAATTCGATACGGATCAGTCTTGCATAGATCAATACGCGGCTAAAATTAAAGAAATTTCGCAAAAGCTCAAACGCCATGCTTATAGGATGGATGGGTTTGTTGATTATCCTTTGCGTATAAAAAAAGATCTGCTCGAAGATATAAAAAATACTGCGCAACATATAATTAAAGAAAGCAACGTGCTAGTAGTTATTGGTATTGGAGGCTCTTATTTAGGAGCCAAAGCCCTTATTGAAATGCTTGGCGGCGTAAAAGATGGCGGTATAAGCGTGCTTTTTGCGGGATGTAATTTATCGGCTAAATATCATATGGATATACTTAATAAAATAGCCGGTAAAGATTTTTCTGTGCTTGTCGTTTCAAAGTCGGGTTCCACTGCTGAAACAAGCTTTGCGTTTGCTTTGTTTAAGCAGGAGCTGAAAAAACGGTATAAAAATAAATATGTAAACCGCATATATGCAGTGACAGATAAAACAGTGGGCAACCTTCGTAAAGAATGTGAACAAAATGGCTACAAAACGTTTGATCTGGATGAAGATATTGGCGGCCGATACAGCGTGCTTACTCCTGTGGGGCTTATTCCGGCGGCCGTAAGCGGTTACGATATCGACGCAGTCATAAATGGAGCTTATGCTGCTTTTAAGGAATATGAAAACGATGATGTGAATAATAACGACTGTTTGAGGTATGCGCTTTTGCGCAGGCTTATTAACGATAAATATAAAAAGGAAATAGAAGCTTTTATATTTTTCGAGCCGTCAATGCTAAGTTTTGGAGAATGGCTTAAGCAATTATTCGCTGAAAGCGAGGGGAAAGACGGTTTTGGTATTTTCCCCGCCAGCCTTTTATTCAGTACGGATTTACATTCTATGGGGCAATATCTGCAAGATGGCAGAGAAAATTTTTTCCAAACCTTTATTTATACAAAATTTGACGGCCCTGATATAAAGCTTGAAGATACAGCATTGAGCATTAATGAATATAATAAGATAGTGTATAAAAGTGCACTGAGCGCGCATAAATCAAGAGGTACTCCCATACTGAGAATAGAGACGGATGCGCTTGATGAAGAAGTTTTTGGCTATATTGTATACTTTTTTGAAAAAGCATGCGCTGTAAGTTGTTTGATAGCGCAAATTAATCCGTTTGATCAGCCCGGGGTAGAAATATATAAAGCTGAAATGAAAAAAATCATGCAATCAAATATGCCGCAAAATTGAATTCATGAATATAAAAACAGTTTTCAAATATTAATTTCATTGACAATATGTCAATACTTGTGGTACTATAATCACAATAAACTGATACAGGAGGATGGCTTGAGCAAAAACGGTAAGCTTCGTATATATCTGCTTATAGTGTTTGTAGTTCTTTTGAACATTCGTTTTGCATTATGCCCTGCGATGGATATAAAGAGCTTTTACGTCTCGGCGGATACACAAGTAAGCTTTAGTGAATCTGAAGATTATATGCCGGTCGATTATTGCTTTTTAAGCAGTCTCAAGCTGTTCGAAACAGAGCAGGCATTATTGCTGCGCATATCTGACGTGAATTATTCATTGGCTTTTTTGTTGATAATATTGCTTTTGATTCTGCGGCACAGGCATCTGCGCCTTGATTTTTTGTCGCGTCTTTCTAAATATTTTAGGTATCTTCAAACCTGTGATATGTCTTCGCCGTATGGCGGACTTTCTCCTCCGTATAATTTTTAATTTTCTTCACAATTTAATATTTTCGATATGTTTATTCAGGTAATTATATAATTACATATAAATTTATTCGGTAATTCAAAAACATAACGTGATTTTTTCTTTGTTATTAAATCACAATAACAAATATTACGTTTATTTTGTGTAGCCGAAAAACATCATTTAGGAGGTAAGGGATTTAATGGATCCAATTATCGTCACGTTTGTGGTCCTTGGCTTGGCAATCATATGCTTTGTCACGGAAATTATTCCCCTTGGCGCTACTACAATCTGTGTGCCTATTGCGCTTTACTTTACTGGCGTTATTGACTCAAAACAAATGGTAGCAGGTATAGTTGATAGCACAGTACTAATGTTTTTGTTCATGTTTATTGTAGGAGGTTGTTTCTTAAAATCAGGTCTTGCTAAAACAATAGGCGAGCAGATAGCCAAAGTTATGAAGACGGAAACAACCCTTATGCTCGGCTTCATGCTGTTTACATGTACATTGTCAGCATTCCTGAGCAATACGGGAACAACAGTTACTGTTCTTCCGATTATAATAGGAACATGTGAAGCGAAAGGCTACAATCCTATTAAGCATATTCTTTCTGTAGGTTTCGCTGCGCAGGTAGGAGGTATGATAGCCCTGCCCGGAGCTCCCCCGAACGCTACAGTTAAATCGTTCCTTGACGAGCTTGGAACAGGCGAGACTTTCGGTTTCTTCGAATATGCTTTAGTTGGTCTTCCTGTGAGCGCAATAACGATTTTATATTTTCTGCTTCTTGGACAGAAGATCGTGCCTAAAAACAAGGAGCTTGTGAAAAAAGCCAAGATCGATCCTAATGCGGAATATAAAGTAAGAGATCAAGTCGTAGTTGGCGTCGTATTTTTACTGGTTGTAATATCAATGGCAATGGAATCCGTAACAGGAGTACCTTTGTTTGTAAGCGCTATGGTCGGAGCCGTCGTATTGATGCTCTTTAAAGTTGTTGGACCGGAAGAAGCCTTCGAAGACTGTGTCGATTGGAATACCATAATGGTTATAGCTGGCATGCTTCCTTTAGGTACGGCTCTTCAGGTATCAGGCGCGGCCGAACTTATAGCCAATACAGCCATGAACATAATAGGAGACAGCACTTCACCGCTGCTTTATTCTTTGGTCATCTTTATAATAGGCGCGTTCCTTACGCAGTTCATGTCCAATACTGCCGCAACGGCTATGTTGTCCCCAATAATCATTACCATAGCGCAGGGCGTAGGAATGGACCCGAAATTTGCACTTATGATGCTCTGCATGAGCGCATCCTGCTCGTTCTTGACGCCTATGGCAACGCCTGTTAATACGGTTGTTATGGGATATACAGGATTTACGTTTAACGACTTCTTTAAGACTGGACTTCCGTTAATCATTATAGTTGGCGTGTTCATGATTTTCTATATACCGTTTGTTTGGGCTTAAACACCAAAGGAGGTGACATTATAAATGTACGGCGACATAATATCACTAGGGGATGCATTGCTCATTTTCGTGATTGCAATGGTCATAGTTTTTATCGGCTTAGGCTTGTTGTATGGCATATTGCTTATTTTCAAAAAAGCGTTTGAGAAAAAAACGACCGAAACACAAGTTGTTGCGGAGGATAAAGGTTCCGAAGATGAGCTGATTGCTGTGTTTACAGCTGCGATCGCAGCTTACGAAAGTGATGTGAAATGATCAATAAAATAAAACTTTTGCCGTATTGGCAAAAGTTTTATTTTATTTTATAATGTTGACATAAGTAATTGGAACGTGATATTATATTTATCATATAAATTTATGTAAGAGGAAAAGATTGAAATCAAAAGGCCTTGGCATAAAAATAATAATATGTGTTTTGCTTGCTGTAGTGCTTGTATCTTTAGTCGTGCTTCCGATTAAAGATCGTTGTTGTGCGAATGTCAATCTTTTTCAAATACTTTTCAGCAACTCTTCCATGCCTGACGCACATGCTGATGGGATAGAACTTATTGCTATGGGATTTAGCTTGTCAAGTCAGGATAATGACTATGAAAAATACTTTGTTTTATCAACAATCATTTCTTTTTATATTTTTGTATTAGATAATACACTTTACTTAACTCTTCATTTGCTGCTTTTTTTATATTTCCTGATACTCAAATCATGTAAATTTATAAGCAGAGTTATGTCAGGCCCTTTAGGAGGCAATTCTCCGCCTTATATTTTATCCAGTATTATTTAAATTCACATTATTTATATTATATTTAATAATAAGCCTTTGTTTTTGTACAACGGCGTGTTTGCGTCGTTTACATAATAATTAATTAAGGAGGTAAAGGATTTAATGGATCCAATTATCGTCACGTTTGTGATCCTTGGCTTGGCAATTATATGCTTTGTCACAGAGATTATTCCACTTGGCGCCACAACGATATGCGTGCCTATAGCACTGTATTTGACAGGAATACTGGACTCAAAGCAAATGGTCGCAGGAATTGTTGACAGCACAGTTTTGATGTTTTTATTCATGTTCATAGTCGGAGGCTGTTTCTTGAAATCAGGCTTGGCTAAAACTATCGGAGAACAGATAGCCAAAGTTATGAAAACTGAAACAAGCCTTATGCTTGGCTTCATGCTGTTTACATGTATATTGTCAGCATTCCTGAGCAATACGGGAACAACAGTTACTGTTCTTCCGATAATAATAGGTACTTGTGAAGCGAAAGGTTATAATCCTATAAAGCATATTTTAGGAGTTGGTTTCTCGGCGCAGGTAGGAGGCATGCTGGCGCTTCCCGGATGCCCTCCGAACGCTACAGTTAAATCGTTCCTTGAAGGAATAGGAACAGGCCAGACTTTTGGTTTTCTTGAATATGCGATAGTCGGCGCGCCCGTATGCGTTATTATGATTGTGTATTATTTGACAATAGGACAGAAAATAATTCCTAAAAATAAGGAGCTTGTTAAAAAAGCAAAGATGGATCCGAATGCCGTTTATAAAGCGAAAGATCAAATAATAGTTGGAATTGTCTTTATTTTGGTAGTTATATCAATGGCATTGGAATCAGTCACAGGTATACCGCTGTTCGTAAGTGCAATGGTAGGTGCCGTAGTGCTTATGCTGTTCAAAGTGGTTGGACCTGAGGAAGCTTTTGAAGAATATGTTGACTGGAATACAATCATGGTAATCGCGGGAATGCTTCCGATGGGCACAGCGCTTCAGGTATCCGGAGCTGCTGATTTGATTGCTAATACAGCGATGAATGTTATCGGTGACAGTACATCGCCGATATTGTATTCGTTGGTAATATTCATAATAGGCGCATTCTTAACGCAGTTTATGTCAAATTCTGCGGCGACAGCGCTTTTATCACCGATTATCATATCTATAGCGCAAGGCGTAGGAATGGATCCGAAGTTTGCACTTATGACGCTCTGCATGAGCGCTTCCTGCTCATTCCTCACACCGATGGCAACGCCGGTTAATACTATTGTTATGGGATATACCGGATTTACGTTTAACGACTTCTTGAAGACAGGTATTTTACCGCTTCTGATAATAGGCGTATTCATGATCTTCTACATACCGTTTATTTGGGCATAACAGTTAAAAGGCTCGCAAAAGCGAGCCTTTTTTATTTGTAACATTTTTCGCGCAATATTTGTATTATATATCGAACACTTAAGTTGTTTTATATGGCAGAAAGGAAGTAAAATGCTAAGAAAAAATTATACGCCTTTGGTTCCATATATGCCCGAAGATCCTCAGTTGTACAGGGCATATGTGCCTTACCAGCTTGATATACAGGAATTCTGTCTCAACGAGGCGCTCAATAAAGGGACTCTTTTTGAGGCGCTTTATTCATCTTATAAAGGAGATCTGAAGGGAGATGGTTATCCATGTTGTCAGATAATAATGTAAGCAAAGCGCAAGAAGAGATGCTTCTTGAAATTGCGCAATACAGATTTGCCGCTTTGGAAACTGCGTTGTATCTGGATACTCATCCCAATGATACGGAAGTATTGAACAGACACAACTATTTTAGCGGTAAGCTGAATGAAAAAATTGAGAGTTATCAGAAAGAATACAATGATCCGCTTGATTTATATCAGACGGCGCAGGGAAGCTGGACTTATATAGATCGATGGCCATGGAAGAGCGCAAACGGAGGTTGCTTGTAATGTTTATATATACTAAGACAATGCAAAGGCCTATGAGAGTGAGCTGCAAAGATGTCGCAATGGCAAAAAATGTAATCACGCAGTATGGCGGGCCAGATGGCGAATTAGGCGCGTCCATGCGTTATTTGACTCAGCGATTCGCAATGCCTTTGAAGGAAGGCAAAGCGATACTGACAGATATAGGTACAGAAGCATCAATAAAGCCATAGAGTTTTTTGCTGAGGTTATCTTTTTTATTTTTGCTCATAAATTTATACTAGGGAGAAAAGTATGAAAAGACAACGGTATATTTTGATTAATTCAAAACAAATGAATTTTGACGAGTCGAACAATAGAAATGATTTGAAAAAAGCGCTTTTTTACGCTTTGTTGGAAAAAGGTTTTATTGACGCAATGATCTTCAATAATTGTATAGATATGAGCAATGACGGCAGAAATCGTTAAAGGTCAACAAATTCGCAATGTTGCCGTTTATTGCCGTGTATCTACTAATATCAGCGATCAAGCCGATTCATTGGAAAATCAAATAATGTATTTCGAAAATTATGTGAATAATCATCCTTTTTGGAAACTGTATAAAATTTATGTAGACGAAGGTATCACAGGAACGTCTACCAAAAAGCGCGAAGCATTTAATCAGATGATTACGGATGCTTATAAGGGATTGTTTGACCTGATTTTGACAAAAGAGATAAGCCGTTTTGCAAGAAATACGCTGGACAGTATCTTTTATACCCGTCAGATGAAAAAACTCGGCGTTGAAGTTTTCTTTCTTAATGACAATATACATACTTTTGATACTGATTCTGAATTGAGGCTGACAATAATGTCGTCTATTGCTCAGGAGGAAAGCCGAAAAACATCTCAGCGCGTAAAGTGGGGGCAGCAAAGGCGCATGGAGCAAGGAGTCGTATTTGGCAGAAGCTTGCTTGGTTATGAAGTCGCAAACGGTAAAATTACTATCAATCAAAAACAGGCGGAAACTGTAAGGCTTATATTCCATAAATATGTCAATGAAGGTAAGGGCGCTCATACTATTGCATGTGAACTCTGTAAAGAAGGCATTGCAGTTGCAGGACATATGAAGCAATGGTCTAATACCAATATATTACGCATTTTAAAAAACGAAAAATATTGCGGCGATTTGGTTCAGAAAAAAACGATTACTCCTGATTATCTCAATCATGAAAAAAAATATAATAAAGGTCAGGAAAAGATGATTATCATAAGAAATCATCATCAGCCAATTATCAGTAGGAAATTATTTGAAGAAGCTCAGTCGATATTAAAAAAGCGGCGCTTAGACGTTAATGAAAATACCAAATATTCGTCACGATATTGTTTTTCCGGTAAAATAAAGTGCGCTTTATGTTCATGTTCGTATGCGCCGCGCTCGAAAAAAAGAAAAGACGGTTCGGTCTACAGGGCTTGGAGATGCTCGCGTGCAGCGCGTTATGGCAGTATCAAAACTAAGAAAAATGAAATTTCAGGCTGTGATAATGCTTACGTGAATGAAGATGCTTTAAAAAATGCAATACAAAATATTATAAAAAAAATTAATTTCAATAAAAATAAAATAGCAAAAGATGTAGCTTGTGATGTTAAGAAATCCGTGTTGTCATTTTCTTTAATCCAAAATTTAAATAATATTGATTCGTCTATAAAGAATTATGAAAATAAACGCCGTCGTCTAATGGAGCTTTATTTGTGCGAAGGAATTTCAAAAGAGGAATATTTAAATACCGACAAATCGTTAAAATGCAGTCTTGAAAGGCTGTACGCTCAGAAAAAAATGACAAATGTCAATAGTGTAAATTCAGTCTGTGATGAAATTTATGATTATGCTCTGCGTATTTTATCCGGAGAAGAATGGTCTGATAGTTTTTTTCGATGTGTTATTAATACGATAACCGTGAATAAAGATAAATTAAAAATAAATTTCAATTCGCCTTTAGGAAAATTTTCGTGTATTGCTAAGCGCAGATGAAATTTGAATAAATCAGCTTAAGATTGATTTTATTCATTAATTAATGTAAATTAGACTTTATAGCAAAATATCAATCTTATATATGCGCTTTCATTGTTATATGCCTTCTGAGCGGCTGTGCTTTGTTTTTCAACAG
Source organism: uncultured Lachnospiraceae bacterium (assembly GCA_944381375.1). Classification (GTDB taxonomy): domain Bacteria; phylum Bacillota; class Clostridia; order Eubacteriales; family Anaerofustaceae; genus CALWKX01. The sequence continues at coordinate 92,423 of CALWKX010000010.1, forward strand.
AAAATTGAACCGGCAGTATCATAATGTTATATCTACAATAAAATCGGAGGGGGAGGGGTGGACCTTCAGTTCCTCTGTGTCCCTTGAAGATTATGAATACAACCCTTCAGGCGTGTATTATTCCGTGAATAGTGCAATGCCTGATTACAGAGAAACATCAGAGCTTGAATTTGATGCAAACGGCGTTGTCATCACATATCATCCCTATCAAATTGCAAGCTACGGTTTGGTAGAGTTTTCAAACTATATATTGACGCAAGATGATAAGTATTTGATGTATGCGGCTACGCAGGCTGATCATCTTGCCACGCAAGCGTTGGACAACGGCGGGTATATATATTATCATTTGAGCGATTATACAGTGAGCGGAACAAATGTAAAATTAGCTGACATATGGCCTTCCGCAATTTCACAAGGAGCAGCACTTTCGCTTTTGTCAAAAATATATGTTCAAACAGGTGATATAAAATACTTTGATGCTTGCAGTCTTCTTCTGGAGCCTTTTTGCACGATGCTTGAAGATGGAGGGATAAGAGACTATTTTAATTCGCATGTTTTTTATGAGGAATATCCAAATGCGGAGTATCCTATCCTACGCATGTTCTGAACGGGTTCATGTTCTCGCTTATAGGACTTTATGACTGCTATGAAAATACAGGCATAGAGTTAGCGTCTCAGTTATATGATGAAGGTATTGAAACTTTGAAATATGTATTGCCTTATTATGATTCGCACGATATTTCCTACTATCATTTGGGGCACCTAAATGCAACAGGAATGCCTGTATTTATCAGCACGAGCTATCATCTTGTGCATGTAAAGCAGCTTCATTTTTTTTATCAGATAGAAAAAGATGAAATTTTTGCTTATTATATGAACAAATGGAACCAATATGTTATTGAAGCGCTTTGACGTATTATTGGAATGGGCTTTGAAAGCAAAAAAATATTTCATCTGAAAGACTTTTTAATATGTTAAAAAGTCTTTTTTTCTTTATTGTATTGAATGAGAATGATAAAAAGGATAAAATAATCATTACTTGTAACTTGAATCGCATTTAGCTGATAATAATTATATTTTGAGTTATTATTTGGAGGGCTCTATGAAAATATTTCATGGTATGTCAGATATCGCCGGGCAAGGTTCGTATGCTGTCGCCGGATTAAGAGAAAATGGAGTAGAATCTGAATTAGTTGTGTTTAGAAAAAATCCTTTCGGCTATGGTGAAGACAAATGCTTGAATATAAGCAAATATCCGTTGCTGTATCCATGGTCAGCGCTGAAAATGCTTGGTTTTGCTGCAAGTGCTCTTCATAAATATGATATTTTTCATTTCCATTTTTCTTATTCGCTGCTTCCGTATAATCTTGATCTGCCTGTGTATACCCGTTTGAATAAGAAAATATTTATGGAATATCACGGAAGCGAAATAAGATGGAATTTTTATAGAGTTAAGCCTAAATATTTGCCGGGAAATGATTTGCCTTTAAAAAATAATCGTTATGTCAAAGCAGCCGAAAAAATCGACAAATACGTCAATGGTTATATTTTGCATGATTCAGAGCTAAAAAAACATCTGCCTTCAAATAATGTTGATATTTACTATATTCCGCTGAAAATGGATGTAAGAGGCATAAAGCCTTATTACCCATCAGAAGAAAATAAAAGGCCGATAATAGTGCATGCTCCGAGCGATATGCTGAAAAAAGGCAGCAAGTATATAATACAAGCAGTTGAAAATCTTAAAAGAAAATATGACTTGGATTTTATATTGGTGCACGGTAAATCTCACAGTGAGGCATTGGAAATATATAAGAAAGCCGATATAATTGTCGATCAGTTGTTTGCAGGAACTTACGGTGTATTTTCCATTGAAGCTATGTCTATGGGAAAGCCTTCGATATGCTATGTATCAGACGATATGATTGATGAATATCCTGAAGAACTTCCTATAGTAAATGCTAATATAGATAATATTGAAAGTAAATTGGAAATGCTTTTAGTTGATTCTGCCCTCCGGCGCGAAATAGGCATTAAAAGTAGAAAATTTGCAGAAAATTATCATGATTATAGAAAAGTTGCAAAAGCGCTTGTCGAAGTTTACAACGGAACATATTTGCCTAAGAATCAACGTGAAGCTTTTGCTTATGTAAAGAATATAAAGGAGAAATGAGAATTGTCAAAAAAAGCCTCTAGGCTACTTATGTTCGTAAGGGGATCCATAATTCTAACAG
>CALWKX010000011.1 GCA_944381375.1 uncultured Lachnospiraceae bacterium
ATTGAAATTTTTAATTATAGAAAGCAAGCATATTTAATACCGAATTGGTTTTATAAATTATCTCGTAGTAGCAAACAAAAAGAAGAAGATTATTTTGCAAAAAGTTTATCAAAAACAAAATAATGACAATTTAAAATTGAAGATAAAATAAAACCTAAAAACGGAGAAACTACAATGTCAGCGAGCTACAAGAAGCTTTTCAAACTTTTAATTGACAGAGAAATGAAGATCAAAGAGTTGGCTGAAAAAGCTGGAGTCAGTCAAGCAACTCTAGCTAAAATGAAGAAGGATGGGGTAAGTGTCAGCACTGACGTATTGGTCAAAATCTGTACGGCTTTGAATTGTACTGTGGATGATATTATGGAAATTCTGCCGACTATTGATAATAAATGAAGGGTTAATAGGATAGAAAGTCTATTCAATAGAAGATATATAATTATTTATGGTAATATTGTAGTTTAGCGTGCAAAATATCCTTTATTACAGAAAAAGTTGTATTAAATGTGTATAGTATTGTAAGAGAGGATGATATCTTATGAAATTAAATCTTAAATTATATAATCAAGTCTTACTCTCGTTTGAGTACGACAATAGTCCGCTTGCAGGTGAGGAGTGTCGTATTCTGTGGTTAGATGAGAATAATAAAAATCTTTTGCCTATCGGGCTTAAATTGACCGAAAAGGGCATTATCTCGTGGCTTAAATCAAGGGTAATTCCTAAGAACAGAGAATATGTCGAGAATTTCCTTGCAAAGTTGGGACTCTCATCCAATGACACTCTCGGCATAATACGCATTTGCAAAGGGCTGTACCTCAACGATTCTTATTGGGTTGTCGAAGATGCATTTGACGGCCAGTTTGAAAACTATAACCTCTATGAAAACAAGTTTTCGCGCACGTTGGCGCTGATTGCCTATACGGGACACGGAAGCAGTGTCGCAAGGGGTTTCACGTCTTCACCGGAGTTCACTACAAACGGAATGCTAAAAAAGTGCTGGCGCAGAGTGGACGGCAAAATATATCTGTACAAAGGCGGCACGATGGGTGCGGCGAATACTGGCAAAGAGCCTTATTCGGAATTTTATGCTGCCCAGATTGCTCAAACAATGGGCATTAAGCATGTGGATTACAACCTCAGACAGTGGAAGGGTATGCTCTCATCCGTCTGCGAGCTGTTTACCGACATCAATACCGCATATGTCCCTATTTGGCGCTTTGTGGAAAAAGATTCTCTGCTTGCCATTGCTCAGTTGCTAAAAGACTATGGTGAAGAGTTCTACAATGAGTTTGCAGATATGCTTGTCTTTGATGCGTTGATCTTCAATACGGACAGGCATACGGGCAATTTCGGACTGCTTGTCGATAGTCATACGAATAAGGTTAAGGCGTTTGCGCCCGTGTTTGACAACGGGCTGTCGCTATTCAATTTTGCGATGGAAGACGACCTTGCGGATATAGAGAATTACTCGAAAACACGCAAACCTGCCATGGGCGGTTCGTATGAAGATGTGGTAAAAGAATTTATGTCAGAACGGCAGCGAGCAATGCTTAGAAAGATGATAAATTTTAAGTTTACTCTTCATACTAGATACAATTTGCCTAAGAGCAGGCTGAAGGTCATAGAAAAATTCCTTCAAAGCAGAGTGCGAGAACTTTTGCAGCTATAATAAGTATTCTATGGATTATATATAAGCAAATAAGAAGGTTGATCATGGTCAACCTTCTTATTTGCTTGTGTGAAAAAAGCATTTGCTTTATCGATAAAAGTATAGTATTAAAGGCTTAAATAGTTTTTTACTATTCATTTTAATGTCTAATAGTTGACTGGTTCGTAATGTTTTATTGATTTGCATATCAAACGGAACACTTCTATTGACAAGCGCTAAGTCATGTGTTAAAATTATTTTGAATTATTTTGGAGGTAGATTGGGTGAATAAGAAAGCGTATTCTTCCGCGATAAAGAAAACGCCGTTTAAGTATGCAATATCAAAGAAGATAGCGGGGTTAATTCTGGATGGGCTGGACAGGCAGGAAGTTTTAAGGAAATGCTACCTTGAAAATTACATTGATGTGGAATCTGCAGGAAGAAGGAGAGAGATAACAAGCGTCATATATGCTCGCTTAATCAATATTGATGCTTTTCTTCTCGACCAATTTTACAATGGGGATGTAGAAACTTCAAAGTTTATTTTGGTTTATGCTATATCCAAAAATGACTCTCTATTTTTTGATTTCATGTTTGAAGTCTATCGCGAAGCGCTTATCGGAAATAAAGATTATATTTCTCTTGATGATTTTGATAATTTTTTTGCGTCGAAAAAGGAGACAGATTTAATTGTGGCTTCCTGGGGGAGTTATACAATTGACCAGCTTTCTAAGGGGTATAGAAATATCCTTGTTGATTCTGGTATGGGTGCAAGAAGTAAAAGAAATATAAAAGCAATTAAAGTAATGGTTCACCCATCAGTGCAGGACTATATAAAGCAGATAGGCGATGAGGATTTATTAAAAGCCTTGCTGGGGGAATGAGTATATGGCTGAAAGAAGTTTAAATGATAGGTTTATTGAACTTGAAGACAGAATGATAAGCGTTGAGGCCTTAACCAGATATGGTACGGCAAACGACCTGAAATTTTACATCTTTGACTATAATCCAAAAGATGAAATTACTGTCAGGAAAGAAGTTAAGAAGCTACTTGAGAGAAACAGTAAAATCGTTGAGTTCGATCTGTATGAAATGATGATAAAGATAATTGAAGAAGAGGGGTACATGGAAGATGTGCTCCGATTAGAGAACGAATATGATAAAAGATTATTGTTATCTGAAATATTCCAGCCGCTTCTTTCAGTGGAGGAAGAAGATAACAGGTTGATCGATATGTTCAAGGATAGCGCTGCCGATACCGGAGAATATATTGTGTTGATCACCGGTGTAGGAAAGTCCTTTCCAATAATACGAAGTCATACGATTTTAAATAATTTACAGAGTGTATTCAGACGAAACCCTGTGGTGATGATGTATCCAGGCAGATATGAAATTAAGAATTCTATGACATTAAGGCTTTTTGAAAGGCTTGATGATGATAATTACTACAGAGCATTTCCGTTAGTGGAGAGGAGAACAGGTAATGATTATTAAGGATTTATTCAAAAAAGAGATTGACAGAAGCATTCAGGGCGTTGTAACTATCGGAAATGAAAGTGAAGAGCAGAAGTGGCAAGAACTTGAAGAGTATGTCTGCACAGACGAAATTACTAAATCTTTCCGTACGTTCTTCAGGAAGTATCGTGAGTCAATTTCTGTCCCCACGGAGAAAATGGGCGTATGGATTACAGGCTTTTTTGGTTCAGGAAAGTCTCACTTCTTAAAGATATTAGGCTATATACTTGAAAATGAGGTTGTCGCCGGCTGGGAAGCTGTAAAATATTTTGAGGAAAAAATTAAAGATCAGTTAGTACTTGCTGATATTAAGCAGTGTGCCAAGGTAAGTAATAAAGTAGTACTTTTTAATATTGATTCTAAAGCAAGGTCGGATTCCAAAAATCGTTCTCAAGCAATTATGGATATAATGCTGCGTGCTTTCAATGAATCTGTTGGCTACTGTGGCTCTTCGCCGTGGGTAGCTGATATGGAAAGGGCTTTGGAAAATGAGGGGCTGCTAGGGCAATTTGTCTCGAAATTTGAGGAGATTTCAAATAGAAGTTGGGTACAGACCAGAGCAAAAGCATTACTTAATCGTGATTACATAGTTAAAGCCCTTACCGCGGTTCGCGGCATGAGCGAAGAAAGCGCTAAACAATTTATTGATGACCAGACGAGAAATTATACGAATTCAACTGAAGACTTCGCAAAGTTAGTAAATGACTACTGCAAGAAGAACAAAACAAGGGTTGTCTTCTTAATGGATGAAGTAGGTCAATTTATTGGCACTAACGGAGAACTGATGTTAAACCTGCAGACTTGCGTTGAAGATTTAGGTAAGTATTGCAGAGGACAGGCTTGGGTAGTTGTTACGTCGCAACAAGAACTTAAGGCCATGATAGAAAGCACTAAGGCAAAACAAAACGACTTTTCAAAAATTCAGGGCCGTTTTGATACCAGATTGCTTTTAAGCGGTGCAAATGCTGATGAGGTTATTAAGAAAAGAATTTTAGCCAAAAAGGATAATGCAGTAACTCCGCTTAAAACGCTTTACGAGGCAAACGGAAGTAAAATTTCGAATCTGATATTGTTTGAGGGCAGGCCGACATGGAGCGGATACAAGGACGACGAAGAGTTTATGGAAGTCTATCCTTTTGTATCCTATCAGTTTGAGTTGCTGCAAAAGGTGTTTGAGTCTATCCGCGAGCACGGAATGAGTGAAGGTAAGCATCTTTCGCAAAACGAGCGATCTTTGTTAAGTGCATTCCAGGAATCGGCAAAAAAGGTCGCTGACAGAGAAGTTGGGCTGTTGGTGCCATTTGACAGCTTCTATCAGACCATAGAACAGTTTATTGACTATGATGTAAAGACGGTGTTTTCTAATGCAGAACGTCGAGCAAGTCTTGATGCGTTTGCTATAAGAGTGCTCCATGTGCTTTTCATGATAAAGCATGTTAAGGAAATGCCAGCTACAATAAATAGGCTTTCAACGTTGATGGTTGAGAGCATAAATGAAGATAAAGTGGCATTAAAGGACAGAATATATGATGCATTGAAGTGTCTGGAAGAGGAGACGCTGATTCAGCGTAACGGCGAGTTTTACGACTTCCTGACAAATGCGGAGCAGGATGTAAACAAGCAAATAAATAATGTCCCTCATAATGAAGGCGATGTTCAGCGCAGCATTCTTGACATTGTTTATGACAGGGTGCTTGACAATAACAAACTCCGCTATGAAAACAGGTATGACTTCTCAATTAACCGTATGGTTGACCAGGAGTCTAAGGGTTCATTCAGTCAGGACAATATAACTATTAAAATTTTTACTAATTTCTCTGATTTGCATGACGAGGCATCTTTTGCAGCAGAATCAGCAAAAACGAATGCTGTCGTCGTAGACATGACTGCCGGCACTTATATTGATGAATTGATTAGAGCGAATAAAATTGCTATATTCAAGCGTAATAACAGCGCATCTATGTCGGCATCGTTGACGGAGATAATGAGTAAAAAATCTGCCGAGTATTCAGAAAGAGTAAAACGTGCAGAAGATATTATCAGACAAGTACTTCGTACAGCTCCGATATATCTGAACGGTATCAGACTTGATATAAAGGAAAAAGACGGAAGAGACAGACTTACCGATGCATTAAAAGAAATGGTTAAGCAGGATTATTATAAGCTTGGCTTGGTATCGTATTTCTATAATGACCAAAGAACTGTTTTAGAAGTCCTTGATGAAGATGACATATCAATATTGGGCGATGACCTTTCAAAAGATGCAAACAGTGCTGCATATACTGAAATTTTTGATAAGATAAAAAATGACAGGTCTCTTGGCAGAAAAATAACTGTTAAGGGGGTGTTGGATTTCTTTTCAAAGAAGCCTTATGGTTGGCGCGAAATCGATGTTCTCGGTATGATAGCGACATTGTGGAAAAAGAACGCATTGCAGATAGCAATACATGAAAATGTCGTAAGCGGTAAAGACCGCATGTTCAAGAATGATTTCGCACGTAAAAACGGACTTGATACAATGGTAGTACGTATTCAGGAGAAGATTTCTGATGCCGTCCTTTATCAGGTCAAGAAGATAATGCTTGATGCATATGGTGAGAATTTGCCGCTTGATGAAGCAAAACTTAAGGAAGGTGTAAGGTCGTTCTTTGAACGGAAGAGAGACTTCCTTTCTAATCTGAAAGTTAAGTATGGTGCAGAATATGCCGGTAGTCGGGTTGCGTTTGAAATATATCGTGATTTTGATGCGATTTTACGCTCATCGGATACACTCACAGTATTTAACGAGATAATCTCCAGAAAGGACAATCTGATTGACCGAGCAGAAGCATTAGAGCAGTTAGAAAGTTTCTATAAAGTCGGAAGCAATCAGCAGCAAAATTATCAGGATGCGGTTGCTATTGCAGATTGGTATCGCAACAATTGTATGCTTAACGACTTATCAAATCTGGAAGACGTTATAGTAAAAATCAATGATATTCTTGTGCTTGAAATGCCGTTCTCTCGCATGACAGAACTTGCAAATCTTGTATTCAGAGCAAGAGATATAAAAGATGCGATTCTTAAAGAGAAGTGCAACAGAACTATAAAGAGCCTTGAACAGGATCGCGATGCCATAAATAAGGAGATGCGCGAGGCATTAGAACTTAAACTTTCTGATGACCAGAAGCAAAGAATTAAAGAAAAGGCTGACGAGCTGAATCATACATATGAATTCTGGCTTGGAAGTTTAGTTCCTACAACATCTAATATGGAGGCTTATATTACCTCCAGTCAGACCTCTTTAACAAGATTTAAGGAGTTTATTGCCAGAATTATTGCAGAAAAAAATGTTGGATCTGATGGTGCCAAGCCTGTACGCAGTAAGCGTGTCAAGGTAATTGAGTGCATCCCCGTCGCAAATAAAAAGGTAAAAACCCAAGAGGATATAGAAAAGGTCGTAAAGGCAATAAGGGACAAACTTTTAAGCGAACTTACCGATAACGACGAAATTAACTTGGACTGATAGGAGTACTTATGGATAAAAGAGTGTTACAAGTTTATGCTATGTGGGCAAAGGATAGCCTTGAAAGACAGGTAGAGGTATCCTTAAAAACCATAGGCATTAACGGCGATAACGATATAAAAGAATCAAAGGTAATAGGTGACTATACCGTAATTCAGGGTGATGCCACTTCTTATCCGAGAGATTTAAATGCCAAAAGGCAGACTATCGTAAATTTAATCAATGAAGAAGGGTATAGGTTAGTTATTGAAGAATTTGCTTATACCTGGTTTAACCGTTTTGTAGCACTCCGTTTTATGGAAGTCCACGATTTCTTACCTCATGGATTTCGCATTCTTTCTTCGCGCGATGGCAGTATAGAGCCCGAGATTTTAAGGAATTTAACATTTGTAAAAGATGAGTTAGGTCTCGATCTTGAAAAATGTGAGAAGTTAAAGGCGGAAGGCGTAGAAGAACTTTACAGGTATGTTTTGTTCCGTCAGTGCCGTGCATTGTCCGGCATCCTTCCTATGCTTTTCGATGAGGATAGTGATTGCCTGGAACTGTTGTTGCCTAAAACTTTATTGCTCGGTGATACTGTGCTTACAAAGCTTGTTGCCTTGGGTGATGAGGCTTTCCTGGAAGATGTGGAAATTATCGGGTGGTTGTACCAATTCTATATATCTGCAAAAAAGGATGAAGTTAATAAAGCCAAGAAAACAATTACAAAGGATACACTGCCTGCAGTAACACAGTTGTTTACTCCTGATTGGATTGTAAGATACATGGCGCAAAACTCTGTGGGTAGGTTATGGCTTGAAAGTTATCCTCAGTCATCTCTTCATGAAGAGATGAAATATTACGTGGATGAACCTGAGCAGCCCGAAGAAGTGCAGCGTAAGATTGATGATATAAAATATAAGGCAGTAAATCCAGAAGATATTAAGATAATTGAGCCGTGCTGTGGATCAGGACATATTCTTGTCTATGTCTTTGATTTGCTCTATAGAATGTATGAAGAGAAAGGCTATCAGAAGCGCGAAATACCGACGCTTATTCTCAAAAATAATCTCTACGGACTTGATATAGATAAACGAGCTTCGCAACTTGCTGCGTTTTCATTAGTAATGAAAGCAAGGAGTGTTAATTCTCGTTTCTTTAGCGCGACTTATTATGTTAAGCCTAAAGTATATGAAATTTGGGACTCGCGTGGATTATTCAAAATTGGATATAAACATCTGCTGCAGGAGACGGATGCTTTTTCTACTGAGGAGATAGACGATATTGAATACCTTGCAGAATCGTTTAAGTATGCGAAGACAATAGGTTCTCTTTTAAAAATAAAACAGTTGAATTGGGAGCGCATTGATAATACATTAAATACTTTAGAGCACAAGGTTGTATATAATATTTTTAATCAAAATTTATACAGTATAGGACTTGAATTGATTAAAAAGCTTGTTATGCAGGCTAAGATTCTCGCAGGCAAGTATGATGTTATGATAACCAATCCGCCTTATATCGGTATTTCTTCTATGGAAGAACCTGTTCGTGAATATGCAAATGCATTGTATCCGAACAGCAAAACCGATATGTTTGCAATGTTTATGGAAACTGAGTTTGTAAAGCCAAATGGTTTCATGGCTATGATCAATATGCATAGCTGGATGTTCCTGTCCAGCTTTGAAAAGCTCCGCATACTTCTGATTGATACTAAAGAAATAATCACCATGGCGCATCTTGGCCCACACGCTTTTGAAACAATAGGGGGCGAGGTCGTGCAGACAACAACTTTTGTAATTCGTAACGTGAATCTTGGCGGAAACGGAGTATACTTCCGACTTGTCGATAGTGTAAATAAAGAACAAGATTTTGTTAATAACTTACACGGGGGGGGGGTACTCTATATAGCTAATTCTATTCGGTTTATTCAAATTCCGGGATGTTCGATCGCGTATTGGATGAGTGATAAAATGTTGGCGGCGTTTAGGGCTCCTAAACTTAATGAAATCGCAGCTCCCAGGCAAGGGTTGGCTACTGGAGATAATAATAGGTTTTTGCGCTTTTGGTATGAGGTGGCTATTAGTGAAACTTGCTTCAATGCGACGGATCATATAAATGCTTTTGCATCTGGTAAAAAGTGGTTTCCTTGCAATAAAGGTGGAGTATATAGAAAGTGGTACGGCAACAATAACTATGTTGTCGATTGGCTGAATAATGGCAAAGCTATTAAAAATTATCATGGCTCCGTTATAAGGAATGCATCCTACTATTTTAGAGAAGCTGGTACATGGTCGACTTTAGCTAATAATTTTTCCATGAGGTATAGTCCAAAAGGTTTTTTGTTTGAATCTAAGGGCTCTAACTGTTTTGCTAATGATAGTAGTAATTTGAAGTATATTATTGGCTTTTTAAATTCAAAGCCAGTTAAAAGTATTTTACTGGTTTTATCGCCCACACTTGATTATCATGAGGGACCTTTAGGTCGTGTTCCGATTATAATCAGTGACGTAAACAAATATAAAGTTGACGAATTGACTGGCGAAAGCATTTCTGATTCTAAAAAAGATTGGGACAGCTTTGAAACCTCATGGGATTTCAAAAAGCATCCTTTGATATAAAATGGAGTTTGTATGTATCTCCTTAAAAACATTCAGGAGGTACATTGGTGGAACAAGTTAGGTATGTTGCTAATTCAGAGAATTATTCAAAGATACCAGGTCAGCCAATAGCTTATTGGGTAAGCGAGACGTTTTCAAGTTTGTTTGATGGAGATTCAATATCTGGGTATGGAGCGTCAAGACAGGGATTGATTACTGGTAATAATGAACGATTTTTAAGAATGTGGTTTGAAACTAGTTCTGACAAGATGAGCATTTTTTCTGGTAAGAAATGGTTCCCATATAATAAAGG
>CALWKX010000012.1 GCA_944381375.1 uncultured Lachnospiraceae bacterium
GTCTGTTACAAGCGTTTCGTCTACCCACCCGTATACATCGCTTCCTGCGCTTTCGCCCTGAAGATGATAAGGATGAATATCTGTTTGTGAGATATAAGTTAGTTTTGCATATCCTGCGCTTCTTAATCCTCCTGATGCTTTTGTTGATGTTGGGCTTTCATAATGATACCCTCCTAAAAAATATACTCTTTGGCCTATGCTGTATTTTAACTTATCTGATTGTATTTCTTCTTGCTGAGTTGGTTCTTGTGAGTGTTGGGGTGTTTGGGTTGGTTGATCTTGTTTTTGTGTTTCTTCAGATTCTACAGACTCATTCCTGATTGGCTGTTTAATGCTTATATCAGTATTTTTAAGGTACTCGCTGTAGCTTTTGACTGTTTTGCCTAAAAACGAATTGCTGTTTTCCAAAGCTGAGTAAAAGCCGTTTGCTCCAAGCCATAAGCCCAATCCCAGCCATAATGCATAAGAAGTATTTATCGCCTCTTTTGCAAAAGTTTTCGCCCATAAATATCCGAAAGCCATTGATATTACAAAACATAGTAAAGTAAATATCCGGCTGTTGGTTGTTAGTATTATTTTTTTCAGCATTTCTACTATGTACATGACTACTACTGATAATACCGCGGATAAGGCGAGTATTTCGCAAAAGCTCAATAACTGGGCTGTGTAATTAAAATTTAGTTCCATTTTTTTACCTTTCATTTATTTTTTAAATAAGTGTTCATTCGCCTGTTCGTTTATAAAATCAAAATATTCTTTCTTTGCTTTGTCATATGCAGTTATTGCCTGTTGTATTTCTCCGTTGGCTTTTCCGTTTTTTACCGCTATGGCTACCGCATGGGAAAGGTGAGCGTTCGCCATGTTGAGTTCTAAAGATAAAAGATTCTCTTTTTGTCTGGCCTGATTTTGTCTTTTGAGGTTTTCATCTCTTTTCTTTTGTATTCTTTGAAGGTAGAATATCAGCATTGATACTATTATTGTTTGCGCTATACTTATTAATATTGCCGGCTGCATTTTTTCTCCTTTATTTTTGCGCTGTTATAGTTATATACATTGATATTGGCTGGCTTGCCGAGGCACCTCTTGCGCAGTAGACAGTTAATACGTTATTTGTTACATACGATCACAATACGAAAAACAATATCGCTGAGGCGGATGTTATTTGTATATTTTTTATTGCTGCGTTTTGCAGTATTTGCGGCAGTTGTATTGCGGAGGTTGCATAGTATATTGATCCCCATTGGGTTGTTGTATTATTTTCCACATTTAGCGCTTTCCCCATCACTTCCACTCTGCCGCTTGCCCTTTGTCTTATCTCCCATGTGCCGCTTGTGCTCTCTTCGATTATGTGGTCTTCAGGTATTATTATCCCCAAATCATTACTGACTTCCAATGCCGTATATTCTTTTATAGAGCTGCTGCCATTGCCAATAAGATTACTTCCGCTGGTAAAAGATTTTTTGCCCGTACCCCCTTTTTCAACGTTTATAACGTTTGCATCTTCCCTAATTCTCATCTCATTGCCTGAGCAAACAACAGAAACTGTTTGACCGGCTTCATAAATATAATTAGTCTTTATCTTAAAATTAACGCCATTAATATCAACGCTGCATACGCCGTCACCCATATTAGTCACTACGCCTTTGACCGTTTTGTCGCAGCCTTCCTTTTTGATCTGATTTTTTATTAATGATATAAAGGCTTGATCTATTTTCATTTTCATAACCTCCGTTTTTGCTCAATGAAAAAGAGGCGTTTTCACACGCCTCTTCTCCATATTTGCGATTTGACTGACGTTACGCACCTTTTCCATGAATCGTTCGATCTGATCCACGCAAGCGCGCGCCTCCAGCCTGATTCAGTATTTATGCGGGCAGTGCCTGCCGCTGTTGCCGTTACATTTACTTCGGCGCTGGTTCCAACGACCGAAGCTGCATTTTTTGTTACAAGATATAATGTTACCGTGACCTTATCAGTCTCATCGGTATTGCTTCGTAAGCGCTCAGAAGCTCTGAGTCCGTCAGGAAGACCTCTGAACCGCTCGTATAATTTCCCACTGTTTTTATAAGCGTAGAACCTATCTTAATGTTCAAGTCATCCTGATATGCGCTGACATATTTATTTGTGGCCACACTGAAAGCGTCCTCCAAATTAAAATCCTGCGCTGATGTAATCACGGATACATAAGAGTAAGCAATATAGCTCACAGAATAGCTTCTCAATGTAACTTCTCCAGAACGATCTGCATCTCCCTTTACACGGAAAGTTAAAGGCACGCTTGAAGGATTGTTCGTCATATTCGCTGTATAAGAAGCGCTTTAGTATAAACATTGGTACCGTTCCAGCTTTCCGAGGTCGTTTTCAGCACTATGGCCTGTTCTCTCGTAGAATTTATATTTATATAGGCAATTATATCATAACCCGAACCTGTGCCTATCCACGATGAAGAAGTACCCATATGAGCGCTTACTGTTATTGTTGCCATTTTCACATTGTTCGAACATTTGTTCTAATAACCTCAAAAATGTGCTCTGCTGACTTCCGCGCATGAAACAGCGCCTATTTTCTCCATTTCAACGCGTATCAGTGTACTTTTTTTGCTTATTCGAACATTTGTTCGGACGATGTATTTTTATTGCTTATCTTATAAAGTATTAATTTAAATTAATTTTTTTATTTGTTTCCTGATATACTGTAAACGATAAAGAATTTAAATGATTTATAAGAATCCTTCATTTGACAAGATGAAGTGCATTTTACGACTGTACCAGGAGATAAGCGATTTGAAAAAGCAGATTGTAGCGGAACAAAATAGATGATATCCCCGCTGCTTCTGGATGTAGATAAATTTAAGCGGACAGCGCTTTGCGCCATTTGGGGCGTTTTTTAATGCCGTTTTTACATTGTTCGAGCTTTCGTCAGGGCAAACTTCAAGCGGTCGTTTATTTATGCATTTCTGCGCCGGCAACAAACTTGCAGAAATTTAAATCATTTCCATATAAACCTTATATAATTATGCACAAAATTTATTTTTTGCTGTTTTATTATGAATTACGACGATATTTCATTATTATATTAAGAATTTGCAATTTTTTTTAATTAACGCTTGATTTTTTCAAAAAAATATGTATACTGTATCTATAAAAGGGGAGAGGCTGTGTTCGCGCAACAAAAGAAAACGGATATTTAGGGAGTCCGTTTTCTTTTTGTTTTGTTTTTATCAATTCATACCGGCGATATTACGCCCTATGGCTCTCGCCATAGATCAGACTGTATCTTCAACGGGAAAATATATTTTTGTACTGTTCAAATATCCGTTTTGAAAGCACAAAAACTACCCGCTGGGCTCCGTTCAGTCGTTGAACCTTCTTCATAGTTATTTACCTTAGAAGCTTGGCTGCCGATTGCGCACTGTTTTTTTACCCTTAACGCCTTGTTTTCAAGGGTTTTTCTCAGCTTAGGTCATACGCGCTGTTTTTTCTCTCTTTCGAGGCCTTTACGCCTACCGTTTCCGGTTTCGCTGTGGCCGCGCGTCTTTAGCGTGTTCCGGCAATTTGAAGCCTTTTTGCTCTATTCCTCGCTTTATGCCGCTTGGAGTAAAGGGGCGCATTTCTCACCCACGTATGTAGGAAGTTTTGATATATTCTGTATAGAACTTTCTATTCCGACATTTAAGCTGCCAAATGCATCAGCAGCGCTTTTTTGAACTTGATTTAATTCTATAATAATGGGATTTAAATTTATACCCGCTATGTAGCCGCTTACTAAAGTTATTGAACTGCTGAGCTTTTCCAAAGCCTTTTGCGCTTGCGTTGTATCAATATTCAGACTTACCGCAATTGGATCTATCTTTATTTTTTTCAATACATTTTCAATGTTTTTCTCTGTTTCGCGCCTGTCAATGCTTAAGCTTATTTTTATATCACTCATACGCTTTCACCGTTTTCCTGCCGCTGCTTATAGTTTATATCTTCACGCACAAGCTTTTCTTCATCAAGAGTATCCCGTTTGGAAATAAGATTATTTACCATATTGCCGTCAATACCGGAAAGTTCTCGCATACTTTTATAAAATAAGTCTCTGTTCAAATTCAGCAGTTGTTTTTTTCGAAAATCCACTTTGTCATCTATCATTGATTTTAATTTACCGATCAAATGCCTGGCTTCGGGGATTTCGTTTCTTGCGCGCGACATCAAATCGAGCGACTGAGCGAAAGAATAAGTTCGCTGCAAATCAATTTTTTCGCTTTCGCTATCCTTTAATTGCGGCACGGGTATATTTGTAAACATTTTGATGAAAACAACATCAAACAAAATATCCTTAAATTCCGCCGCATAATCACCTTCCGCGCTCATCACATTATCAGCAACGGCGTCAACAAAAGCGCTTATCTGCGCGATAGATGGCGATACGTTAATATACACATTTACCGTTTCTTTATCGCAGTTGTATGTAAGGAAACGCTCTCTTTTTTTATGAGGAGCGACAAGCGAATTCATTTTTTTTAAAGGTATTTTTTTCATATTTTGGTCAACTCCTTTTTATTATGAAGTGTTATTACAGCAAGCAGGGGGAATCCCCCTGCTTTAAGTTTTTATTCGCTGAGCAATACGTAGTCAAGTATTTTACCGTCTTTGTCGGCAAGCAAATCAAAGGTGATTTCAAAGCTTGAAGGATCGCCCGTATTGGAAAAACTCATCGAAAACGCGCTTTGCGGCTGCGCTTTATGCGCTATGATCTGGAAGGGCAAAAGTTCCTCCGACGCTTCGTCTTTGAAAAGCGTTTCACCTACAAGTTTATATGCTTTGGGGAAACTGTCAGATCTGAATTGTATTTCTTTGGCTCCGGTTATTCCGCTGGCTTGATAATAAACGATATACTCGCCGCCTGCATTCCCTTCTGTTATCGTAACCGCTTTCTGAGATACGCTCGTCTCTAAAGCAGTTCCGCAATCATCGTTTGATTCGAATACCGTAATGCTGCTTTCCACTGGAGTTTGCGAAAGATTTACAACGCCTCCCTCCTGAGCTGTCAGCACTTCACGTTTGAAAACATTTACGCCTTCATTTACTTCGGCGCCGGCCAGTACCGCCATCAGATCAAAGTCGATCACCTGAGTCGTAAGTTTCAGCGTTGAAGTACGTTCTCCGTCAAAACGTATTCTGTTAGGCGCTCCTTTTCCGCCTTTTGCATAAACGCTGGTAGCAGTGTGCTCGTTTGTAGTCATATTTGCGTAATCAATGTTGAGAAAAGGTTTGCCTGTAGCATAATCATACAAAATAATATCGGCAACCTCTCTGTTGGCCATAGTTTTACCCATAAGTAAAAACCTCCATAAAATTTAAATATTTTTATATTGACTTACACCATTCATCGAAGGGATATTCGCCGCCCCACGCCGCGTAATGAAGGCCCATAATATCAAGCTGTTGTTTAATATACTGACGTTCGAAAGTATCATACAATTGATAAACCGTCATCTGCCATATATTGAGCATATTAAGCGAATTGTGATGCACGGCAAGGGATGAGACGATATTGGGAATGGACCATTCGCCTTCGCCCTTGTCTTTATTTTTTTTCTTTGCTTTTTCAATCTTTTCCGATATCTCCTTAGCTTTTTGACCTGACAGAGTTTGCTTTGCGCTTTTGGTTTTTATATGGTTGATTTGCAGGATAATGCCGGCAATTTCTTCATAATTTTCATCATTGATTCTTCCTTTACCGCCTATAAGGTAAGTCTGAGTTTTTTTGTCATATGTTACTTCATCCGCAAAATAGAATGAGAAAATTTCTGTAAATATCTGTTCATAAATTCTCAAAGAACTCATATAAGACAATACTTCTAAACGATTATTTTCGTTACGTTTTATCTGTTCATAAATTGAACCGAGATTGACCATATCAAAAGCTTCTTTTGACGTCAAAGACAAAACACTTAAATAAATTCTGTATTTGTTTTGTCCGATACGATAAATATCTTCTATTGTCGGAAACCGCAAATTTCCTATACCCTCCAAACAAACCGGCCCCGGACCTATAAGCTCAAAATAATTAAGCTTACGCATACAAACGCCTTACAGCCTGATTTTATCGCTGAAAACGATAATTTTTGAACAGTATCCGTTTATATCGTCAGCCGTTTGTATAGATTCCAGGCATAAAACGCCAGCGCCGTAAATGCGAATACCGTCAAGAGCTTCTATAATCGCAAATGCAAGCTCGTCAAGTCTTGAAGCGCTTTCTGCGTCAACTGTCATATTTTCTTTTTTTACAAACAAATGGCAATTTAGATTGATATTAATAATATCTGTAGTTTCTACCCTGTCGATATTTGTATCAAAACCCAAATATACGCTAAGTCCCTGGTCCGTTTCAGGTATAAAACGGTAATTAAACATATTCGTGCCGATGATATTTGTATTTTCTAAGAATGCCGGATCTACAAGGTTTAACACATTTTCATCGGCGCTGACAATCTCGAGAGCTTTTTGAGCCGAAAGCGCAATTTTTCTGATGTTATTCATAAGCATTTCCTCCTTAATATAGATTTTAAAGCGCATCATCCTGTTTGTCCCTGACGCCCGGATGAGAGGAATTACTCAGACTGACGCAGGTTAGACGCCATCACGGGAATTTCACCCCTCCGAGGATTTCTCCGAGCCGCCCCCGCGCAGCAAGCGGTTTTCGTATGGGCGGGAGTATCATTATCCTCTTTGCTCATCGTCGCGAAAAAAAGTACCGCTTTTCTTTTCGTAATACGTGATTTACCGCTCTCGCCTTATTGCTTGCTCTTTTAAGGCGGTCCTCGCGCACGTTACTGCCGCTCAAAGCAAAGTTACGTATCTGAGTAATTGCATATTCAATTGTCAAATTATCCCTTCATATATGTAAATACAAAAAAAGAAGCATTTGAACGAAAAAATTTTACAAAAAAAACAATACGCCTAATGGGCGGCGCTTAACGTGTATTTTATACCCGTTAAGCGGAACTTCCGCTTATCCGCGCCAAGCGCGCATAAGCGCCGCCCATTAGGCGTATTGTTTTTCGTCAAAATAGATAAAACGGCGTTTTTTAAACGCCGTTTTATCTATTTATTAAGCCGTTACAGCTACATGCTTTTCTAATATCTCTTTTAAAGCATTCATCGAAGCTGCATGCGATCTTTCAACAATCGTATCAAGACCTTTAGCCTCATTAAGGGCAGCTTTAGCCATCTTGTGAGACATGGTGCCCGTAAAAAGCACAAGAAGATTAGGACAGCCTATCTGATTTCTGAGAACTCCACGTACTTTTGTGAATACCTTTGCTTTACAACCATATTTTTTGCATAAATTTTTATATTGGCATTCCATACATTCATTTCCGCCGATTATTACAATACTCATTCAAACCTCCTTAAGTTAGTTATAGCTAACTCACAGTGTTTTTAATAACGCCCAACGGCGTCTGCTAAATTTACTTTAGGAAATATTTAAATATACTTGCCTTAACCCTGTTAATTACAACAACTACAGCAGCTATGTACATCACAGCCATACACATAAGCCACCTCTTTAAACTTTCGCATAGTTAGTCTTGTCTAACTACATTGATATAATAACCAATTAATTTGTAATTGTCAAGATGATTAACATTTTTTTAATTGAAGTTGCAACTTATCCATCTTATCAATATTAGGCGCGAATTTCAAAAGCTTTATTTCTCAGAGATTCAAACCGCAAATAACTTATTATTTCAATAATACAAGGAGCCAAGCATACAGCCGCATAGACTGCATAAAACAGAAACGACAAGGGCGTAAGCCGGTTCATCACTATTTCAGGATTATACAATATATTTGTCTGATCAAATAATACAGCGGCCACGCACACGGTAATGCATACAAACATAAATATAACGAAAAATCTATCGCGCATATCAAATCGGTATAATGAGTATGCACTTCTGCATTTAAGTGTATATCCCCGGCTTCTCATACTGTTTGAACTTTCTATAAAGTTTTCGCTCGCCCATGTTATTATTATAGACAAATGTCTGAAAAAACTTTTAATTCTTACAAATATATTGCCATGACTCAATCCGCGGCCAATAGCTGCCTGCGACACATCAATACGTTTGAACTGTTTTTTTATTCTTTCAAAACAACGCAAAAAAATTGAAAGAATCAAAGATAATTTAGGTGAAATTTTTGCAAACAGATATATGATTTTATCGGTTGTAAATATTTTAAGAAAGCAACTAAACCACATCAACACACAAGCTGTTTTGACGCCTATAACCCCTCCATATATTACTGCTTCCAAAGTTATGCTGTTGTCTATAAAATTATGAGTAAGAACGGTTACTCCAAAATGATTGTAATAAGAATACCACAGCGCATAAAAAAATATAAAAGGAATATAAATCAGATTGATTTTAAGCGCTTTCATTTTACCTAACTTAACAGAATATACAAATGATGAAAAATACCCCACAAACAGAAATATGGGATTATCAAAGCATGATGAAGTTACAAACACGAAAGCGAAAAATATGAAATTGATCGCAGGATGATAATTTTCAAATTTCATTAATCACCTTATTAACTAAAAATGATTTTCCAAAATACCATATTTGAGCTTAATGCGCTCAAGTTTTTCAAACATCGGCTTGCTGACAAAGTAAAGTGTCAATGCTACCGTCGCTGCATGAATAAGATTTACTGGAATCCCTGAAATATAAATTGCGGCGGCGGAGGAAGCGCTTATCTGCGAACTCATTGTAAAAAGAGCACAAGTATCGAGCAAAGGCCCGACTATTATAAAAACTGTAAAAAAACCAAACACAGCTAATTGGAATTTATTTTGCTTTAATGAGCCTTTTGAATATAAAATCCCTGCTATAAATCCAGCGATTCCAAAAGCGAACATCTGCCACGGAGTCCATGGCCCTTGACCAAAGAAAAAATTGCTTACAAAACCACTTACTGCGCCTGTCAAAAAACCAGCCTGCGCTCCAAACGATATACCTGCAATAATTACAAAAGCAAGCATTGGTTTAACATGATCAAGCATAATAAAAGCGGTGCGTGACGCTACTGCGATTGCGCAAAGCACAGCAATAATAACGAGTTCGCGTGCCTGAGGCTTTTTATTTTCAAACGAAGTGAAAAAAGCTGCTAACGTATATATAATAATTAATATGCTTGCTATATAATATTTCCTGTCAGTATATTTCCAACAAAAATAAATTGTTAATGGAATCAAAACTAAAATAATTAACATACTTAAGACAAATTTTTTGTTAATTTTTTTCTTTTCGGATCTATCCCGCATTTAATACCTCATACGAATGATGAAAGTTTTTTCAGTGAATCATATGCTTTTAGCAGATATTCATCCATAGGAATATCCGGAAGCATTATTTTTTCTGAGTTTTCAGTATCCAGTTTCGAATAGTCGAACGGAAAGCACGCTTCAAGCATAAGCGAACCTGTAAAAGAAGTATTTTTTAACGCTTTAATAAATACTTTCCAATTCACATTACCTTCAAAGGGAAGCAAATGGCTATCGGAAATCGAGTCATTATCATGCAAATGCAGAGCGAACACCTTTTTACTGAATTCTGTAAGCAAAGAAAAATCTTTTGACACTATATTGTTGTGCCCCGAGTCAAAGCACAATCCGACATAAGGGTTGTCATTATTGCTGCGAAGTATACTTTTGAGGCAATCATTATCCGCAAGATTTTCAACTGCAAAACGAATTTCCTTATTTGCGCATACCTGTGTAATCTTTTTAAAGCGTTCCATGAATATCTTTGTACTGCCGTCCACAGGTTTTTTCAATTCAAATGGGTGCATAACCAGCGTTGGAACGTTTAAACAGTAAGCAAGTTCGACAGACTTTATGCACATATTCATCAAATCAACACCATCAATGCAATCTTTCCATAATTTATTGCAATCATAGTAAGGAATATGCGCATGCTCTACATGCAAATCAAATTTATAAGCAATATCTATCTGTTCTGCAAGAGAACCGTCACAATTTATTACATTGTCATCCCACCAAAGACAAATATTGTCAAACCCTGCTCTTTTTATTGCATCTAATTTTTCTTTAAACGGCAGCATATATCCGAACCAAACGTAAGCGCCGAATGTATAAGATTTTTTTGCTTCTTCCATAAGTATCACCTTATGTTGCATTATACATTTTTTTGTGCTTTTATCAATACGAGCGACTATCATGGGCGGGCGCGGCGAACGCAAAGCGCAATGCGCTTTGCGTTTGAGGCGCCGGCTGAGCCGGCGCCAAGCGCCGCAGGCGCTGCCGCGCCCGCCCCGCATCAAATCTCATTTTTATTTAAAGCCGCAAGGTACAGCACATCTTCATCAGTTACTGCATTATCAAATATATGACGACTCATTCTGTTAGCTGCGGTTGTATAAAAGCTGTTATGTGAAAAAAATTCATTCGGCGTATTCGTTGTAATAACGCTTCCATCGAAAAACATACTTACAGCATCTGCATATTTAGCACAAAATTCTATATCATGAGAAACCATAATTACGGTAACGCCGTCATTTTTTAGCTTTGACAATATTCTGTAAAATTTGATCTTAAAAAAAGCGTCCATGCCTTTTGTAGGTTCATCCAGCAATAATATCTGCGGGTTAGTAAGCAGCACCTTCGCCAAAGCAGCCCTTTGCTGCTCGCCGCCAGACAAATCATAAGGATGTGAATCAAGCAAATTAGTTATTTCACATTTATCGGCAATACTTGATACAATGCTTTCTTTATCTTGTGTTTTCTTATCTAACATTTCTAATAAATCTTCCCTGACTGTCTTTTTCACAAATAAGCATTGAACATCCTGTGAAAGCATCGCTACGTTCGAGTTATACAGATCCTCATATTTGTACTTTTCTATCCGCTTTCCATCGATCAAAACTTTACCCCTGTATGGTCTAATCAAACCGCAACAGCATTTCAAAAGTGTCGATTTCCCTGCCGCGTTCCCGCCGACTACCGCATGTAAGCTTCCTTTTTCTACCTCAAAATTTACATCCCTTAAAACGTCCTGAGAAGTTCTTTCATACCGAAACCAAACTTCCTTTAGTGATAAAACCGGACGCTTGATTTCACTTAAGCGTTTCGTCTGCTCAATAAATGACTTTTTGATTTTAACCCCTTTTAAATGTCCGCTCAGCCACTCACGCCCTTCTTTTACCGTCAAAGGACAAGTAAGATTGCTTTTCGCATTATAATAAATACGCACAGGAGAAGGCATAGCGGCAAACATATCATGATTTTCAGCCTTTAGATAATCTCCTACCCTACGTGGCTCGTCATTCGCAATTATTGATCCATTTTCCATTACGATAACTTTATCAGAAACATGAAAGACCTCTTCAAGCCGGTGCTCGCTGATTATCACTGTCGTACCCAATTCAAGATTGATTTTTCTTATGGTGTTCAAAAAATCACTTGCAGCAATAGGATCAAGCTGGCTCGTAGGTTCGTCTAATATAAGCACGCTCGGCTGCATCGCCATAATGCTTGCCAAATTCAAAAGCTGCTTCTGTCCGCCGGAAAGCTCGCTTACATTTTTATGAAACCACAAATGGATCCCAAAATAACTCGCCATTTCAGCGACTCTTGCACGCATGACTTTCTGCGCACAACCCAAACTTTCAAGGCCAAAAGCCAACTCGTGCCATACTTTATCCGTTACTGTTTGATTTTCGGGATTTTGCATAACATAGCCGATTTTCGAAGATTGTTCTTTCAAACCGATATCTTTAAGCGGTCTTGAATCAAACAAAATTTCTCCCGAGAGTTTTCCTGTCGGAGCAAGAACGGTCTTCAGATTTTTTAACAGCGTTGTTTTGCCGCTGCCGCTTTTACCACATAATGTTACATATTGACCCTTTTCAATATCCAGGCTAATATTGTCCAAAGCTTTCATATCAGGCGCTGACGGATATGAAAAGCTTAAATTTTTGATCTCAAATATCGCCATACGACAATCTCCTTTACACTCAGAAAACTCGGAGCGGCCAGCAGCATTATATATGCGGCAAACCCTATAATATACACAGTCTTGTCTAATTGAGCAAAACTCATAGAAGGTATAAATGAAGCGTATGTTGCGCCCGATACAGCGCCAATCAACACGACGGCTGTCAAAAGCGTTTCGTACACCATAAAAATGATACTCTGCGTATCAAACCGGTATATATTAAAATGCGTTCGTCTACAAGATGAAAACCCACGGCTTTTCATTGAATCGGCGGTAGTGATGGCGTTTTCAAATGCCCATGATACAAGACAAGACAAAACTGTACACGCTTTCGCAACCAAATCCTTTTTCGTGGCGCCTTTTGACATTGATGGAAACATACCTATGCAACGCCTGGCCTGAACAATCTGTTTGATTTTATTCTTATAAAGAGGAACAAGCCTAAGCGCCATTGTAAATATAAGCGTAACGGAAGAAAACATCTCAGAAAAAACATACATATATTTATCTGCACTCATAATCTCGTTGAGACACGCAAACCACAAAAATGCGCTAACCAACATTGCCGCTGTTGAAGCGCCATATAAAAGCGCTTCAAGCGTAAACGCGCGCGCATTGAAATACTCAAACAATACAGTATTCCCGCGCGGATTGAATAAAGGATTAACAATTGTCAGCATCAAAAACAAAAGCAAAAGCATAAGAACAAAACGCACGCCCTGTTTTTTTTCAGCGTTAAATAAAAACACAGCGAAAAAATGCACGAAGAGGTCAAATATAACGGATGCGCAAAAAACATACCGAACATAATCACCACAACAAAATATAAAAAAACAACAATCGGATTATACTTCGCAAAAACGCCGTTCATATCAGTCATTTTTCTTTACCTTACAATCGTAATTCAGATAAGGATGCTATGATTACCGCGCATCCTTATCTGAAATTTTAATCATGTGTTACTACGACGCCCGTCTTTTTTTGATTATTAGAACAACAGCAATAACCACCACAGCAACGGCTGAAATCAAAACCCATAGCCATGTAAGATTCGTTCCTGTCGCTTTTGGAACAATATCGCTCCATGAACCATCAAATCCCGCTATTGCATACAACGAAAAATCATGAGCAGTAAACGTTACAGCGCCATTTTCTACAGATGCTTCAATAAATTCCAATGCTTGATTGTCATCTATGTGAATTGCTACATATGTTTCGAATTCGCCGATATTTTCCATAGGAACGCTTATAATCACCTCATCCGACGGCGTATATCTTTCACCGGTAATAACATCAATAAAATAAATATCGTTAAGCGAAATTACTTTTGCTGAATCATTAAGTTTGTCTGTTATTTTGTTTTCCAAATCAGCACTGATTATTTCAGGCTCTACTATAAGCTTCAAATTCCATTCCGCATTTGATGCTTTTATCCCGGTATTGTCATCGCTTTTCAGCAAAACGCCTACTTCATCAAGTATTTGTTCAAACTGCTCATAGTTTTCTACAAACAGCTTTTCATCATTACTTAACATCTCATATGCTTTATAAGCCTCGATCACAGCATTTAAGTTTTCATCTGACAGATAATTAATTTCAGAGCTATCGGTCTGCGCCTGAAGATCAAGAACTACTTGTATTTTTTCTATCGCCTCCTGAGTAGCTTCGCTTAATCCATAGCTTACAGAACCTAACGCAACATTAACGTTTGAAGTAGTTCCGGAGGGAACATTGCTTTTTAATTTCGCAAGAAGAGCCTCCGCTTCCGTCAGCTTGTCGTAATTAGTCACAAGTTTACTTTCCTCAGTATTCAGCGTCGAATAATAAGATCTGGCGGCAACTACCGCTTTTTCTTTTTCGATAGTAACTTCGCCTATAGCCTCAATTAGCGATATGCAATGTTCAACCTTCAACTCAGAAAGCGTATTGACAGCTTCAAGAAGCTTCGAATAATTGCTTACCATGTTTTTCTGCTCATCAGTAAGGGAATTATATATTGTCACTGCATTATTTATAGCGCTTTCGCTTTCAAGAGTTACCGTTCCAATAGCATTAATCGCATCAATAGCCTGGCCGGCTTTAAGATTGTTATAGGCGCTGATCGCATCGAGTAAATCTTGATAATTCGTCACCTTTGCTTTATCCTCATCGCTCAAAGCATTATATGCATCCTGCGCGATTTTTATCGCGGATCCGCTGTCAGCATTTACTTCGCCTATAGCCTCAATTAGATTTATTACCTGCGTAGCCTTAGGCACTCCAACAGCTAAAACATATCCCGAATCATTTTTGTAATAAAGATTACCGTCTGAATCGCAAATTAAGCTCGCAATGCAATACTGCTCATATCCTGATGCATCATACAGCTCAATAAGCTGGGCTTGCTGAGAAACCGGAGCATCGACGTCTACCTTTATCATAGAAATCCCGCCGGGTCTGTTGTTGTAAGTGCTGTAAAAATACAAATAACCTTCATCTTCATAAGCAGTGCTAAGCAGCATTGAGCACTGCGGGTAACCTTTGAGACCAATATAATACAGCATTTGAAGAGTATCGGCGTCGGCCGCAACAAAATTCCCGGAAGAACCTGATGAGGATATGCCGCTTCCCGTAGCGAAATAAACTTTTCCGTCATAAACAATAGGAGTTGAAGTAGACTGCGCATTGTAATCCACACCACTAAGCTGCAATAAGGCTCCTGTGGTTTTGTCTATGTAAGCGCTGAACAGAAATCCTCCTTTAGTAGTGAAATATATTTTCCCGCTTGCGCTGTCATAAGCAATAGAAGAACGCTGATCTCCCGCTCCGTTTAAAGTGAGATAATTTATTATTTCACCTGTACGTTTGTCAAAAGAATATATATAACTATCACCCTCAGAACCGCTCTGACCGTCATCTGTACCGACATATACACAGTCGTCTATCACTACGCTGCCAGCCCAGTAGAAACCGCCCATTTGCGTATGTGTCCATGTAGCGTACTTTGTCTCGTCCGTACGGGAAGGATCATCATCACTTATGCTTATGCATACAAAATTAGTTTCTCTGGCTTCACCGTACCAAAACCCTGTATAAATATATCCGTCAGAATAAGTAATCGGACTTAATGCCTGGCCACCAAGATTATCAGTATACACCCATAAAGACTCCAGCGTTTCAGCATTATATGCTTGTACTATCCCACCGCCGAGAGGGCAGAATATCATACCCTCAGCATATGTCGGAGGCGTATATCCATAGCTCGGCGAAGCCACCATATCGGCGGAGGCTAAAATCTCTCCCGTTTCTAAATCAAGCTTATATATCTTATTGCTGGACATAACTATCAACGAATCATCAACTATGATCTGCACGCTCGGCGCATTCGTCCAACCGCTACCAAGCTTAGCCGCCCACAAAAGCGATGTATCAGCGGCGTCAACCGGCGTTTGCGCATCAGTTATACCCATATTGGCATTGCTGTTTCTGAAGTTGAACCATTCGCTTCCAACATCTGTCAGCGTATTTTCGGGATTTTTAGTAAGAGTGATGTTTAATACCCCTCCATCTGAAGGGACGCTGCCTTCTGTTGAAATATAACCATACTTTGTTATGGAATAAGTATATTCATACGTACTAAACAATCCTGAATAGCTGCCATCATCGTTAGGCGCGACCTCTGCGTTTTTATGGTCGTATACTTTTATTACAGCGTCCTGAGGCGTAACATTGATTTTAAAATCAAGAGAATCTACTTTGTTCAGATTAATAGTATAAGTGTTTTTATTCCCCTCGCTGTTATATACATCAATCACAACTTTATCGGTTTGAGAAATATCTACAGTATTGCTCTCAAATCCATTATATTCAGCTTCATAGCCTTCATTTTTAAAGACCGGAGTGAATGTTACAGTTTGAGCGTTTTTAGGGACAGTCAGCGTATATTCAAATTTTGACGCTGAAAATGTCTGATCAAAATAAAGCTGCGTATCCTCAGCGAACGCGTTCAGCGAAGATATAGTCGGAAGTGAATTTATAATTATAGTATATGTAGCCGGCGCTTTGGTATCATCCGCCGGAGTAACTACCAATTTCAGAACATTCTTTTCGTTCGTTAAACAGTTAGCCCACTTAGAGCTTCCGCTGCTCCAAGTAATATCCTTCGACTCTTCACCGTAATAAAGAGTAACAGTAGCGCCGCTGTCTGCGGGCTTCGCTCTAAATCTGAGCTGCGTCAATGTATCAGGCTGCGCTTGTAGCGTATAAGTAAACGTCTGTGGATCAAACACAACGTTTGTTGAATACGAATCAGATGCGTTCCTCAGAAGGACTCCGGAATCCGTAGGAGACATACCTGTATGGACAGTAAGAAATTCCAGATAGCTTGGCTCAAGCTGGGTGATGGAAACATTAAAAGTATACGTTTGCTTGGGCACTGCGTCTGCAGAACCGTAACTTCCTCCGTTCATGCTTGGCCATGCAGGATCCCCGCACACAACCGTTATAACGCTGCCGTCCTCTACAGGGATAGCTTCGCTGCGGCTGTATTCTATTCCGTCTTCCTGCGTTCCCAAATACGTCTTGACCATAAAGTTTTTATTCGAAGCTGTTGGCGTTACAATTATGCTCTGCGTCGAAGCAGGAAACGTAAGCGTATATTCACCTACATTTTTATCAAAAGATTGGTCTAAAGTTCCGACGCTGAATGCTATATCTTTTAAAGTTTTATCATTATTTGACCAACTGCCGCCCAGATCTTCACCCATCGTCAAAGAATACATTATGCGTATTTCATCCTTAGCCTTTAGCGTTCCCGCCGCAACAGTATAAGCTGCAAAACCTTCAGATACAAACCAATCGTTAAGCGTTCCCATCCAACCGTCATATCCTCCCGCGCTTCCGGCCTCAAGACCGTTAATAGAGGATATGTAGTTATTTTCAGCTCCGCTTTGAGTAGCTCCGACGTTGTTAAGCGCGGTCATAACGCAGCTCATCATAGTGGAATTTTCATCAATATCCACCCATGTATCAACCAGCGTCCCCTCCCACGCGGCGCCTTCGGACACAGTATATGTTGTATTTTCTACAATAACACGCACCTGCGAGTCATGCTGTGAAGCAAATACCGGCGATGTTCCGGTAAAAATCAGGCATAAACCCAAAAGTACGGCTATCAATTTCCTAACGGCATTTTTCCCTTTCATTATTAATCCTTTCTTACGCTAAAATATACACTATATATAAACATCCTGTAACGGACGAGTATTTTATTACACTTTTATCAATACACGCTGCCTCCCACATCCGCGCCGAGCCCATTGCACGTATAGCACCAAACTATCACATCTCCGGCTTTCAATTCATATGAACTGCAGCCGTAATTCGGAAACCATCCGTTTACTTTGTACATCCAGCCCGACTGTTCGCCGCAGTCGAATTCATATAAATTATTTATTCCTTCTATATAATAACTTTCGTAAAGAGGCGTATATGAATATTCAAGCTGTATACCGGCGTAACTGCACGCTCTTTTCAAAACATCAAACACTGTCTCCCCCTCGACAAACTGTACTGTTGAAGATGAAAGAATCACTCCATTTGATGGCACATACTTATTTTTACCCTCTTTAAGGTTGTCCATATTATCAAGAATCGTATCGCAACGAATACTTATAGTACAGGTTAAAATATTCTCAGATGAATTATCAGATACATTATTCGAAGATCCGCCTTGTGAAGCATATATGATTAGCTGCGTTCCTCCCTGAGCCAATATTTCCGCTTCATGAGCCTCACGCTCTTGCTGAGCTTGCATTACTTGCATCTCTCTGTCTTCTTTAACCTTTTCAAACTGCGCCGAGGTAAAGCACAGATCATACTCGTCCGCTGCCTCCAACGATATTTCTATATTAAAGTCATTCAAAGAAACTGCGTTTAAGTTTTGCACCATGCCGTTGCCGTCAGAAACGGATAATACTTGTCCGGCCGGCAAATTCACAGCGTTCAAAGCGCCGTCTATATTCAAATTCCCTGCCAAAACGCTTACGCCGGAAGAACCTGTTTGAGAGCTCACTGCATACACGCTTAAATTTTCAGACGTTATAAGATTCCCCTGACAACTCAAAGACATGCTTTCACCGTTTGCAACAACAGCAAAAACTTCTCCGCTGAGAACTTCAACGCTGAAACCAGAGATATCCGATGATAAAATTTCAACTTCCGTATTCTCATTTAGATAAAGCGCGTTATTCCCTGCATGAATCGTAAGGCGCGCGCCCGAGCGCGTTTGCAATATATCGCCGTCATTTAAAGCAGTATCATCTTTTGCTGTATAGGCTATACCCATACGCTCAATATTAACAATACCAATGCTGTCAGCGGTATATGCTGAACTGTTTGAATGACCGAACCAACCCTTAATTGTCCCGACAATCATGATTCCGCCTGTGACCACAGCAATTATTGCGATGATCATAACCAAGTTAAGTATTTTGTTTTTTTTCATATAATTTCTCCTCTTTCACAAGAACCGATATCTCGTGTGTTCGCTCAAGCCGATCACCGTTTTTTGATCCATATAGAGCCGTCATCTTCATTAATCCGCTTTTTTTGCATCATTCTCAAAACGTTTTGCCCCGGAGTATTCGGCATGGCAAGCCCTGTCTGCTTTACGGCGTTTATCCAAGATGAAAACGCTTTTGAAATAATCCTGCGTTCCTGTTTTGTCATATCGCTTCTCAGCACTGTCCTGCCAAGTTTTTGTGACTTTTCTTTCATATATTCAATTATTTCTTCTTTAGAACTGCTGTTCGTTATCATTTTCCTCTCTTATATGCAAATACCGGCAAGACGCCAATATTGGCGTCTTGCCGGTATTTGCAAGCGCTGTTTATATAATACGCTGATTTAAGCCCTATAGGGCTTAGTTGCACGGATGGTCTTCCGACTCGGTTTCATCGCTTGCCCCGCCTTCCCGATTTAACTCAGTGACATAATGAGGTTTGCTCCGCCATACGGCAGCCGCTGCTGTCCACGCTTTTTTTTCGTGAGTTTATGTTTAATCCGTCGTTTTAGCTATAGATTATTAAAGATGATTATTTATTCTTTTCGCTGATTTTAAGACATTTTTCAAATATTATTTCGAATGCTTCAGTTTGTTCAAGAGTAAATACCGAATCGTCATAATATTTTTTCATAATTTCCAATGCTTGTTTAAACGTCATAGCGCAATCCCCTCCTTGCAATCATGAAATGAAAAGACATAGACTTTAGACATATCAATTTCACCTAATGCGATAACTGCTTTTTTCACAGCGTCATCTATATAATCAGATCTGAAGCCGGCAAGTCTCACTCCGACTGTTGCCGCAAGCTCTATAAGAGCTGCGTCTATTACAGGATGAAGCCTGCGTGAATGAGTAAGTATAAGTTCCTTCTTTGCTCCTGACTGCGCTTTGGTATAATAATCAAGCTTGCGCATATCGGAAATACCTAAAGCCATGAGATACACTTTGTGGATATTGCTTTCCCATTTGTCCAGGCAGCCGTCTTTATACAACTCTTCATAAAGCGCAAAGCAGCTTTCATTGCCGAGTACACTTGCAAAAAAGATTTTTTCAAACAGAACACTTTGCGCTACCGGACAAAGCATATAATCATCTTTGACCCCGTCTATAGCCTCATATATGCTTTCAGAGCATAAATTCAGCATATGCTCAAAAACGTTGATTTTTTTGAAATCATGTCCCAGCCTGACGCCGGCGTATTCTGCGATATTCACAAGCGTCGTTGTCTTATAGCCGTATTTCAAAAATAACTCTACAGCCGCTTTATAAACCAATAATTCATTAGCCTGCAGTTTCCTGTTCATTAATACGTACCTTAGCTAAAATTCTATTCCCGCTCGCGCTTTAATGCCCGCATCGTAAGGATGCTTTTTCTTCACCATTTCAGATATATAATCAGCACGTTCGAGTATCCATCCCTCGGCCATATGACCTGTGAGCACCAGTTCGAGCGCTTTGGGCTTATTCTTAACAAAATTTTCGAAAGCATCAGGATCAATAAGCCCCATTTGATAAGCATCCAGCACTTCATCAAGTATCAGCATATCGCATTTACTCTCGCTTACCAGTTCAAGCGCTTTATAAAAATTCATATCATGTATTCTGCGTGTAAGCGCAAGCTGTGATCTGTTCATCTGATATGTAAAGCTGTCGGACGCCTGCCCGCGCATTAGAGTTATATTTCCCAGGCTGCTCAAGGCGGGTTCCTCTCCGCTTTTTATGTTTTTGAGAAACTGAACTATTACCACTTTTTTCTTATATCCCGCAGCTCTCAAAGCAAGCCCCAAAGCTGCCGTAGTTTTTCCTTTGCCAAAGCCGTAGTACACGTGTATATATCCAGTGTTTTGCATTTAAGGCCCCCATAATTCAAAATAAAATACGGTCCCCCAACAAAGAAGACCGATTAAAACAAAATTGCCAAGCCTTCCTTGAAGCTCGATAATCACGTCATATGGTCAAAATATCCTGACTTCGAAGAACCGTTCAATTGCACAGCCTTCCCGTAAATCAGTGACTGCACACGGCATTACTTCTCCTTACAGTAGCAAAGAAACTGTAGCGGATTTACACCGCTTTCCTTTGAACCATATGTTGTATTCAACTGCGTTTATCATACTATATATGGACTAAAAACGCAAGCGCTTTTTAACAAAACAATAATAAATTTTCAATGTCAAAACAACTTTCTCCAATATAAATAATATAAATTTTTTGTTTTAGTTATGTAAAATTGAAATTTAGTATATAATATTTATATGGAAAACAAAAAATCTGCTGATAAAACTTATAAAATATTTGTCGGTATCACTGCTGCGGCAACGATAGGAGCTTATTGTATTTGGCAAAACATGTCTGTAAGCCTATCAAAAATTACATACATAAGCGGTAAAGTACCAAAAAGCTTTGACGGATTCAAAATCATCCATATCTCTGATTTGCACAATAAGAAATTTATCGGAGGTCAAAATTATCTTATTAACAAAATCATTAAGGCCTCGCCTGATGCAATATTCATTACAGGAGATATAATTAGCAGCTATGACAAGAATATTAAAACAGCAATTGAATACGCAAAAGGATTCAACAGCATAGCGCCAACATATTATGT
The DNA here is from genome assembly GCA_944381375.1 of uncultured Lachnospiraceae bacterium. Lineage (GTDB taxonomy): Bacteria > Bacillota > Clostridia > Eubacteriales > Anaerofustaceae > CALWKX01. The sequence goes on from CALWKX010000012.1 coordinate 21,164, forward strand.
AACGGGCAATCATGAAACTCGTCTAAGCGCTCAGAATTTTGATTATCTTATCAATGCCCTTGAAGAAGCAGGCGTATATGTTCTCAACGATAAAGCTTTAAAACTGACGAAAAATAACGATTCAATTTTTATTGCAGGCCTTGAGGATGGACTTGATCCTACAAAAAAAGCTTATGAAGTTTTGAAAAACATAGATGAAAACTCTCTGAAATTATTGCTTATGCATAAGCCGAACGGCTTCAAGCAAGCGGCTCATGCAGGCGCTGATCTCATATTTGCAGGCCATGCTCACGGAGGACAGATCCGTTTGCCGTTTATCGGCGGAATATACGCGCCCAATCAAGGTTTTTTCCCGAAATATACAGAAGGTGAATACAAACACATGGAATCCACCATGATAGTCAGCCGCGGCATAGGAAACGGATTCTTCCCGCTTAGAATTTTCAACAGGCCGCAGCTTGTGCAAATAACGCTTAATTCGAAGATCTGAAATTAAAAATGAGACTGTTAAAAGTCTCATTTTTTAATGCGTCTTGGAATTAAACATATGTTTCAGATGATCTTCGGTATTGTTTTTTATTTTATCTATCCAATCCTTTGTATTCCAGAACATTTCTTTCACATAAAGTTTGGCTATTTCAACCTGATCCACAAAATATTCTATCGCGGCATTCAAATCCTCATCAAGCGGAAGTTCTTTTTTTACAACTCTTTTACTTTCCGATTTTACTGTTTCATAGCGCTCATACGCCTTTTTCACAGCGTCATCCCATGAAAGATAAATTTTCTCGGCGGCGTTCTTACCTATTTCTTGGATTATTTTGCCGTTGGCGCATGCAAACATAATAGCGGATGCCATACTGTTTATATCCTCGTCTATAAGCACGCCGGTCTCCATATTACTCACGCCTTCAGCCGCGCAGCTATTCTTTATCAAAAGGCTTGGACAATAACAAGCAGCGGCTTCTCTGACGACGATGCCGTTGGTATCGAATGTGGAAGGAAATAAGAACATATCCGTCAATGAAAAATATGTTCTGAGAGTCTCTCTGTCTCGTACTGCTCCGGTAAATACGCACTCATTTTCAAGCCCAATCTCTTTTACGTATGATTTTATATCACCGCTGTCAGCTCCGTCTCCTACTATGATAAATTTGAACTTTGCGCCGTTACTTTTCGCAGCTCTAAGCCCATCAAGAGAAAGGCGAATACCCTTGTACCACATAAGACGTCCGACAAACAAAAATACAGTATCCGAATCATTTATATTGAGAGATCGTTTGAGCTCATCAACACAGTTCTGCGGGCTGCGACCTTTTGTAAAATCAGTGCCGTTTTCCATGATTACATACTCGCCTGTATATCCCAAACTTCTTAGATTTTCGCCTGCGCCATTGCTGACAACCCATACTTCATCACAGGCGTTAATATTATTCAGAATAAACTTTATAGACGCTTTGCACATAAGATCGCTCGCCATAGCTTTATCTATATCTATATCAAATTTGGTATGGTATGTAAATATTATAGGGACATTGGTCTGCGCACGCACCATACGCGCCAGCATGGTAGACACAAACGGACAATGAGAATGAATTATATCAAAATTTTTATATGCGAGCTTGTTAATAGTAACAGGATCAAACGGCATACCTGCTCTGTAGCCGATTGACTTATTTATATATGCACTCGGATATCTTATAACTTCAAAAGGATAATCGTCCTTGACTTTTGGGTAATACGGAGTGGCGACTGTCGCAGAGCCGTATTTTTCATTTATCTTTCTGGCATAATTAATTGTTACATTGGCGACCCCATCTATAGTCGGCGGGAATGAATCGTTAAACAAACCGATATTTAGCTTTTCCATACAACTCAAACCTGAAAAATATTTGCATTAATTTTAATTTATCTAATACGTTATTTCAATCAGTGTATTATGTTTTAATTGTGTTTTAACATTCTGCTGTTTTATATATAAAAAAGGCACAAGAATATTATGCCTTTTATTCGATTTCAAAAATTACTCTTCTTCATCATTTTCTTCCATTTTGCCGACTTTGGCAATGGCGCTTATTTTTATATCCTCATCCAAAGTCATCACCTTGACCCCAGAAGTACTGCGCCCCATAGACGATATGCCGCCAGCCTCCATTCTTATGACCGTACCATCATAAGATATCATCATAACGTCATTTTCCTGCTTATCAATGCAGCAAAGACCGCTTATCCGACCCGTTTTCTTTGTAAGCTTATAATTGAGCACGCCTTTGCCCGCGCGTTTTTGTACTGGGTAAAGCGATGTTTTTGTAAGTTTGCCGTAACCGTTTTCCGTGACGGTAAGAATAAACTTATCATCTTCCGCGATATCCATTCCAATAACGCTGTCGCCCTCGTTCAGCTTTATGCCCCTGACTCCGTGCGAAGCTCTTCCTATAGGCCGAGCCTGATTTTCATCAAATACAATCGCATATCCGTTGACTGTACCCATAATTAACTTTTTCGTTCCGTCAGTAAGCTTTACGTCTATAAGCTCATCGCCTTCGGATAAATTAATGCCGATTATACCGGTTTTTCTCGTTGAATCATATTCGGTAAGAGCGGTTTTCTTAATAACGCCGTTTTTTGTCGCCATCACTATATATTCATTATCCGGAAAATCTTTGACAGGCATAGCCGCATAGATTTTTTCGTCCGGATCAAGCGGCAATATATTAACTATAGCCGTTCCTTTCGCCGTGCGCGAAGCCTCAGGTATTTCGTATGCTTTAAGCCTGTAAACCTTGCCTTTATTAGTAAAGAACATAATATAATGATGCGTTGTTGTCATAAAGATATGTTCTATAAAATCGTTTTCCCTTGTCGCATGAGCAGCAATACCTTTACCTCCGCGTTTCTGGGCACGGTAAGTATTGGCGGCGATGCGCTTGACATAACCGACATGAGTTATTGTAACGACAACGTCTTCTTGCTCAATCAAATCTTCAACATCAAGCTCTTCTTCGTCATTAGCAAAGCTGGTCAGCCTTTCATCGGAATATTTTTGTTTTATTTCTTCAAGCTCATCAATTATTATATTTACAACCTTTTGTTCATCTTCCAAGACGCTTCTTAAATATGCTATAGTCTCCTCAAGCTCTTTATACTCGGCTTCTATTTTTTCGCGCTCCAAGCCCTGCAGGCGTCTCAAACGCATATCTACGATTGCTTTGGCCTGAATTTCGCTTAAGTTAAAGCGCTGCATCAAACGCTGTTCTGCATCGTCATACGAGCTTCTGATAACTGATATGACTTCATCTATATTGTCAAGAGCTATTATCAGGCCTTCCAATATATGAGCTCTTGCCAGCGCTTTATCAAGATCAAATTTAGTGCGTCTTACTATGATCTCCTTCTGATGCTCTATATAACATTCCAACATCTGCTTAAGCGTAAGCACTTTGGGCCTGTTGTTGACCAAAGCAAGCATAATAACGCCGAATGTATCCTGAAGCTGAGTGTATTTAAACAACTGATTTAGAATAATCTGCGCGTTTACATCTCTCTTCAGATCTATCACTATGCGCATGCCGTTTCTGTCGGAATAATCGTTAATATCGGAGATCCCGACTACACGCTTGTCCTTTACCAGATCCGCTATCTTTTCAACGAGTTTCGCTTTATTCACCATATAAGGAATCTGCGTAATAACGATTCTTTGCCTGCTTGCGGAGACCTGCTCGATCGTTGTTTTCGCTCTGATCTTTATACGTCCTCTGCCCGTCGTATAAGCGCTCATAATGCCGCTTTTGCCCATGATTATACCGCCTGTCGGAAAATCCGGACCTTTTACATACTTGGCAAGCTCCTTGCTGGTAAGCTCTGAGTCTTTCAAAAGCGCCTGTGTTGCATTGACCACTTCTTTCAAATTATGCGGAGGAATGTTTGTAGCCATGCCTACGGCAATACCTGAAGAACCGTTTACAAGCAAATTTGGAAACCGCGCCGGAAGCACTGAAGGTTCTTTTAAGCTTTCATCGTAGTTATTGACAAAATCCACAGTATCTTTATTAATATCTCTGAGCATTTCGCCTGTAATTTTAGACATTCTGGCTTCCGTATAACGCATGGCTGCCGGAGAATCACCGTCAACTGAACCGAAGTTTCCCTGCCCGTCAACAAGCATGTACCTTGTGGAAAAATCCTGCGCAAGTCTTGCCATCGCATCGTATATGGCCGCATCGCCATGGGGATGATATTTACCCATAACATCTCCGACGATTCGAGCGCTTTTCAAATATGATTTGTCAGCTCTTAACCCGAGTTCTTCCATAGAAAAAAGAATTCTTCTGTGGACAGGTTTAAGACCGTCTCTCACATCCGGAAGGGCTCTCCCTACGATGACGCTCATGGAATAGTCTATATAGGAGTTTTTCATCTCCTCAACTATGTTTACGTCTTTTATTTTGTCATTCTGTACATTTGGCGTGCTGTTATTATCTTTTACCATGTCATAGCCTCTTAAATATCAAGGTTTGAAACCTTATGAGCATTCGCTGTTATAAAATCTTTGCGCGGCTGTACCTGATCTCCCATCAAAATAGAAAATATCACATCCGCCTCTATGGCGTCATCCACAGTAACTCTGAGCAAAGTTCGCTTTTCAGGGTCCATGGTTGTGTCCCAAAGCTGTTCTGCGTTCATCTCGCCAAGTCCTTTATAACGCTGCACATCTACTTTATCGCGCCCGATTTCATCATATATTTCCGATAGCTGAATATCGTCATAACAATAACGTATAGTCTTGCCTTTCTGCACTTTATAAAGCGGGGGCTGCGCTATGTATACATATCCGTGATCTATAAGGCCGGGCATATACCTGTAGAAAAACGTAAGAAGAAGCGTTCTGATATGGGCGCCGTCTACGTCCGCGTCAGTCATAATCACTATTTTATGGTATCTGGCTTTCGTAATATCAAATTCGTCCGATATACCTGTACCAAAAGCCGTTATCATTGAACGTATTGCTTCGGTATTGAGTATTCTGTCGAGGCGCGCTTTTTCTACGTTGAGTATTTTGCCGCGTAGAGGAAGTATAGCCTGAATTTTGGGATTCCTCCCTTGCTTTGCGCTTCCTCCTGCGCTGTCGCCCTCAACCAAATATATTTCGCAGTTTTCCGGATTTTTATCAGAGCAGTCGGCAAGCTTTCCGGGAAGCGCGGCGCTTTCAAGGGCGCTTTTTCTGCGTATAAGATCTTTAGCTTTTTTCGCCGCAGCGCGCGCTCTTGTAGCGAGTATTGCCTTATCAATAATCGCTTTGGCGTCAGCCGGATGCTCCTCCAAAAATGCCGTAAGATTTTCGCCGATAGTTGCGTCCACGGCTCCGCGGACCTCGGGATTGCCGAGTTTTGTTTTGGTTTGACCTTCAAACTCAGGATTCTTGAGCTTGACGCTGATAATTGCGGTCATTCCTTCTCTTATATCTTCGCCGCTTAAATTATCTTCATTGTCTCTCAAAAAATTATATTTACGGGCATAGGCGTTAACTGTGCGCGTAAGAGCAGTTTTCATACCGTTTACATGCATACCGCCTTCAGTGGTGTTAATATTGTTCGCAAATGAAAACAGGCTTTCTGCATAAGCGTCAGTATACTGTATGGCCACTTCTATACCGCATACGCCGGTTTCTTTTTCAAAATAAAAAATATTTTCATGCAACGGCTCTTTGCCGCTGTTCAAAAATTCTATGTAAGATATAATGCCGCCTTCATAACAAAAGGATTCTTCTATTGCCTCATCTTCTCTCTCGTCCCTGAGGGTAATTGAAAGACCCTTGTTTAAAAAGGCTAATTCCCTTAATCGCTGCTTTAATGTATCATACGAAAAAACAAGCTCTGAAAAAATCTTTTCATCAGGCTTAAAAGTAACGTCTGTACCATGCCTTTTAGTCTTGCCAACAACAGATAGCGGAGCGTCAGGTTTTCCGCGGTGATAACACTGTTCATAAATTTCCGAATTTTGATATACGCGCACGATCAGCCATTCGCTCAGAGCATTAACTACAGATACGCCCACGCCATGAAGGCCTCCGGAAACTTTATAATTTTCGTTATCAAATTTGCCGCCTGCATGGAGCATTGTAAGCGCTATTTCCACTGCGGATTTCTTGTACTTAGGATGCATGCCTGTGGGGATACCGCGCCCATCATCTTTTACGGTAATGATATCGCCTTTTTGAATTGTAACATGTATATTTTTACAATAGCCCGCCAAAGCCTCGTCCACGCTGTTATCGACTATTTCGTAAACAAGATGATGCAATCCTCCCTTGCCTGTAGAGCCTATATACATTCCGGGCCGTTTTCTTACTGCCTCTAAGCCCTCCAAAACTTTTATCCCGCTTGCATCATAATGATTAGCGACCATATTATGCTACCTTCCTTCTGAAAAATGCGCTATATGCGCTTTACATTTGCGTTTTTAACCGAATAAACATTTTTATCCGAGATATTTGCGGCAAAACTGTCGTCGACACATGTAATAAATGTCTGCATACCGCACAAAAGCTTTAATAAATTCTTTTGTCTTACTGAATCGAGCTCGCTCATTATATCGTCTAAAAGCACTACCGTATCACAGCCTCTGATTTGCTTTATCAGTTTTATCATTGATACTTTAAGACATACGGCAACGCTGCGCTGCTGACCTTGAGAAGCAAACTGCCTTGCTTGCCGGCCGTCTAAGAATACAATAAAATCATCGTGATGTATGCCGTATTTTGTCGTTTTATAAAACAGATCCTCTTTTCTTGATTGTTTAAGCAGCGAAAGATATTTTTCTTTATAAGAATCGTCAAAAACAGCCGTATCAGTATAATAGTTAACTGAAATCTTTTCAGCGCTTGAAGCAATTTCAGCATATCCCTCCTTGAGAAAAGGCAAAAATTCCTTTAGAAATCTTATGCGTTGCTTCAATACCTTCGAACCGTATTCCGCAAGGGCTAAGTCATACACGCCGAGCATTTCCTCAGAAGGCTTTATATTGTATTCCTTCAAAAATGCGTTGCGCTGACGCAGCGCTTTTGTATAAGAACCCAACAAAAGACTATACTCAGGGGTCAATTTGCTTACAGCTTCATCAAGAAAAGCTCTCCTTTGATAAGGCGCTCCTTTTATAATACTAAGCTCGTCCGGCCCGAAAAAAATAAACGAAAACATGCTGCCTAGTTCCGAACGCCTTCTTATTGTCCGGCCGTTTATGCTGAGAGATTTTTCTTCACTGAAAGAAGCCTCAACTTCAAAATCCAAACCGTCTATATCAACGCCATTAAGGTATACCGATGCACTATCCGCATATTGCCCTATGAAATTACGATAATTGCTTTCCCTGTGAGATTTTGCGCTTAAAGACAATAATATACTTTCAAGAAGATTTGTTTTGCCTTGCGCGTTCATTCCCTTGATAATATTCACGCTGTCGCAAAAATCGATTTCGACATTATTGAAATTGCGGAAATTAAAAGCTCTCAGTGTATTTACGACCATGGATTTTTCGTTTTTTTTCTGCTCGTTTATAACGGCTGAGGGGTTGGTTTCCATTCAAATTATTATAGCACAAATATCAGTCAATATCAAAGAATAATGCGACTTTATCGCTGCAATTTTATATTATTCATGACAAAAAATACCAATCAACGGCAGCTTGACACATATACAAAATTACGGCTTAAAACCGCATGATAATACGATAGTAATCACGCCGCGCAGGTATTATTTGCCATGCATAACGCTGATATTTAAAGGAAAAACTATTACAGATTCAATTTTGAAAGGAGCTTTTGATGAACGATAAGCTTTACAACAGAGTAGCCAAAAACTGCTCACGCTACCAATCGCGCTTTTATAATTTGAAGTCCGGGCTCGTCAAGGAAGAACCAAGCTGTCTTGACTGCGAGCATTTCGTTATAGATCATTGCAAACTCGGATTGTATGACGCGATTCTCAACAATATGTTTTAAATAAAAGGAGCCGAACGCTCCTTTTATTTTTTTGAGAAATACATTATTTTATTCTTACCCTCAGCTTTGGCTTTACTCAGTGCGCTCAGGGCGCAGCCGTACAATTTTGTATAATTAAGACCGTCTTTGGGATAAAGACTTATACCAATACTCATCCTCATATTATCTCTTACAGCGGAGTGAGTATTGCCTTCACTAAACAAATTCAATATTTTATTGCAGTTTTCTTCCAACAACGCCTTGTCTGAAGCGTCCGCAATGTATATCATAAATTCGTCTCCGCCTATGCGCGACAAAACATCATTTTCACTGAATATATTTTTTAATTCAGATGCAAAGCTTTTGAGTATAACATCGCCTGTAATCTGACCAAACTGACCATTTACATCAGTAAAATCATCAAAATCTATTACCGCAAGAGCGCTTGAACGCGGACGTTTGCGCAGCAATTTGTCTATTGCGCGAGCGGCAGCCGCTTTGTTTTTAAGTCCCGTAAGTTCATCGCTCAAATACAGTCGGCTTAAAAAATCCCTCTGTTCATCATTTTCGCACACTGGAATGAGCGTACCCACCACGAGCTGTGAGTTTTTGGAAAGCATTTTCCTGACGGCCCGCACTTCATATATAAGCAGACACTTTTCATCAGCGATATGACGTTCGAGTCTTATAGAGAGTCCCTGAGGAACTATTCCTTCAATCACAGTTTTTACGACTTCATAATCAGCAGGATGAAGGAGCGGAAGAGTTTTTGCCTCAACTTTGCTTTTAAGCTCTTCAATTATGTAAGGATTATGTTCGCGGCTGTCCGCACTGCGCACTGAAGGATAAACCCGCAAAGTATCAGTGACTTTATCGTATTCAAATACTATTTCATCGCTCAGCCGTCTTACTGCCTTGGAACGGAAACGTTCTACTTCAAGCTCATCTTTTACCCTTTCATATTCCTTTATATATCTGTTTATACCTATTCTTACAAAAATAAGAATAAGCGCAAGGGACAAAATAATAACTACTACATAAACTATCGAATTGCCATCAAAAGACAAGCTTGCGCCAAAAAGGTCGATACCATAGTTTTTCTGTCTAAAATGCATAAACAATGAAAATATGGCTGCTATAAGACAAACCACAGCACAAATAATAAAAGTCAATTTTAAGTAATTCTTTTTCATTGTTTAATTATATCACCATTTACAATCCACTAAAAAGACTTTCGATACAAATAATTTACATCAGTGCGATTTTGGAAGAATATCCCCAACTCCTCCCAGCACATAATTCGGCCTGTAGGGGAAGGTCTCCATCTCATCGAGATCAGTCACTCCGGACAAAACCAAAACCGTATCAAGACCAGTCTCCATTCCAGCGACTATGTCAGTATCCATCCTATCGCCAATCATAGCAGCCTCATATGAATGGCAGCCGAGCATTTTAAGGCCAGTGCGCATCATAAGAGGATTAGGTTTGCCGACAAAATAAGCGTTTTTGCCTGTAGCCATTTCTATAGGGGATATCAGGGAACGGCAGGCGGGTATTATTCCTTTTTCACTCGGGCCCGTAATATCTGTGTTTGTACCAATCAGCTTAGCGCCCGCCCTTACCAATGATACAGCCTTGCATATCATTTCATAATTATAACTGTTTGTTTCGCCTACCACCACGTAATCCGGATTAACATCATTCATAGTGACCCCGGCGTCATAAAGCGCATTTATAAGTCCCGGCGCCCCGATTATATAGGCGCTGCAGTTTGTATCCTGCGTGGCCAGAAATTTTGCAGTAGCCAAAGCGCTGGTATAAAAATGGCTCTCGTCAACCTCAAGATCCATTCTTTCCAGCTTTTTTTTCAGTTCCAAAGGACTCCTTTCGCTCGAATTGGTCAGGAAAAGAAATTTTTTATTTTCCTTATAAAGCCAATCCACAAACTCATGCACTCCAGGAAGTATTTTGTTGCCGTGATATATGACGCCATCCATATCGCATATAAAGCCCTTTTTATTTCTCAGAGCGTCCATATCCATTTTTTTCATTATTGTTCACCTTTTATTTCTTTATTTTCTACCATTATATATTATCACAGCTAACAGAAAAATTTATATTAATTTAACGTAAAAAACGGCTTAACCTCAGGGATGAAAGTTATAAAAAGGCATTTGCAACTCTCTTTTATAAAACTGTTGAAGTGCCAAAATCCATATGTTAAACTAAATCGCGATGTTAATTAAAGGAAGTTAAAATAATGGCGCGTCAGAAAACATACGAAATAGATATGGTGCATGGTCCCATAATAAAAAAAATGCTTGCTTTTTCAATTCCTTTGGTTTTTTCAGGCATTTTGCAGTTATTATTCAACGCCGCGGATATTATTGTTGTAGGAAGATATGCGGGTAATAATTCTCTCGCAGCTGTAGGTTCAAATACGGCGTTGATAAATTTATTGACAAATTTATTTATCGGACTGTCTGTGGGAGCTAATGTGCTTGCCGCAAGATATTACGGGGCGAAAAATCATTCCGCGCTCAGCAATACGGTCCATACATCAATGTTTATTGCGCTCGCAAGCGGAATTCTACTTACTTTCATTGGAGTTATCGGAGCGAAAAGAATTCTCATATGGATGCAGACTCCTGAGGAAGTTTTGGGCCTAGCAACGCTTTATTTGAGAATATACTTTATTGGAATGACCGCCACTATGCTTTATAACTTTGGAAGCGCTCTGCTGAGAGCCGTAGGAGATACGAAGCGGCCTTTATATTATCTTTTAATCGCCGGAGTAATAAACGTAGCGCTCAACTTGCTGTTTGTAATAGTATTTGAATGGGATGTCGCCGGAGTCGGCATTGCTACTGTAATATCACAGATAATATCAGCATTTCTGGTAATTATGTGCCTTAGACACGAAGAAAGTGCCATTAGACTTATATTTAAAAAAATATGTTTTAATAAAAGAACTTTTACAGAAATGATACAAATAGGTTTGCCTGCCGGTTTTCAGGGAGTATTGTTTGCCCTTTCAAACGTTATGATACAATCGTCAATAAATTCTTTCGGCGATATTGTAATGGCAGGAAACACTGCGTCGGCCAATATTGAAGGATTCGTATATGTTTCCATGAACGCTTTTTATCAGGCGACAATTTCTTTTACAAGCCAAAGTTTAGGAGCCGGAGAAATAAAGCGCATAAAGAAAATATTACTGACTGCTCAGTGCATGGTATTCTTAGTCGGGATTTTGCTTGGCGGGCTTGTTTTACTTTTCGGGCGCGAACTGTTGAGCATTTATACGGAAAGCGCGAATGTAATAGAGCAAGGGCTGAAACGTCTGGAAATTATAGCCACAACATATGCGCTTTGCGGGATGATGGACGTCATGGTAGGCGCTCTCAGAGGTATCGGATATTCATTCACGCCAATGATTGTATCGCTCGTGGGAGTATGCGGACTTCGTTTAGTATGGCTTGCTACGATTTTTCAAGTTGAAGCATATCACACTACTACGTGGCTTTATTTATCCTATCCTTTATCATGGATAGTGACGTTTTTAGCCCATGTGGTATGTTTTATAATAGCTTTTGGCAGAGTAAAAAAGAAGATTGAAGGATATCACTTGCCGGAAAGCTGATATAAGCGCGGCAGCAAAAACTGCCGCATTTTTTACGAAGCAGGACAAATATGCTTTTTTGACATTGATTGAGCGAATATTAAAACAACGCACTTCATTCGCTTTAGTATGTCAAATGAGCCTGTGGCGGGCGCGGCTTCGCCGCAAAGCGGCCACTGCGCGGCGAAGCCGCGCAACAATAGCTTAATATCTATTAAGCTATTGCCGCGCCCGCCGCACTGTCACGTTTGACATACTAAAATATCAACTCTACATAATATCTGAAATTCAAACGCCCTGATATAAAGTAAAATAAAAATCACGGCTCAAAACTCTGTATTTAAAAAGCGAAACCTTATCAAGATAAAGAGGGATAAGGAACTATTTAACGGCTGACAGACAGGTTGTAGTAACTGAAAGCGGGTATATCGTGAAATGCGGTATATCCGCTTTGTTACGCGATAGAACGCTGTTTTTGAGGGATTGAATATAAAACCCTTATCTCTCCATTTTC
>CALWKX010000013.1 GCA_944381375.1 uncultured Lachnospiraceae bacterium
GTCTGTTACAAGCGTTTCGTCTACCCACCCGTATACATCGCTTCCTGCGCTTTCGCCCTGAAGATGATAAGGATGAATATCTGTTTGTGAGATATAAGTTAGTTTTGCATATCCTGCGCTTCTTAATACTTGCCGTGATTGTTCTTTGTTCATCTGCTGATATACGAAGTATGGTGAAGTTATTTACTGTGGGGGCCTGTGCAGGTATGCTCTTTGTGATATTATCGCAAACGATACTGCATGAAATAGTGTTTTGTTCGCTGTCGCCTATAGAGGATACGCCTCCTGCCATCGTTATTTTTAAGCATATGCCATCGTCGGTAACTTCGCCGAAAGTTGTGGTAAAATCCTGCGTGATATCTGTTCCCTGTTTTTCATCTTCCAGCGGAATTTCGATGCCTCCTTTATTGTTGCGGTAGAGTTTATTTTCGGCGTAACTGTAGACTAAAGCCGAAGGCAGAGATTCCGGCATTGTAAAGCAGTGGGCTTCGCCATTGAATTCAAAGCAATAAATGCCGCTTTCGCCTCCCTGTATAGTGTATGTGTAAGTTACGTCAGTATAGCGTTCTGCGGTTACAGAGGTTATATAAGGAGCTGCATAAGCATATACTGTAATTTGATCCGTTATTGTTTCCAATGAACTTATTCCACGGCTGTCTTTAACGTACGCTGAAATTGGAATTATCCCCGTGGTATATAAGACGCCGCTGTTTGTTGAAGATTCGCTTGTTGAGGTTTTTTTATCTCCGATAGTGATTTCGTAAGAGGATATGGAAGCGCCCCATTTTGCTTCTGCGCCGTTTATTTCTACTGTTAAGCTTGACTTGCCTTGAACGTAGCATCCGTTCAAAGTATTTTCTCTGTTTTTATAATACCTGTCATTGAAGGACTTGTATCTGTGTCGGAAGGAACTGTCAGTTTTACGTTGATGGAATTTGTCCCGATAAGCGTACTTCCGGAGTAAGTGGAGACAGTAAGCAGACAATTGGCGCTTGAAGCATTTGGTATTTGTCGTATAAAACTTTCTTTTAGTGCTGAAGTATCCCAATTAACGTAGGAAGCATTGGTATTAGTGGCAATTGTACCGCTTAAAGATAAGAATTGATAAGTTATGGTATCAGTGAAACTAGATGAGTTACGTTGTATGTTAATGGTTTCGGTTTGACCGATATCAAATCCTTGCGCACTTATTGTTGATGCTCTGGGGATTGTGTCGAGGACAGCAGTACCGGATACGCTTCCTCCAGTCATGCCGCTTCCCGCATTAGCAGTGAATGTTGCTGATATATTTATTGTTTTGCTTCCATTTGCGTTATGCGATATAGTGAGCGTGTTTTCTGCAAGCGTATGTACAGAGGTGTTGTATTGACAATTATAAGTAATTGAATTTACAGATTTGACGACTCCATTAATCGTCAGTGTTGCTGCTGCGGAATCGCTGTACGATCCCCATGATACGGAGGATTTGCAGCGAAAACGTAAAGATGCTTTCACTACGCTTGTGTTTGCGCTGATAGATTGACTTAAGGTTTCCCAATCTATCCATAGTTGATAGTAACTGGCGCTAGAGCCTGTTACGTTTCCCATAATTGTTCCTTTATTTGCCATTTTTTTTAATCTCCTTTTAAATTATTTATTTTTGATATTGAAAAAACGCCCGAAGGCGTTTGGTCTAATAATTTTTTAGATCAGCAAAGGGGACGAGCCTGTTTGTTTGACAATACCATTGTGGTATTCTATTACTTCTTTACCGAGTGTTTTTCTGTCTACCTGAAAAGTAGCGTTCAGTGCGATTGGCGCATTTGCGCTGCCGCTGATTAAAGATTTCCGTACAGTTGGTCACATGAGGGTCGTGTTATGTTTAGCGTTATTACGATCATTAATTTTTTAATTATTGGCATAGTTATAGTTTTTTTATTCTGTTTGTAGTTTTATCGATTATTTTGCCTTTCTTTAGCTATCGAATCAGAAATGAAGATTGTCCTAAATACAAAGAAGCTTGCGGATGAATTATAGGTTTTACACTAAGTTTTTTGAACGGATTTCATATTTAGCGAGGTTTAATATGTTTAAAATATGTTCTGCTCTTATTACTTGGCTATGTCACAAAGTTAATGCTTTATTAACTGTTGCTGAGATTATTAATTTGATTCTTTTAATAATATATGTCATTGTAGTTATTTTATTTTATATACAAAAATACAAGAAGATTAAGAATAAGAGAAAATAGAAGGAGATAAAAATAGGTATATATAAATCAATTCCGCACTTGGTAGGTTTTATTGATATAATAAAAGACGAGCAATATATAAAAAAGCTTTGTATTATAGTGGTGCGCAACGAAGGGCTGACGATCGATGTGTATTCGGACGAAAAAATAAGCCTGTATATAGAATACGAAAATCTTTTAGAATTTAGCTTTGCAGATAAAAATTACAAACCGAACAAAGAATTCGATAACATGCCGGATGAGATAATAATTAAATACAGAGACGAACAAGGAAGTGTCGAAAGTATTAATTATTATCTAAATACGGAGTCAAAAAAACTCAATCAGAAAGCATTGAAGGATTTAGACATGTTTGCGTTGGTTAATAAAAAAATGAGCGCAGCCTAGATAATACTCATACTGTATGTGCGCGGGATAAACAGCACGAACATTGAGCGGGGGCTGATGAACGCATTAAGCGTTTAAATGAAATTAAGGCATTTTTTCAGACTCCCATAAAAACTATTGCTGTACAGAATTTTGTCGCCATATGGCGAAATCACGGCGTCTGATTGAATATTTTGAGATACATGCATGTCATGACTATGAATAAAAGCGGGGCGTGTGTTTTAAACCGCCTCCGCTTTTATATTTGTGACGGGTTTGATCTATTGATAAGTATTATCAGATTTTTTATCAGTCAGATGTATTTTCTTGTTTCATCTTAGTGAATGTCAAGTTGCCGTTGCTGCGTTTCAAATATGCGAAATCGGATATTTGAACTTTTTGAATGTTTTCAATCGAAAAACTGTCGTTAGAAAAATATGCTAACGGGTTATTGCTGCTGTCGTAGAAAGCTATCCGATCGTTTTCTATTTTCAAGGCAATAGCAGAGCTTGTTTCACCCAGAATAATGCAGCCGTTATTGAAATGAATGAAATTGCCCAGATTTTTGGGATTTCCTTCGGAATAATTTTCCACGGCTATGCGTTCGGTATTCAAATATCCTGTGTTTATCATGCTTGCATTAATGTTGCCGAGCATGTCTATTGCAACTCCGTCGATGCTTTGCCCTCCGTCGCTGCTGAAATAAAGGCCGTTTTTGTTCATTGTCCAGACTTTTGTATTCTCCGTAAGTATTGGAGTATCCATTATGCGCCAACCCATCGGCAGGCTGCTGTCTTCGTCATATATCAGCTCAAAGTAACCGCCTTTTACTCCGACGATAGTTTCTATTGATTCTTTAAAGGCATTTTTAAGCCCTGAATACATTTGCTCGAGTTTCTCGTTCGTAGGGGATTTTTCTATTGCAGCGGCAGCTTCGCTTTCGCCATGAACAGATATAACGGAATTCATGCCTTTGCCGAATACGAAGGTTTGAGCCATGATATGTATATCCGTCATGCTGCTCTCTTCCGTAACGATATCCGTGCACTCCAGCAACGGTATGCCTCGATACTTAAGGGTGCAAGGCGTTATTTTCATACCTGCCGTGTTTGCAAATATTTCGTCAAGCCGTTTTTTTGTCATGAAAGGATTTGTGAACGAGATACCATATCCGTCGCCGGCAGTAATTACGTTGTCCTGTGTGCCGGAAGTAATACTGTTTATAATAAACGCTCCGTCCGTAGTCCTTTCAAAACCGTCAAGATACTGCATTTGCCGTGTTATGATGATTTTGTCTTCGCTGTCTCCCTCAAGATCCGCCGGTTCGTACCAACGCAGCGAAAGACAGCCGTTTCTGTCAAAAACAGCGTTTTTGCCGATCAGAGAGGCTATGAAGCCGATCATTTCGCGGCAGGTAAAGGTTGATTCATATACGTCTATGCGGTAATCGTATTCGTTTAAATCAACGTTTGAAGATATATTGTTCTGTTCGATTATATCCGCCCACACATCTGATATATCTGCGCTGTGGTAATTGTTTCTGACTATTGCATGGCCTATATCTTCGCCCAGAGAGCCGTGCGTATATGAGACTTCTTCTCCGTCAATATAATTTATTTTGAGTTTTTCGTCATAAGTATCGTATATGAGTTTTTCTCCGGGCGAAAGCTGCGGCATTTCGAACTGTTTGATTCGGTGGAAAACCAATAAGTTTGGCCGCTGACAGTATTTTCTTCGACGGTATATTCATATCTGAGATATGAAACGGGCGAAGCGTATTCGTGATTTGGCGCATATATATTATTAAGCTTATTCATTCTGTCGTAGGCTGTGATTTCCACTGTTTTGTAACCGTTGTTATACAATTTTGATAAATTATATATATTTTTATTTTTCATATTATCTAAAAAATCTAGTATTTCGAGAATTTGACATTTAAGTAAAAACAAAAAAAGGAGCTATTAGGCTCCTTTGATAATTATACTGGAGCTACTAAACGGGCTCGAACCGTTGACCTCATCCTTACCATGGACGCGCTCTACCTGCTGAGCTATAGTAGCATATGGTATTTATATCAATAATGATAAAAAACTTTTTTGTATCAGCCGCATTTTGCGTTAAAGCGTTTGCGTTGCAGATTTTATGAGCTATATTAGCATATATATATATTAATGTCAATCAATAAAAAAGTAAAGATAAGAGATTTATTTTTGAGTAAAATATATAATAATTGTTCATCTTAAGGTATAATACTATAACCGAATTATTCAGACAAAGGAACTTGATATGAGAAATTCTGTTTATAGAGCCGATTGTCTTACAGGCGATGAAGATTCTCAGATGCTTACGCGCAGACTTCTTGACTGCAAAGGGATATTAAATGTGAAAACATATATATTCAGCAGTAAAATAGTAGTGTGTTATGATGAAAAAGAAATAAATCATATAGATATACGAAATATCATACTGGATGCTGGATTTGATATATAATATCAAGTTTATTTTATATTTGAAAATTCACTGAAACGGAGACTTCGCGTAGTGACCAAAAAACAAAAAAGCTATCTTGGCGGCGCGGCCATACTGGCGGCAGGCAGTATGATAGCGAAATTTCTCGGTATATTTTTCAAAAGTCCGCTCAACAATATCATCGGAGAATACGGGCTGGGTCTGTATTCATATGCATATCCTTTATATAATACTTTTATATCGATTTCCACTATAGGCCTGCCTGTAGCCGTTTCAAAGCTTGTTTCCGAATATGCGGCGTCAGGCAATTATAAAACTGCTTACAAAGTTTATAAAACAGCTCTCATAACGCTGGGGATTCTGGGATTTTTATCCACGGTGATCATGTTTACGTGCGCTGATATATTTATCAGTGTATTTCAATGGGATCCAGAGGCTTATTACAGTATAATAGCCATTTCCATAGCGCCGTTTTTTGTGGCGCTCACTTCGGCGTACAGAGGATTTTTCCAGGGCATGCAGGCAATGTCATACTCCGCCGTTTCTCAAATTGTTGATCAAATGGTGCGCGTTGGTTCGGGAATAGCTCTTGCATATATTCTGACAGTAAATTTCGGCGTGTCAGCCGGCGCTGCAGGCGCCACTTTCGGTGCGAGTGCAGGAGCAGCGGCAGCTTTTATATTCCTTATGTTTTCGTTTATTTTCTTTAAACGCAAGCAGAGGCCATTGATCAAACAAAGCCAGAACATGCCGAATACTTCTACTAAAAGTATACTTAAATCTCTGGTTCTAATAGCGATACCCGTTGCCTTTGCCGGCCTTGTAAGCACAATTATGGAACTTATAAACACAGCGACGGTACCTGCATGCCTTATAAAGGCGGGCGTTGAAGATCCTACGACATTATTGGGTATTCTGGAACAGAAAGCGCAAACTTTGATAAATGTGCCGTTAGTAATAGGTTCGGCTTTATCTTCAAGTCTTGTACCGACCATAAGTCAGTCGCTGCAACTTAACAGAACAAAAGAGGCGGTAAATAAAACTTCCATGGCTGTAAGAGTATCTTTTCTTATAGCTGTGCCCAGTGCTGTGGGATTGAGCGTGCTGAGCGAGCCGATAATTGAATTGTTATTCTTTAATTCCACACCAATAGCTTATACAATGCTTTCTTATTTAGCATACAGCGTTATCTTTTCGATAGGCATGGTTACGCTTCAGGGAATATTGCAGGGAGCAGGCAAATTTTACACTGCGCTGAAAAACGTATTTATAGGAGCCGTGGTAAAAGTTGTTTTGAATTTAACGCTTATACCTGTGCCTTCAATTGGTATATTCGGCGCTATTATATCTACAATAGTAGCTTCATTTGTAATATTCACGCTTAATTATATAGACGTGAAAAAGTACGTTGGCATATCAAACGTAGGCTGGAAAATTGTCAAAACTTTTGTATGTTCTGCAATAATTGGAATATTCTGCTATATTTTTTATCCGGCGCTCAACGTTGTTATGGATTTTCGTATAGCCGTTTTGATTACTATCGCGCTGGCTGTAGTAATATATGCAGGATTAGTGATTATTACAGATACATTCAGCATTAAAGATTTGAAAAAGGTCAGAGAGTAAAATGGATGATATGACAAATCCGTCTGTAATAAAACGGTATGCTCAAGCACATGGTTTTTATCTTAAAAAAAGTATGGGGCAGAATTTTTTGATTGATGGCAATATAGCCCGACGGATTACAAATGCTGCGTGTTTGTCTGAGAATGATTACGTATTGGAAATCGGACCCGGCGCCGGTGCGCTTACGCAATATCTTATAAATGATGCAAAACATGTTTTTGCAGTGGAGATGGATTCTTTTGCCTGTAAAATATTGCAAGAAGCTTTCAGCGGCGCGGACAATTTAACGATTATCAATCAAGATATACTGAAATGCGAATTGACCGATTTATTAAAAGACATCAGCGGGCGTATTGTGTGTGTATCGAATCTGCCGTATTATATAACTTCTCCGATAATCATGAAGCTGTTAAAGAGCAGGATAAGTTTTGAAAGTATAATAGTTATGCTGCAAAAGGAAGCAGCAATGCGTTTGCGCGCAAAACCAGGCACGAAAGATTATTCATCATTCACAATTGCAGTTGAGTATTATGCGCAAACGCAGTTTTTGTTTGATGTTCCCAAAAGCGTATTTATGCCGGTTCCCAAAGTAGATTCGGCAGTAATGAAGTTGTCGCCGCGAAAGCAGCCTTTTGTTGATGTTAAAGACGTTGGCTTATTTTTCGATGTTTTGAAAGCAGGCTTTGCGATGCGAAGGAAAACACTGGCTAACTGTTTGAATACGGCATTAGGTATTGATAAAATTGATATTGTCCGTATTCTTGGAGATATGGGGCTTGAACCGGCCTGCCGCGGAGAAAAACTGACGATTCAGCAATTCGCATTGCTTTCAGATAAAATTTATGGTTTGATTGAAGAAAAAAAACTTGATTAATACGATAGTTTATGTTATAGTCAACTGCGTTAAAGTGTGCTGATGTGGCTCAGTTGGTAGAGCAATTGATTCGTAATCAATAGGTCGAGTGTTCGAGTCACTCCATCAGCACCATTTTAATTTTCTAATAAATGATTAGCATATAAAAAAACCGCTTATAAGGCGGTTATTTTTAATGGCAGGGGCAGAAGGACTTGAACCCTCGGCACATGGTTTTGGAGACCATTGCTCTACCAACTGAGCTATACCCCTATGCCGGATAATTATACACGAGCAGTTTTTGTTTGTCAACATTGATTTAGCGCCTTTAAAAAAGCTAAAGTTCATTGTATAATAACTGCATATGAGGAAATTCATCAATAAAAAAGACATATTAATAATAGCTGCATTGCTCATCATAGCTTTGGCGGGTTATATATATATGAATATTATTTCGCGTTCGGATATGTTATATGCTGAAATATACCATGAGGACATCTTAATAAAAAGTATAGAGCTTAATGAAGAGGACGATTATTATATCACGCTTGATGAAATACCTTTTATAACTTTTCATGTATATCATGGCTCTATAGCATTTTATGATTCTTCCTGTCCTGACAAAATATGTATAAAAAGCGGTTATTTGAAAATCAGCGGGCAAAGCGCCGTTTGCCTTCCAAACAAAACGCATATTGCAGTGCATAGTAAAGATGGTACAGATATTATTGACGCGGTGAGTAGATAATGCATAAACAATATAATAAAATAAAAACACTTACTTTCAGCGGAGTTTTTTTAGCTATCGCATTAGTGTTGAATTTGATCGAAAATATGATTCCTCCAGTTGCAGGATTGCCTCCCGGCGTAAAACTTGGGCTTTCGAATATTGTAGTAATGTACTGCCTGTTTAATGTGAACAAAGCCACAGCGTTTACTATCGCTTCTCTTAAAAGCGTATTTGTATTAATTACAAGAGGTATTACGGCAGGAATCCTTAGTTTTGCAGGAGGAATTCTTTCCGTATGCGTTATGATATTTATCAATTTGATTTTTCACGATAAAGCTTCATATTTGCTGTTGAGTATTTTCGGAGGCGTAAGTCATAATTTTGCCCAAATAATTATGGCTTCATTGATTGTTAATACGCCTATGCTTATGTATTATTTCCCTGTACTTATATTTTCCGGTATAGCTGCCGGTATTGTAACGTCAGTGCTTCTTAGAATAACTCTGCCTTATATAAGTAAATTGAAAAACCGACTATAATAATATTTTTATCTTGACAAAATAAAAAACAGCTATATGATGAGACAAACAGGACATATCGGCGATGGTAAAATTTTTATATATGATGTAGAGGATGTTGTGAAAATCCGCACTGGCGAACGCGGTTATGATGCTTTGCAAGATGAAGTTGCCGATAAAGACAACAATAATGATTAAATTAATATAGTAAAAAACATACGGCATTTTATTGCTAAAAGCCGTATGTTTTTTTATGCGAAAAGTTTTTTATACGTCTACTATCCAAATATAACAATTTTTTTGTTCATAATATTCGTCATTGCTTCTTTTTTATGGTATTATAAATACTATTATACTACATGAACGTAATTAGTGGAGGAATTATGAAGGCTGTAATAACAGTTATAGGGAAAGACAAAACAGGCATCATTTATAAAGTATCGAAAGTGCTTTATGAGTCTGATGTAAATATTGACGATATCAGCCAAACGGTTATGCAAGATTATTTTACAATGATAATGCTTGTCAGCTCCGCAGAAACAATAAATGTTAATGAGTTAAAAAAGAAGTTTAGTGAACTGGAAGACGAAGGACTCTCCATACAGGTTCAGAAAACGGAAATTTTTGATATAATGCATAAAATATAAAGGTAATTAAATGACTATATACAGTGATATCCAGGAAACTATCAGAATGTTGGACAAGGAAAAACTTGATATACGCACTATTACTATGGGTATATCACTCCTTGATTGTTTTACTGATGATATAAACATTACAGTAAAAAAAATATACGATAAGATATATGCATACTCATCGAAGCTTGTTGATACAGGCGAAGATATAGCCAAAGAATACGGAATACCAATTATAAATAAAAGGATAGCGGTAACGCCTATAGCTTTAGCTGCTTTCAGCAAAGCAGAGGATTATATAAAGATAGCCTCCACGCTTGATAAATGTGCAAACGACGTAGGTGTTAATTTCATAGGAGGCTACAGTGCTCTTGTGCATAAGGATATAACGAAGAGTGAGCATGCTTTTTTGGACAGTATTCCTAAGGCCTTAAAAGTTACCAAAAGAGTATGTTCCAGCGTAAATGTCGGCAGTACAAAAGCAGGTATTAATTTAGACGCGATAAAACTTATTGGAAGCACGATAAAACAAATTGCATTCGAAACAAAGGATGAAGACAGTATAGGATGTGCAAAATTCGTTGTTTTTGCTAATGCTGTGGAAGATAATCCGTTTATGGCAGGCGCTTTTCACGGTGTAGGGGAAGGCGAAGCCGTAATCAATGTTGGAGTAAGCGGGCCGGGAACTATAAAAGCCGCTATTGAAAAATGCAAGGGAGAGCCTATAAACGAGATATGCGAGATGATTAAGCGCACTGCTTTCAAAATTACAAGGGCAGGTCAGCTTGTGGGCAATGAAGCCTCAAAACGTCTCGGGGTGCCTTTCGGCATACTTGATTTATCTTTAGCGCCTACTCCCGAAATCGGAGACAGCGTTGCTCTTATTCTGGAGGAAATGGGGCTTGAAAAATGTGGTGCGCACGGCACTACGGCGGCTCTTGCGCTTCTTACTGATGCCGTAAAAAAAGGCGGCATAATGGCATCGTCATATGTCGGAGGACTAAGCGGAGCGTTCATACCTGTAAGCGAGGATGCCGAAATGATTGCTTGCGTTAACTGCGGGGCGTTGTCGTTCGATAAGCTTGAGGCTATGACGAGCGTTTGTTCCGTGGGCCTTGATATGATCGCTGTTCCTGGTGATACGCCTGATACTACTATAAGCGCCATAATAGCTGATGAAGCATCTATAGGCGTAATTAACAATAAAACGACTGCTGTAAGAATTATTCCCGTATATGGGAAAAAACTCGGAGATATCGTAAAGTTCGGCGGACTATTGGGCGAAGCCCCGATTATGAAACTCAATGATTATTCGAGCAAGAACTTTATAAACCGTGGCGGCAGAATTCCTGCTCCCGTTCATTCTTTCAAGAACTGAGGACAATCAATGCGAGCAAGGGTAAGCATAAATATTCCCAAAATAAAGAAAAATGCCGAAATAATTATTAATAAATGCAGCGCTTTCGGCATAGAAGCAGCTGCTGTAACCAAAATGCATTGCGCCGATATTGCTATATCAAAAGCCTTGACGGAAAGCGGTATTAAAATACTTGCGGATTCGCGGATTGAAAATATAAAAAAACTCAGCGGAATAAATTGTGAGAAATGGCTTTTGCGCATTCCTGCACCAAGCATATTGGAGGAGACTGTTGAATACTGCGACGTGTCTTTAAATTCTGAGTTGAGTGTCATAGAAGAATTGTCCCGTATCGCTCAAAGGTTGGGCAAAATACATAAAGTGATTCTTATGTTTGATCTGGGAGACCTTCGCGAAGGTTATTTTTATCAAAATGACATTCTAAGCGCCGCTTTAAAAGTCAGCCGCATGAAAAATATTCTTCTTTATGGAGTGGGGACAAACCTTTCCTGCTATGGCGGAATAATGCCTACGGTCGAAAATATGACAAGGCTTTTGGAAGTATCCGAAATCATTGAAGAAAATACAGGCCAAAAATTAAAATATATCTCGGGCGGTTCAAGTACGAGTTACACTCTTTTGCTTGACGGCACAATGCCTCGCGGAATCAATAATCTTCGTATAGGCGATACGTTTTATTTCGGGCGTGATATGTCACGAAGAACTTATATCGAAGGTATGGAGCATGACTGCATGGTGCTTACATGCGAAATAGCAGAAATTAAAACAAAGCCTTCTGTTCCAATAGGCAAGCAGGGTTTTGCTTCGCTTAACCGCAAACCTGTCTTTGAGGATAAAGGACTTAGGAAAAGAGCTATATTGTCAATTGGCCGTCAGGATACTGATCTTGACCTTATTCCAAAAGATAAAAATATTACCGTTATGGAAGCCAGCAGCGATCATCTTCTTGTCGATGTAACTCAAAGCGAGATTGATTATAAGGTAGGAGACTGCATAAGCTTCGATATGCTGTACACGTCTTGCCTCAGATCTTTTACAAGCCCATATGTAGATAAGGAATATATTTTATGAGCATATATTATTTTGATAACGCTGCGACTACAAGAGCGTATGACGAAGTTATAACCGCCGTATCTGATTTTGAAAAAGATATATATGCTAATCCATCTTCGCTTCATGCTTTCGGAGGCGAAGCTTATAAAGCAGTTGATTATGCAGCGTCAAATATTCTCGAAGTGCTGAATCTTAAAGGGAAATATAATGTTGTCTTTACTTGTGGAGCTACAGAATCAGCCAATCTTGCAATTAAAGGAACAGCTAATAAATTTAATGATATAAAAAAAATACATGTTATAACCAGTGTGTTTGAGCATCCTTGCGTAAGCGAATCAGTAAAGTATTTGAATCGTTGCGGAGCCGAGACGGATTTTGTCGGAGTTGATAAATACGGGATGATCAATTTAAATGAGTTGCTTTCAAAAATAAAGCCTAATACAAAACTGGTGAGTTTTATATGGGTGAATAATGAGACGGGCGCATTGCAGCAAGCGCAAAAAATTACTGAAGCGGTAAAAAATATAAATAAAAATATAATCGTTCATATAGACGCTACTCAAGGTTTCGGTAAGATTCAAGCAGATTTGTCGGGCGCCGATATGATCACTGTCAGCGCTCATAAATTTCATGGTCCTAAAGGCGTCGGGGCGCTGATAATGAAAAATTCCGTAACGCTTCAGCCTGTTTTGAGCGGCGGGGGACAGCAAAAAGGACTTCGCAGCGGGACCGTTAATGCTCCTTCAATATACGGTATGGGTAAAGCCTGTGAAATACTTCTCGGTGATTTTCCTTATAATAAACTGCGTGAAAAACAGGAATATTTATATGAAAAAATTACAGCTGCATTTGGAGATGATGTAATCAATACCAGGATTTTTGAAGCCGATTACGCTCCTCATATAATTAGTTTATCTTTTGAGGGACTCAAAAGCGAAGTCTTGCTTCATATGCTTGAGCAGGATAATATTTATGTTTCAAGCGGTTCCGCGTGTTCGTCGCACGCTAAACATTCTTCAGTATTGAATCAAACAGGTCTAAGCAAAGCAAAAGTTGACGGCGCACTAAGGATAAGTATTTCTGAATTTACATCGAATAATGATATTGATTTTTTGGTTTCGCATTTGGAATCTGCTGTAAAACGGCTTAGGGAGATTGGTTTATGAAGAAACTCCTGCTTATAAGATACGGAGAAATTAATCTGAAAGGTTCAAACAGAAATTATTTTATTAATTCTTTAGCCTGTAATATAAAGTATGCGCTTAAAGGCTTTAAAGCAAGCATAAGAAAAATACAGGGAAGAATAATAGTCGAAGATTATGACAAAGATTATGAAGACGCAATTGTAAGCGCGTTAAAAAAAGTTTTCGGCATTGTATATATTACTAAAGCTTTTGAAACAAAAGCGGATATGGACAGTGTCAAGGCCGCATCTTTGGAGGCTATGATAAATAAACAAGGCTTAACGTTCAAAGTGGAAAGCAAACGATCCAACAAGCAGTTTGAACTTACTTCCCCCGAAATTTCAAAGGCGGTCGGCGCCCATATACTTAGAAATATCGAAAATGTAAAAGTCAACGTGCATGAACCCGATGTGCTCTTAACGGTAGAGATAAGGCAAAATGCTTATGTCTATTATGAAAATGTTCATTGCGAGTGCGGGCTGCCCGTCGGTACGGGCGGTAGGGGAGCTGTCTTGCTTTCAGGCGGAATCGACAGCCCTGTAGCCGCTTATCTTATGGCAAAGCGTGGCATGAAAATATCCGGCATACACTTTCATTCATATCCTTACACTTCTCTTAATGCAAAACAAAAAACCGTGGATTTAGCAAAAAAGCTTTCTGAGTATACTCAGGGTTTTGCGCTATATTGTGTTTCTGTAACAAAAATCCAAGAAAACATTATCAAAAATTGCCGCAGCGAATATTTGACTGTATTGCTAAGGAGGTTCATGCTTAGAATAGCAGAAAAGTTAGCGCAAGAAAAAGGCTTTCAAGCGCTTATAACCGGAGAAAGTCTCGGACAAGTCGCATCTCAAACAGTTGAAAGTATAACATGCACAAATGAAGCCGTCAAAATACCCGTATTCAGACCGCTCATAGGAACTGATAAAGTGGATACAGTAAGAATGGCTTGCCATATTGATACTTATGATATTTCTATCAAGCCTTTTGAAGATTGTTGTACAATTTTTTTGCCCAGACATCCAGCAATCAAACCTTCAATATCTAAGGTACTGGCTGAGGAAAAAAAGCTTGACGTGCAAAATCTTGTTGATCAAGCCTTACAAACAGTTGAGATTATAAAATTATAGGAGGATGCTTTGAAACTGACTTTTTATGGAGCTGCTAAAACAGTTACCGGATCTTGTTTTTTACTTGAAGCCAATGATGAACGTCTTTTGATTGACTGCGGAATGTTTCAGGGAAGCAGTGAGCTTTCGAAGCTTAACGAAGGAGCTTTCGGATTTGATCCCAAGCAAATAACCGATATGATACTGACTCATGCGCATATTGATCACAGCGGAAGAATACCAAAACTTGTTAAAGAAGGATTCAAAGGCAAAATTTATGCCACTGCCGCGACTATCGATCTTTGTGAGATAATGCTCGAGGACAGCGCGCATATACAGGAATCCGATGCTGAATATGATAGTCGGAAAAATAAAAGAAAAGGCCTTGGACCTGTAGAGCCTCTTTATACATCCGAAGACGCTTTAGAAGCAATGAAATATTTTAGGCCGGTTGAGTTAAATAATAAGATAACGCTCAATGATACTTTCAGTTTTATGCTTGTTGAAGCCGGCCATATGCTTGGCAGTTCGATTGCATATATTTTTGTAACGGAAAACGGTCAGACTAAAAAAATAGTGTTCTCGGGTGATTTGGGGAATGAAAATATACCCTTGCTCAAAGATCCTTCGCCGTTAAAGGACGCTGATTATGTAGTGTTGGAATCTACGTACGGTGGCAGACATCATACCGACAGAAAAGGCAATGAAAATGAGCTTTTGGATGTAATAGTAAGCACTCTTGAGAAGAAAGGCACTTTGGTTATCCCTGCATTTGCTGTAGGCCGAACGCAAGAAATGCTTTATGAGATAAACAGATTTAAAGAAAACGGAATGCTCGGGCCTTTCCAGGATGTTAAAGTAGTCGTTGACAGCCCGATGGCAATCAAAACAACGGAGATTTTTAAGAAATATTATAAAGATTTCGATAAGGATACGCAGGATATGATACGTTCGGGCGATGATCCTTTAGTATTTGACAATCTGGTTTATTCAATGACTACTGAGGAGTCAAAAGCCGTAAACTTCGACGACTCGCCCAAAATTATAATATCTGCAAGCGGCATGTGCGACGCAGGGCGCATAAGACACCATATAAAACACAATATATATAAAGAAAACTGTACTCTTTTGTTCGTAGGGTATCAGGCAGAAGGAAGTTTAGGGCGGCTGCTGCTTGACGGAGAGAAAAGCATAAAGCTGTTCGGCGAAAGAATTGCCGTTAATGCGCGTATTGTTAATATGGATTATTATTCTGGTCATGCAGATCATGACAGCCTTATAGATTGGATCGCTAATATGGACAAAAAACCCGAAAAGGTTATTCTTGTTCATGGTGAAAGCGATTCGCTCCAAGCTCTTCAAAAAGGTCTTGGTGAAATAGGCGTTGAAAGTATAATTGCTGAATATTTAACTACTTTAGATGTTCAGGACGGCAAAACCGTTGCTTCTTATGATCAGAAGTCGATTATATTTGGAGATAATTCAAGAAAAGAATTGTCAATTTACGCTGAGCAAGTGCTTGATAAGTTGAAAGACGAGGCTCTTATGAAAAAAGTCGGCGGTATCGACAAAATCAAACTGTTTTTGGATTGCATCAATGATATCATATCCTCTGAATGAAAGATTCAGAGGATTTTAATTTTGCAGCAATATTATTCTATAGGACAAGCTGCCGGCAGACTAAATTGCAATACCTCAGTGCTGAGATTTTATGAAGATTATTTTGCATTGGATATACAAAGAAGCGCGTCCCGGCGCAGGATATATACCGAAGAAGAAATTTCCCTTTTTAAAAAAATTCAGGATATGCGCGGCGTCGGAATGACCCTTACTCAAATAAAAAATAATATAACAGGGGTTGAGTCGATAAACGTCTTTGAATTGGAAAGTGATGAATGCCTGACCAGCGGTAGTGTGGAAAAAATATTAAATGAGCTTAAAGAAATAAAATCAGCACTCAATGTTGATGGGTATTTATCATTAAAGGCTGAAAATGAGGAGCTTAAGGAAAAACTTAAGCAAAAATCTTTTGAAGTTATTAAGCTGAAAGAGGAAATAGAATATCTGAAAAGCAATAGACACAAACGAAAATTTTTTTAATAAGGTGCAATATGGATTTTACGGCTGAAAATATAAAAGATACATTAATAGTAACTATAGGCGGAGAGCTTGACGATCACGCGGCGAAAAGGATCAGACAAAGGCTTGACTATACGCTTTACAGGAAAGATATCAAAAATATTATATTCGACCTTACGAAGTTAGAGCTTATGGATTCCGCCGGCATAGGTCTTTTAGTTGGGCGCTACAAACAGATAAAAGCGAAGAATGGAAAAGTTAATATTGTGACGTCAAAAAATACAAATATCCTTAAACTTATTAAAATGTCCGGCGTAGCCAATCTGTTCGGATGTTTTGATAATATAGCTGATGCAAAGAGTAATCTGCGCGATACGCAAAGGATTAAATAAACGATAACTAAAAGAGAATGGCGGTACTAAATGATTAATTATATGAGTTTGAAGTTTAAAAGCGTTTCTGAAAATGAATTTCTGGCAAGGGTTGTAATAGGCGCTTTTATCGAGCCTTTGAAACCAACGCTTATGGATGTGGCCGATGTTAAAACCAGTATATCCGAAGCTGTAACGAACGCTATTATACACGGTTATGACGGAATGCCTGATGGCAGCGTGGAAATGAGTGCTGTGATCGAAAATAATGTTTTGACAGTTAAGGTTGTAGATCAGGGTAAAGGGATAAGCGATATACAAAAAGCCCGTGAACCTATGTTTACCACGAAACCTGAACTGGAACGTTCAGGTATGGGATTCACGATTATGGAAAGTTTTATGGATGGCGTGGATATTATTTCTTCGCCGGGCAGCGGCACAACAATTGTCATGAAAAAATCAATACATAACGGAAGCGGCAGTAATGACGAAGCCGGCAACGATTAGCTACGATTCATTATCCTCTGAGGATTTGGTGCAGAGAATACAAAAGCATAACGATAAAGAAGCAATGAATGTGCTTGTAAGGAAAAATTCGGCTCTTGTTCACAGCGTGGCGAAAAAGTATGCTTTGATTAAAAAGGGAAACTCAGAAGATCTGTATCAAATAGGCGTGATAGGTCTGATAAAAGCGGCGAATAATTTCAATCTTGAATACGGAACGCAATTTTCTACGTATGCGGTTCACCTGATAAGAGGCGAGATCAGAAAATTTTTCCGCGATGATGGCATTATAAAAGTAAGCCGTACTCTTAGGAGTATATATATAAAAGCCAAAGAAGCAAGAGATGAATATATTGCTAAGCAAGGAACCGAACCTTCTGTCAGTGAAATATCTCTGATTATAGGCGAAAGCTATGAAGATGTTCTCAATGCATTTGAGGCTTGTAGAAATCCTGATTATTTATATGATTATGTTGACAGTTCATCTGATAATTCTCATGTAAAGCAAGATGTGGTAAAAGTGGAGGATAAAGGTCTTGAAGCGACTATAGATATGATAGACTTAAAAAACGCCTTATCAAACCTTTCAAAAGAAAACCGTCAGCTGATAGTACTTAGATATTTTAAAAATATGACACAGACCAACGTCGCAAAAATCATGGGCATATCGCAAGTTCAGGTATCAAGGCTTGAGCATAAAATCATACAAAATCTGAAAAATAATTTAAAATAATGAATACTCGTTTGATATAAGTAAAAAATAGATAAGCATAAGCTTATCTTTTTTATTTCAGGAGTTATTATGACGCAGAACATAGACGATAGAAAAAGCTTTGAAAGAGCTAAAAAGAATACAAGACCCAAAACAAATTATATAAAAAATTCTGTTATGGCGTTTGGGGTTGGAGGCAGCATATGCTTGATTGCTCAGCTTGTGACAAATATGTTTTTATCATGGGGCTTGTCTGAATCCGAAGCCAGTATTTTGGTAACTGTTATATTAGTATTTTTGGGTTCATTTTTCACGGGAATAGGCGTATACGATAAATTGGGTAAATTTGCAGGCGCAGGCTCTATTGTTCCTATTACAGGTTTTGCTAATTCTATAGTGTCAAGCGCTATGGAGTTTAAAGCAGAAGGCCCAGTGTTCGGAGTAGGTGCGAAAATGTTCAGCGTAGCTGGCCCTGTTATAGTTTACGGAGTCGTGTCGTCGTGGATAGTCGGATTGGTTTATTATCTATATTTATTAATTGCGAGGTAAAAACTATTGGCGCAAAAGCTTGAAAGGCAAACGTATAAATTTCATAATACTATAAGTATAAACGCTGAATATGCAATTGTTGGAAGGGAAGAAGAAGAGGGACCTTTGGGGAGCTTGTTTGATGAGGTGATTTGTGACGATAATTGCAGTGCAAAAAGCTATGAGCTTTCCGAGATAGATCTTATAAAAAAATGCTTATTAGGTGTAATGAGCAAAGCAGATTTTGAACCGAATCAAGTCGACATGGTTATAGGAGGGGATCTTCTCGATCAACTTACAGCTACGACGTTCGGAGTGAAGGATTATGGTTTTCCTTATTGGGGAATATACGGCGCATGTTCTACGTTTTCGCTTGGACTTCAAATAGGGGCGGTAAGTATAGAAGCAGGGTGTGCGGATAATGTAATCGTTTCAGCTTCAAGTCATTTCAGTACATCTGAAAGACAATACAGAACTCCACTGGAATTAGGAAGTCAATCTCCGCCTACTGCTCAGCGTACCGTTACAGGAGTGGGCAGCGTTATTTTATCAGGCAGAGGCAACGGTCCTTATGTTACGTATATTACCAAAGGTAAAGTTATTGATTTTGATCAGAATGATCCTTTTGATATGGGTACGGCGATGGCTCCCGCTGCTTTTGATACGATATATAATCATTTCAAGGCGACAAATACAAGTTTTGAAGATTATGATGCAGTATTCACGGGAGATCTTGCCAGTATTGGGCATGATATTGTAACGAGAATGTTTGAAGAAAAAAAATTCAAAGTCAGAAATTATTTTGATTGCGGTAGTCTTATGTATGACAGAGAAAATCAATATGTCAATGCAGGCGGCAGCGGGGCAGGCTGTTGCGCCAGCGTATTTTGTTCATATATAATGAAAATGTTTAGAAATAAAGAACTCAGCAAGGTTTTGTTTGTCCCTACAGGGGCTTTGCTTTCACCTACTTCTCAGCAACAGGGTCAAACGATACCTTCAATAGCTCATGCAGTAGTAATAAACAGTAAAAGGGGATAAAATGGATTATTTACTGACTTTTATTGTCGGGGGAATTATATGTGTAATTGCTCAGATAATAATGGATTCACGAAAGCTGGTTTCAGGCGAAATTTTAGTTATATATATTACGGCAGGCGTTATTTTATCAGCACTTGGAATATATGAATATGTAGTGCAAATCGGAGGTTGCGGCGCTACCGTTCCATTAACGGGATTCGGTTATTCTCTTGTAAAGGGTACTATAAGGGCCGTAAATGAATTCGGGCTTATCGGAGTATTCACGGGAGGGTTAACAGCGACGTCCGCTGGTATTTGTGCAGCTATAGTCTTTGGATATTTGATGTCACTAATAGGAAAGGCTAAAACAAAGTATTGATAAAGCAAAAGGCGAGTCTCTTTAAAGCTCGTCTTTTCTTCTTCATATGATTGTTTGAGCGCTTTGCTTGCTTTTTTTATATTTTTCCCTGTCGCTTCGGATCTAAATATTTTTTTATGAAATATTATCTTTTTTTCTCTTCAGTTTATTGTAAAGCTCTGTTCCAACGCATTTTTCAGCGTATTTGCACCACTCCACGCAAGTAAGTTCATCATTATAAGCGATAAAACCGCATGTTTCGCATTTTACTTGTGTATCCACTGAAAATATTTCTATTATGCTTCCGCAAACAGGGCAGATTTTTTCTTTTATTGTAGGATTGCGTAGTTTGTCAGCTCCGGGACAACCATTATATATCATTTATTTTCTCCTTTACCCGTGTTTAGTTTTTCTTTATTTTATTATATTATACTTCAAAAAACTCGATACTGATGTTGCATATGCAACATCAGTATCGAGTTTTTATCGTTTTTTTATGATAATTCACTTGTCAGATTTACAGTTTTTGTAATTTGGCCGTTGCTTGAATATATAGGTAATCCTACTACTAATAATTTTTTACCTGTTTTTGTCGTTTGGAGTGCGCAGATTTTTTCGTTTTTTTCAAAAACAAGTCTTGTTATAGAAGGATAAAAATGGCCAGATTGTTCCATATCAAAAGCGCTTTTACTCAGCATATCGCGTAAAGGAAGCCCCCATAAGTCTTCACTCGGTCCAGTAGCATATTGAGCTATTCCTTTATGATCATATATGAATAATGCTTTATAGTTGAAAAGCCATGGAGAATCAGTACGGTAAGAATTATTAATAATTGTCCCTTTAGGTATATAGTCACCCAAATAAGAATTTAAATTTTCCAAAAGGACGCTTTCAAATACATTAGTCAAAGAGGTATTTAGTATAGGAAGCATATTTGTGGTGTTTTCGTGTCTTTTGGGCGCTGTCGAACATTTTTTTTTAAGCGCAATATATTCGTTTGCGATTTTTTTTAATTGATCGGCGTTTGTTATGGTGAAAACTTTCCCCGATGCAGAGGAAGCCGCGCTTGAGACTATACAACCCGTATCCTCTATTAAAAATGAGAAATGCTCAAATACGCTCAAAGTATAAGGAAGATAAAAAATCCCAATTTTATCGGAAAGTAATGCGCTCAGCTCGTTATTTGCAATTATGTTTTCCAATATAGTTGATTGCATATTTTGTCGGCAAATAATATGTATTGATTTTATTTTACGCAGGTTTTTTTCTGTTATTTTGAGATTTTGTATTATTGTATTCAGCAAAAAAACTGTTTTGCGTATAGGTAAATCAAGCATAACATATATCAGATTTTTTTTGTCATTTTTCAATCCCTCTGATATTAGGGCGGAGATTGCTTTAACTATGGAATTATTTTCGTTGTATACAAGTTTATTATTAAACCATGCTAAATTATTGACAGTATTAATTTCCTGGCCCTTAAGCCATAAGGTTATGATCTCGTTGCATGTAAAGATGAAATCATTTTGTACAGGATTGATTTTCATCAGATTGAAAAGGGCTTGTTTTTGGTATGGCATAACAAGTTTTTGCGAAAAATAATTTCCCAATGAGATCATTATATTATAATTATTAAGAGGACTTCGCGTATTTTTGCGCCAACGGCATACCAAGGAAGGATCAACATTTAATGCTTTTGCTAACTGGCTGTTTGTGGTTCCTGTAAGATCCATTAGAGCATTTAGTTTAACGGAAAAATTCATTTTGTGTCCTCCGCTTTAGAAAAGTATAAAGGATATCGCAGTATATAAACAAAACGGTTTTTATATAAGTGAATATTTATTCTATAATACAGAAAGCGATTCTTGATGTAAATAAATTTAAAAATAAATTTTGATTATGTCAATGACTGTCAATGACTTGAGAAAAAGAAGAAGCTTATTTTAAAATTATGGAATAATCGCCACTATATCAAAAACGCAAATCTAAAAATAATGAAAGAGCAGAATATAAACAGCCGCGGCCGCTTTTGCATCATCGCAAAAGCGGCAAAGCGCGCAGAGCATACTCTGCGCGCTTTGAGCAGGCAATTGCCTGCGGCCGCGGCTGTTTGCATATACGCCGTGATTATTTACTATATATTATTATCTTTGTTTAATTGTTTTTTCTTAAGTATTATAAATACTGTTGCTGCGGCGATGGAGATAAGCGCTGTTACTATGAATACAAATAGATAGCTGTTGTCTGAAGTGTCGGGCGTTGGGATCGGTGGCGTATATGTGTTTGTTATTGTATAACCGTCATAGCTCGTTTTATAATTCACGACATTGTTCTCGGTGACTGTGTACTCTATTTTTTTCCCGTTGTTATATACACTGAGATTTTCAAACGTATATTCCCAATTATTTTCCGCTGTTATTTCTTGACTCATTATTTTTATTCCGTCTGCTAAAAGATTTACAGTTATACTATAGGGACGTGTATTGTGCGCATTATTTTCATCATTCCATATTTTTTGTACAGTTATTGATCTGATTTCAGGATCGTTTGTTACATAAAAACCAACTTCAGATGTGTTGCCTGAATAAATTATTTCATTTTCATAACTGACCAGCATTTCGAAAATACCGTCTTTATTTATATTTATTTCAATTTCATATATTGCTTCATTTAATACATAGCCTTCACCCGCTTGTATTTCTTTAAGCGTATATTTTCCTTGAGGTATATTTTCAAAGCATACTATACCGTTTGCATCTGATGTTGATGTAATGTCTATTTTTTCCTGTAAATCGCTTGTGCCGCATAATGAAAATTCGCTTCCGCTAATGGGCTGCATCGTGTAACTGTCAACCTTGTTGAAACAAAAATCAGTAGTTTTTCGTATGTTTTCGCAAGTTATTTCATAGCTTCGTTCCATTTCAACGTCAGGCCGCAGTATCCCTTTAATTGTTCCATTGTCTATTACGATAAGATCATTTTGTATTATCCAGTCGGCTGCGCTGAAGTACGTATAAAAATCATCCTCAGAAGCGCTTATTTCTGTAATTTCAAAATACGTTTCGGCTAAAAGAGTGTCAAACTTTGCTTCCTGATTATTTTTCAGAATGAAATTACCGTTCTGATCAGTAGTTTTGCGTTCAATAAATATGTTATTTTCATATAGATCGTACTCTCCCACATAATTTGCCAAATCTTCTTTGCATTCGAAGTTGTTAGCTGTTTTTATGTTAAAGACAAATTCCGTATTACTATCAGCTTCGCTGTTAAGATTAGATATTTCTTTCTTTATTATAAGTGGTTCATATTTTGGAAGGTTAAATTCTATCCTGCAATCTGATTTGCTTGCTCCGCGTTCCAAATAAAATATTTCAAGAGTGTGAATTGAGTTTTCTTCAAATGACGCTATGAATTCATTATATGTAACTGTAGGCTTTGAAGGATTGTGCATATTTGGATATGTAGCAAACGCTTTTGGTTCGCTGACAGTAGCATTTGTGAAATTTATACTCCCTGAATATGCATCGTGTATTCCTCCCACATCCAAAACAAGCTTTCCATCAATATACACCCATACATCATCGTCGCCTGAAAAATTAAATATAAGATCTTCTCCATCAACACTTTTGCCGTCAGGTATGTAAAAATCTACACTTAGATGCATTCCAAAGTGATATTTATCTACTCCAAACGGCCAGAATCCTCCGTTTGGGTTGCCTAAGCTTATTATACCGCTGTTTGTGTCGAGAGTTGCGCTGTTGAATTCACTGTCATAAACATATTTTCCGTTTTCATATCTGAAAGGAAACCATACGTTTTCGTATACATCATAGTATGAAGAATTAGTATCAAATAAATCAATTCCAGTTATCCCTTCTGAGTAAGATGGACTTGACGATGTTTTGTTAGGCGCTACCAAGTTTTTAATGATTCCGCCGTTGTGTCCTGTCCATTGGGATATCATCGAAAATCCTGATTCGGAACTTCCTCCTCCTATGAAAGAAAAATATGAAGAGCGTTTAGCTTTAGGATACTCCTTTTTTATAGCTTCAGCTATTTGTTCAGGATTTTCTCTGTTATAATCAAAAATATTAACCCTGAAATATTCAGCGCTTTCAGATTCTGGCGCGCTCGTTTGAATATAATCCATTTTAATAGGATCATACGACAATGCGCTTACAGTATTTGCACTGCTTAAACCAATGAACAAGGCTATTACAGCACTGAAAGCGCTCAGCATTTTACGCTTTTTTCGGTATATCATTTTTACCTCCGTTTTAATGAGATATAATTAATATAGCCGTACGTATATGTGTAATCTGTCAAATAATGAATTTCTGAATATTTTATTTTAACGATTTATAATTGTGTTGCAGATGACTGTTTTTCTATACACGATAAAATATGAGAATGATATATTTTAAGAATTTTATGCAAAATCCTTTTTTTTTTTATAAAAATATATTTTTGAGCAATGAAATTATGTTTATATTCACTCAAGCTTGCTTTTATTTGATCATTAAAATAAAATAAAAATGATGTTAAATGATTATTAATTTATTTGGCTTGGAGATAAAATGGATATATTTTCTGTTCTAACTTTTATTGGCGGATTGTCTATGTTTTTATACGGTATGCAAGCTATGAGCTCTTCTCTGGAAAGCGCATCCGGAGGAAAAATGGGGGCGCTTCTTGAAAAAATGACAAATAGCTGCTTAAAAGGCGTTATTTTAGGCACTATCGTCACAGGCGTTATTCAGTCTTCTTCGGCAACTACCGTTATGGTCGTTGGCTTTGTAAATGCCGGCATTATGACGTTGTCGCAGTCTGTTGGCGTTATTATGGGTGCTAATATAGGCACTACCGTCACGGCATGGATTATAAGTTTGGTAGGTATTCAGGGCGATTCGTTTATATTGCAATTATTAAAGCCTACATCATTTTCTCCCATCTTTGCGGCAGTGGGTGTATTTTTGATGATGTCCTCCACGAATAAACGTCGGAAAGATATTGGCACAATTCTGGTAGGTTTTGCCATATTGATGTTTGGTATGTCTGTTATGAGCGATTCAGTAGCCCCTCTTGCAGATGATCCGGCATTTACTTCTATAATGGGCAGATTTACTAATCCGTTTTTAGGTATCTTGGTCGGGCTTGTTCTGACAGCAATTATTCAAAGCTCGTCAGCTTCTATAGGTATACTGCAAGCATTGACTGTCACAGGCAGCATTACCTATTCAATTGCTATACCAATTATTCTCGGTCAGAATATAGGTACTTGCGTAACAGCATTAATTTCCTGCGCCGGAGCTTCCAAAAATGCAAAACGCTCTGCTATGGTTCATCTATACTTCAATATCATCGGTTGTATTATATTTTTAATTCTTTTCCTAATAGCTAAATATATATTAAATTTGGTTATGCTTGATGTATCTATTAATGCGGCTCAAATCGCTGTTTTCCATACAATATTTAATATTGCTAATACTGTTATTCTGTTCCCGTTTAGTGAGCAGCTTGCAAAGTTGGCTACATTGACTATTAAAGATAAGAAAGATACGGAAAAACAATCTTTGCTCGATGAACGTTTCCTGATCACGCCTTCTTTCGCAATCGCTCAAAGCCGGAAGGTTACTGAGGAAATGGCTGAAATTTCACGCAGCGCGTTGTTCTGTGCTATGGAAAACTTCAAAAAATATGATGAAAATAACGTAAAAACCATACTTGAATATGAACAAAAGCTCGATGATTTGGAAGACCAACTTGGTAATTATCTTGTAAAGCTTTCAAGCAAAGGACTTACTATGGAGCAAAGCCATGATGTGGGCGAATTGCTGCACGTAATTAATGATTTTGAAAGAATAGGAGATCATGCGGTTAATATTTTGGAAAGTTCAAAAGAGCTTAACAGCAAACACATTAGCTTTTCGGACGAAGGTAAAGAAGATCTTAAACGTATGATGTCAGCGCTTACGGAAGTTTTGAATATGTCCATAGATTCATTTAAAACTTCGGATGTTGAGCTTGCTAAAAAAGTTGAACCTCTTGAAGATGTAATTGACGCAATGCATGTAGAGCTGCGTTCCAGACATATTGAAAGACTTCAGAAGGGCGGGTGTACAATTGAACTTGGTTTCATTTTTATGGATTTGCTTGCCAACTATGAAAGAATCTCAGACCATTGCTCAAATATAGCTTTGTGTATCATTCAGTTAGAGCTGGGTTCGTTTACCATGCACGGTTATATTGATGATATGAAATCACAATATGATGAAGATTACAATAAGTTGCTCAAGTATTATGCCGAAAAATATGATATGCATAAA
Source organism: uncultured Lachnospiraceae bacterium (assembly GCA_944381375.1). Classification (GTDB taxonomy): domain Bacteria; phylum Bacillota; class Clostridia; order Eubacteriales; family Anaerofustaceae; genus CALWKX01. The sequence goes on from CALWKX010000013.1 coordinate 26,050, forward strand.
TAGTTTAAATAATATAAAATGTTCGCAGAAAAAGACGGTGCTATGTATCGTCTTTTTTTATTTTTGTAGGAAAGCTGTGAGATGAAAAGACATCTTTGCTGTAATGCGAACCACCGATAAGGAAGTACTGAAACAAACTAACTTAACGGCTGGCAGACAGGTTACAGCAAAAAGCGGGTAAGAGGTCAAAAACTTCTTGCCCGCTTTTTCTATATCGGATGGAACGATAGAACGGCATTTTTCCGCTTTCGAGGGATATGATATTACTTATCCTGTTTCTGCCCTCTGCAAGCCGCATAAATCAAGGCTTTTTCTACTTTGCTATATGATTTGCGTGTTCATCTTCATGGACGCACAAACCCATACAAGCGCAAGGGCTTTTTTTGATTGTAGATAATGAGAAATAGCAATCAACATATTGATACCTCCCAAAAAATTAGCAGAGCCGACAACCGCATTTTGATTTGCGTGTTATCGGCTCTGCGTCTGTGCGTCTGGCTCTTTGACAACTGACAATATTTAATTCGTGTCTTTCTATCACCGATAGGACAGAATACCCACTTAAAATAATCCATAACTCATTATTTCAATGTGCCAGTTTAATGGTTATCATTCTGCTGTTTCTCTTTGATTTTCTTATTGATCTTATTTGCCTGCAGCTTAAAGCACATCATATATATGCCCCAAAAGATTGCGGCGATCACAATGGCAACCAGAATGTAAATTACGATTGAGATAAAATCTGTTTTTACCCACCCGCAACAAAAAGCTATAATTAAGTAGACAATTGTTCCTACAGCCATGTGTATCAGCACTTTCAAACCGATAGAAAGGTTCTCCTTTGTATACACAATAGAAGGAATAGAAAATCCAGTAGCAATAATGAGGAAACTTCCTGCCACCTTGAGCCATTCTCCGCCTGTTTTTTGTGCAAAGAAAGTATCTGCGCTTCCCGTAATTGCAGAGGCAATGAATAACATTGCAACAAATCCAAAGGAACCGATAAAAAGGCCAAATAAAATCATATCCAATATTTTTTTCATAGTTACATTACTCCTATATACCAAGGTATTTTTTAAAAGCGGGAAGATACTTCCGTGAAATGTAGTCCTTACAACCATTTTTCAAAATAAGTAACATCATGCCGCCGATAGAAGGCTCAACGCAATCTAGGTATTTCAAATTTACTAAGACGGATTTGGATATTCGCATAAAGCTGTTGCCGAGCAGATTTTCGAATTCATGCAGACGTTTGCCGCTACTGTATTTTTTCGTTTGGGAATACACGATGGTTTTTTCATTTTCTACCCGAATCATGTATATTTCGTCCGGACGAAGAACAAAAAAGCGCTCGTTATCACTAACTGTAATAATATTGCTTCCTGCGGTGCTATCCTCAATAAGTGCGGCAACTCTCTTGATTTCTGCGTTTTCTTCGTTTGTATAAATCACTGCATATGGTTCGTTAATTTCCTCTGAAATGTTAATTTCTACTTTCATTAGCATCACCTCGCTTCCTGTTCCAATCATATTGTAATGTAAAATGCGTTTTTTGTCCTTTGTTTAACGGCAAGTGGCAGATTATATGCGGTAAGATGTGAAATCAGAAAAGCAAAATGAGAAGTGCTTATTATATCGGTAATATCTAAAGCTGTGTATTGTATATAGTGAACGGCAAAAGTGCAACAAAACCGCCTTACAGACGTGATATTGAGTGATAGGAAGCAAAGGGTTTGGGATTTTCCCAATAGGCAAAAAGGACAAATGGGTACTCGTTTGCTGTGCTTGTTTCCTGCTCAATGCAAAGGAAAGGGCGGGAAAGGAATGGAACAGAAACGAAAAAGCAAAGACGGGCATATCGTGGTTAAAAATCCGGCATAGCTGAAGCTGCGCCGTTTCCCGAAAACAATCTTATGCTGTTTTATGGAGATGTCCTTTGTATCGTTTTTTATTTTTGGAGAAAAGCTGTGATATGAAAAGACATCTTTGCTGTAAATGCAAGATGTCTTTTCATTATATGGTATCTTTAATTTTTATTCGGTTCTGAGTGCAATGACAGGATCTTTTTTCGCTGCAGATTTTGCCGGCAGCAACCCGCCTATCATTGTAATAACTATGCTTATAACAATCAGGATTAATGCGGAGTATAAAGGCAATTGAGCTTTTAAATCATTGATTCCCGTCAGGCTTGCTATGATTGCATTGATAGGAAGTATTGCTATCAGTGATACTATGATACCCAAAATACCGGAGCAGCATCCTATTATAAACGTTTCTGCATTGAATACCTGAGAAATGTTGCTTTTTGAAGCCCCGAGCGAACGCAAAATTCCAATCTCTTTTGTGCGTTCCATTACAGATATATGAGTGATGATTCCGATCATAATGCAGGAAACAACCAGCGATATAGCCACAAATGCAATCAGCACGTATGATATTCCGTTTATTATTGTTGTGATTGAAGAAGTAAGCATTGCTACATAGTCAGTGTATGTTATGCGCGCGTCTTCAGATGCCGTTTCATTGTAACGCGCTATGCATTCAGCTATTGCATCTTTATTTTCAAAGCTGTCAGTATATATGCTTATAGTCGATGGCGCTTCATAGCTGACCTTGCCGAAATCTTTCATATTGTCTTCAAAACTTGCTCCGGCGATATATTCATCATATATTCGCAGCAGTATCTCATTATCGGGGTTATAAGCCAACCATTGTTCCAATGCTAATGCCATGGAGGATTCATCCATCATTCCGGCATAATTATTGTATGATTCCGTCCCTTCGTCAGATGAAGCATAATACATTATAAGAGTGTAAAATGAGGCTTTCTCAGAAATGCTCAAGCCGTTTAAATATTCTTTGGTATCTTCTATTTTTTCATCATCGCTTGCCGCTTCGAATTCCATTCCGTTAAGTACATTTACAGTAGTGTCCGCTTCTTGAGCTGTTACGACAGCGCTTTCATTCGTATGAGATATGATATAATCTGTTAATTTGGAAGTGTACGCTACAGAAGTAGAAATATTTGCATTCTGAGCATCGTCTTTGGGACGAATCACTCCTGTTATTTTTAATTCAACAGAATTAGATAAAAGTATGTCTTCATTCAACATTATGTTATCGATGCGGCTGAAAGTACCGTCATCATTCTCTACATAATGATCACATGCCGCAACGAGATAAAATGTATGATTGCATAAATCGGCATATTCAAAACGTATTTCTTCCGGTTCGCTTTCATTTTCAATAGCAGTTATAGCGTTATTGTATTGTTCTTTAGTAATAAACCCAAGCTGATACAATATTTCCGCTGAAATTCCATTGTCATCGTTTACTACAAGTACGACTTCGTTATACTCTTTAGGCCAGTTTCCGTATAATACATCATAGCTGTCTGTGACTATATGGCTTACGGCTTCACCGTTATTCCCCTCCATCAACTGAGAAAAATTCGAGGCTCCGGCGGAATTTCCCGAACTGAAACCTGAACTTTCTCCAAATATTCTCATGAAATTGTTTTGCATATCATTGCTTGTAGGGGAAGAAGTGTCTTCCACTTGTGTATCGCTGTCAATCAGATTGCCGTCGGCATCGTATGAATAAACGTTAAAGTTTACATCATAGGTATATACTATACCGTTTTCTCCAATGTATTGTTGGATTTCGCTGTCAGGGTTATCTAAATATTGCTTAAATTCAGTCAAGTTGTTTTCAACAATGCTGGAGGAGATTTTTTCATTGGCTTCTAATGCTTTGTAATCGATATAGACACCTTCGCGATTTTCATTTTCCGCTTCATTTTCATCATTCATTTCACCTATAATTTCTCCCTGCATCCCAATCAGGCCTGAAACATCAATGGTTTCATCGCTTATTGTAATGGGATATGACGTCATTGTATCCCTTTGAATGTCAGTAATATATGAGCTCATTCCTGTAGAAAGAGCTAAAATAAGCGCTATGCCGATAATTCCAATGGAACCGGCAAAAGCTGTAAGCAGCGTGCGTCCTTTTTTTGTTTTCAGGTTGTTGAAAGAAAGCTGGAGGGCTGTTATGAAAGACATTGATATTTTTTTGTAAGGAGCTTTATTTTTTGTTATAGTGTCGTCAGTAAATGGATTACTGTCGCTTATTATCTGTCCGTCTAAAAGCCTTACTATACGCGTGGAATAATTTTCTGCAAGTTCCGGATTGTGCGTAACCATAATAACTAATTTGTCTTTGGCTATTTCTTTTAGCAATTCCATGATTTGTATACTGGTTTCACTATCCAAAGCGCCGGTCGGTTCATCAGCCAATAAAATATCTGGGTTATTTACAAGTGCACGCGCAATGGCGACGCGCTGCATTTGCCCGCCAGATAGTTGATTTGGTTTTTTGTAAATGTGATCATTAAGCCCTACTTTATTTAGTACGGCTATAGCGCGCTCTCTGCGTTCTTGTTTTGAAATACCTGCCAGCGTCAACGCTATTTCAACATTGGAAAGCACGCTTTGATGCGGAATAAGGTTATAACTTTGAAATACAAATCCTATTGAATTATTACGGTAATGGTCCCAATCTGCGTCATTATATTGTTTTGTAGAAACACCGTTGATCTTCAAATCGCCTTTTGTGTAGCGGTCAAGACCTCCTATAATATTTAGAATAGTAGTTTTTCCAGAGCCGCTTTGTCCAAGTATTGATACGAACTCATTTTTTCGGAAAGATATACTTACCCCTTTTAAAGCGTCCTGAGTAAAATCTCCCGTTTTATAGGTTTTGACTATATTCGTTAATTGAAGCATGCATACCTCCTATAATGTATAATTTTATCATTTATACTGTATTTAACTATCATATTAAGATTTTTTAATATTACTTTATCATTAAGCTCTATATTCTTTAATATTATTGTAATCAAACCATAAAAGTAATTTGTTCATAATCAAATTTTTAATAAAAAAACACCAAAAGTTTTATATAACTTCTGGTGTTTTTTTATTATATTAACTGCTTATTACCCGTTTACGTTATAATGCTCAGAAATTAGATTCATTGATTTTAAAAGCTTATGAGTATAGATAAACGGTCCTACAACTATTATTGCTCCTAAAACTCCCCATAACCAAAAAGTACTCGCGCTTAATTTGAAATTGATGTTACGCCGAATCATTTCATTTCCAACTCTGTTGGATAATTTGTGATACCATATTAAAGGAATTATGCCTACAGTAAGCCAACTGAATATAAAGAATACAAGGCAAAAATGCATGGTTTTTTTACCGTCATAGCGACTTGCGATGATATTGATATCATTACTTACCGATGACATGACAACAATGCCGTAAATACCAATCGTTATTATTGACAGCAGTATAAATTTTTTTCAATTGTCCTACAGGCGCTGCAAAAGTAGGCTGAGTTTAATTGTTTTCCATTTTTCTCTACCTAAATTAACATGTCATAAATATATTGTATATCGCAATGAATATGTGACACAAAAAATAACATATGTCAAACATTATTTCTGAGCATATAATATTTTTTTCATTTTTTATAAAAAAGTATTCCCTAAAAGCTGCAAAGAAGCTATAATCCTAAACATGCGTAATACATAAGGAGTTTATTTAATGGTCATCACAGATATCTTAACACACAATGCAAAGCAATTTCCTCAAGATATTAGCCTTGTTGAATTAAATCCACAGTTCCATGAAAATCCGGATCTGTCATGGAAAGAATATGAGCTTGTGGAAGCTATTCCAAATGAGAAATACAGAAGAGAAATCTCATGGGGTGATTTTGAAAAATTATCCAACCAATTTGCTAATATATTATTAGAATATGGCATAAGTAAGGGCGATAAGGTTGCTATTTTGCTTATGAATTGTCTTGAGTGGCTGCCTATTTATTTTGGTATTCTGAAAACCGGAGCTCTTGTGGTTCCTATGAATTTTCGTTATTCTTCTGAGGAAATAAAATATTGCGCTGAGCTTGCTGATGTAAAAATACTTGTATTCGGTGATGAGTTTATTGATCGTATCAGTGCAATAAAATCTCAGTTGAAAAATATAAACTACTTTATACATGTAGGCGATGAGTGTCCAGTATATGCTCAAAGCTATGAATTTATGATGGAAGGGGCTTCTGAAAGCGAAGTGAAAGAACCTCTCAGCGAGGATGATGATGCAGCTATTTATTTTTCGTCAGGAACAACGGGTTTTCCGAAAGCTATCTTGCATTCGCATAAAAGCCTTATGTCAGCATGCCTGACAGAGAATAATCATCATGCGCAGACGAAAGAAGATACTTTTTTGTGTATTCCTCCTCTTTATCATACAGGAGCCAAGATGCATTGGTTCGGCAGTTTGCTGGTAGGAGGCAAAGCTATATTGCTCAGAGGCACAAAACCAGAATGGATTATGAAAGCGGTCTCCGATGAATATGCAACTATTGTTTGGTTGCTTGTGCCATGGGCGCAGGATATACTTGACGCCATAGAGCGCGGCGATATTGATCTAAAGAATTACAGACTTAATCAATGGAGATTAATGCATATAGGCGCTCAGCCTGTGCCGCCGAGTTTGATAAACAGATGGAGAAAATATTTTCCATCACACCAATATGATACCAATTACGGACTCAGCGAAGCGATAGGTCCCGGCTGCGTGCACCTGGGAGTTGAAAACATACATAAAATAGGCTCAATAGGCAAAGCAGGTTATCATTGGGAAACAAAAATTGTTGATGATAAATGTCGTACCGTTGCCCAAAATGAAATCGGCGAATTGGCTGTAAAGGGAGACGGCGTAATGAAATGCTATTACAAAGACCCTAAAGCTACAAGTGAAGTTTTAAAAGACGGTTGGCTCCTTACGGGAGATATGGCTTATGAAGATAACGACGGATTTATATATCTCGTAGACAGAAAAAAAGATGTAATAATAAGCGGAGGCGAAAATCTTTACCCTGTAGAGATAGAAAATTTTATAAGAAAGCATGATGCTGTAAAGGATGTTGCCGTAATAGGCTTAGCCGATAAGCGCTTAGGCGAAATTGCCGCAGCGATAATCGAAATCAAGCAGGGGTATAATTGTACACAAAAAGATATTGCAGATTTTTGCATGGGTATGGCAAGATACAAAAGGCCTCGTAAAATTATATTTGATGATATACCTCGCAACCCCACAGGTAAGATAGAAAAGCCGAAATTAAGAGAAAAGTATAATGTGGAAGGTCTCGTAGGCAAATTGACGCACAGTTAAGATGAAAGATATAACTTTTGATATTTTAAACAAGTATAAGATCAGAAAATCTGCCAGGCAAAAGATAGATTTTGAAACATACATAAAAAAGAGTCTTGAATCTTATAATCTGAAGATAACTGTAGAAGAAAGCGGGCTTATAAAAAGCAGAAATATAATTATCGGAGATATCAGCAAAGCGCAAGTGATTATAGGAGCGCATTACGATACTTGCGCTGTGCTCCCGTTTCCAAATATAATTACGCCTCAGCGTATGTGGATATATATTCTGTACCAGGTTTTATTGGCATCTGCAATGATAGTTGCCTCGGCAGCTTTCGCATTTATAACAGAATTGCTTATAAAAAATCATTATATATCAATTGCCGTTTATGTGGCGGTTCTTTTAAGTCTTATATTTTTAATGATATTCGGAAAAGCCAATAAAAATAATTACAACGACAATACTTCCGGCGTAATTACTGTTGTGCAAACGGCGTTAAAATTAGAGGAACAGTATAAGTATAAAGCAGCTTTTGTGCTGTTTGATAATGAAGAAAAAGGCTTGCTCGGCTCAATGCAGTTCGCAAAAAAGCATAAAGCTGATTTGAAAGACAAAGCCTTGATCAATCTTGATTGTGTGTCTGATGGCGACAATATATTGATTATTCCTGATAAACATTTCAAAGCCGACTGCGTACTGATTGATAAGCTTAAATCAGTTTTTATTTCAACGAACGAAAAAAACATCATAATAAGTGAAAAAAAATATTTCTATCCGTCTGATCAGATGTCATTCAAAAAAACGCTTGGTATTGCTTCAATGAAATATTCAAAGATTTTAGGTTTATATATGGATAAGATTCATACAGCAAAAGACACAGTTTTTGACGAACGCAACATAACGCTTTTGACAGATTCGCTCATTAATTTTATAAAAATTATATGAATGCAGCCGTGCAGTACGGTTGCTTTTATTTTATTGTTCAGATAATTAAGTTTTGATTATAAAATGAGCTTGTCAAAATAATTAATATAGTTTAGAATCTAAATATAAAAATAAGGAAGGATTAAAAATGAAGGTTGTAAATATAATTGAAAAAACCATACCTTTCGGTACGAAAATAGCAAACGCTTATGTTAATTTCAGCGCAATGACAGGCAGTGTTGTAGCTATTGTTACGGATGTAATCAAAAACGGCAAACCAGTTGTCGGATATGGATTCAATTCTATAGGCAGATATGCTCCTACAAGTATTCTGCGTGATCGTATGATTCCCAAATTAATGAATAACGACGATATTTACACAGAAGATAAGTCTAATCTGGATCCGTTCAAAATCTATAATATTCTGAAAAGCAATGAAAAACCCGGAGGCCATGGCGACAGAGCTCATGCAGTAGGCGCTATAGATATGGCAGTATGGGACACTGTGGCAAAAATCGAAGAAAAGCCTTTATACAAACTTCTTGCCGAACGGTATAACAACGATAATTATGATAAAGACATATATACTTATGCTGCAGGAGGGTATTATTATCCTGATAAAGGGATAGAGAAATTAAAAGAAGAATTAAAGTCATATTTGGATATGGGTTTTCGTGATGTGAAAATGAAAATCGGCGGCGCTGATCTCAAAACCGATTTAAAAAGAATCGAAGCTGCTCTCAGCGTTCTTGATAATGACGGATCCAGACTGATGGTTGACGTTAACGGACGTTTCGATTTGATTCAGGCATTAGAGTGCGGAATCGCTATAAAAGATTACAACCTTAAATGGTACGAAGAGCCTTTGGATCCTCTGGATTTTTCATCTCATGCAGCTTTGGCTGAATATTACACGAAGCCTTTAGCAACCGGAGAAAACCTGTTTTCTTTCGAAGATATAAGAAATCTCATCAGACATGCTGGATTAAGAAGCGATAGAGATTTTATTCAAATGGATTGTCCGTTAAGCTATGGTCTTTGCGAATACATGAAAGTTTTAAAATTTGTCAAAGACAGCGGTTGGAGTACTAGACGGATGATTCCTCACGGAGGCCATCAGTTTTGCCTGCATATTGCTGCAGGTCTTAATCTTGGCGGTAATGAATGTTATCCGGGTGTGTTCCAACCATTTGGCGGTTTTGCTGACAGCGAGCCCGTTCGTGACAGCCGCGTTAAATTGCCCGACGCTCCTGGAATAGGTTTTGAACTGAAGGCCAATCTTTGGGATGTTATGAAAAATATTGTTTAATGATGCATTATGTAGATTTTTCTTGACAATCTTATTGCAGTAATGGTACATTAAATAAAATATATTTACCGTATAACAGGCTGCAAAGATGAAATAAATAATAAAAAATATCCTGCCATGTATACGTCAGGATGTTTTTTATGAAAAAAAATGGAGGTAATTTGTCAATGGACAAAGTAAAAAACGCAAAGAATATACCTGAAGGCGGTATATACGATGCAAGAACATTAGGTATTCCAAAAATGTTAGTGCTCGGTATTCAGCATATGTTTGCAATGTTCGGCGCCACAGTGCTCGTGCCGATTATTACAGGTTTAAGTATTCAAGTAACGTTGATATGTGCAGGGCTTGGGACTTTACTGTTTCATGTATTCGGAAAGTTCAAGGTTCCTGCTTTTTTAGGTTCTTCTTTTGCTTTTCTTGGCGGTTTTACCTCTGTAAGCCTTCTTGATTCTGGAGTTTATGCAGGGCTTACAGAAGCTGAAAAGTTGCCGTACGCTTGCGGAGGTATTGTAGTCGCAGGCGCTATATATTTAATACTTGCTCTCATTATAAAAACAATCGGAATTAAAAAAGTCATGCGTTTTTTGCCTCCGGTAGTTACAGGTCCTATTATTATACTTATAGGTTTAACATTGGCTCCCAGTGCTGTGTCGAGTGTCACAACCAATTGGCTTTTAGCTTTTATAACATTTGCAGTTATAGTTATTTGCAATATATGGGGCAAAGGCATGGTAAAAATACTGCCAATCCTTATTGGTATAGTGGTTTCCTATATTGCCGCCCTCATTATGCAAGCTTGCGGAATGACTAATGCGGACGGAAGTGCGATAATTTCTTTTGCAGAAGTTGCGCAGGCTGATGTTGTTGGTTTGCCGCCATTCAAATTGGCTAAATTTGATATAAGCGCAATCCTTATTATGGCTCCAATTGCTCTCGCAACCATGATGGAGCATATAGGAGATATTTCTGCAATCTCTGCCACAGTCGGCAAGAATTTCATTAAAGATCCTGGACTTCACAGAACGCTCTTGGGCGACGGGCTTGCTACTTCTCTGGCTGCGCTAGTAGGCGGACCGGCAAATACCACATATGGCGAAAATACAGGCGTGCTTGCTCTTTCCAAAGTTTATGACCCTCGTGTGATAAGGATCGCGGCAGTATTTGCTGTTATATTATCTTTCAGTCCCAAATTCGCTGCTGTTATTCATTCCGTACCCACTGCTGTCATAGGCGGAGTATCATTTATCCTTTACGGGATGATTTCCGCAGTTGGCGTTCGAAACGTTGTTGAGAATAAGGTGGATTTTACAAATTCCAGAAACCTTATAATTGCGGCAGTAATATTAGTCAGCGGTCTTGGTTTTTCCAGCGGCATTTCTTTTACGGTCGGTTCTGCAAATATCACTCTTACAGGTCTTGCAATAGCAGCTTTGGCAGGTATTGTGCTTAACGCCGTTTTACCAGGCAAGGATTATGAATTTGGTGAAGATATACAAGGCGATACGTCAGTGAATTTTAAAGTCTGATAAGAAATTAAAAAAAAGGCTTCTGCGAGGCAGCTCGTAATAAGACAGGTTTATAGCGTTTAGTAAGAACAGCGTGGCGTGAAGTCACGCTGTTCTGCTTTTTACTGCGTGATTGACCATTTCTGTGATAATGCTTTCGGGTAGGAAACCGATACAGGCGAGGCTGATCCGTACATCCTGCACCCTATGTCCGCTGCTTTTGTCGGGAGCAGAAACATATACCTTGTTCACAAGATCATGCAGGACTGCCGGTGTCAGTTCCGTCAGCTCTGGGTATTTCTTCGCCCTACGGATGAACTGCTCAATGCTGTCCGCTTCTTCCTCCTGCTTGGCGATCTCTTGTTCCCAAAGCTGCATCTTTTCCGTCAGTTCTGCTTGCTCCTTCTCGTAATCAGCAGACAACTTTTGAAAGCGGCTGTCATTGATCTTGCCCGAAATATTGTCCTCATAAATCCGCTTGA